>JAGZDD010000159.1 GCA_018369015.1 Clostridiales bacterium | reverse complement strand
TGACCCTGCGTATGCACATTTGATAACCCCAAGGTATGAGGACGGTTGCTGCGTGCCGGTGTTGCTAAGCGCCGGCGGCGCTTGTCCAGCAACGACCGACGCGGAGCGTAGACCACGCGTCTAGCAACGACCGGAGCGAAGCGTAGACCACGCGTTCAGCAACGACCGAAGTGGCAGCGTTGACATGCCGCAGAAGGAGCATAAAGTATATAAAAGGAGGATGATTCGATGGCTGCAAGGCAGACTGGAACAGCCAGTTCCGGCAACCGCAGAGTAAGCGCAGAAAAGAAAACTTCATCAGCAGGTACTGCCAGAAAAAGTACGGGAAAAACGGCGGCTAAAAAAACTGCGGCAGCAAAAAAAAGTACATCAAAGGCAAGAACTACAAAAGCAGCCGGTGATATTGATTACCGACAGCGCAGCGGTATGTATGATGAAATCGAAATGATTATTGCACTGGCGATTTCTATATTGCTGCTTTTGAGTATTTACAATTTGTGCGGTACTGTCGGAAAGCATATTTCCTACTTTATTTTTGGCGTTTTTGGATGGATTGCTTATCTGATCCCATATATGGTATTTTTTGGAACAGCCTTTTACATATCGAACAGGCATAACCGGATCGCTGTTGTAAAAATTTTATCGGGGATTGTTTTGTTTATTTCAGTGACGGCCTTCCTTCAAATGCTTTCCAATCCAGGCCAGTCTTACATGTCAGTGCTGGATTTTTATGAGGACAGTGCGGTTTATAAAAATGGGGGCGGCCTGATCGGAGGCTCTATTTGCCGGCTTCTCACCCCCTTATTTGGGATTGCCGGAACTTATTTGATTATTGTGGCCCTTTTTGCGGTCAGTGTTGTGCTGTTTGCCGGAAAATCGGTATTTGTTTCAATTTTGAGAAAGCTTCAGCAGTGGACCTTGGCGGCGGCCAAGCGCCACAGAGAGCATAAAGCTTTGATGGATGAAGCACGCAGGCAGCGCCGTATGGAGGATGAGGCAGCACGGCTTGACAACGGCGGGAACGAAGGGATGGCTGATGGCTTAGACGACCTTGATGATTTTGAAGACATTGACGATATGGACGATGTGAAAGCTATTCAGGAACCTATGGAAGCTAAACGGCCCAAACGCCGCCGGAAGAAAGGCAGCGGGGAAGCTATGCTTGAGCCCGAAAATGCTTACGGCAAGACAATAACTCCCCTGGGCTTTGAAATACCAAAATTAGATGAGGCTGATAAGATTTCCGGGCAGGCTGTGGATACAGCTGCCATGGAAGCGGCAGAAAGCAAAGAAAATTTAGAGCATGTAAAAGGCGCGCCTGAAATAAAGGACGAGCAAAACCGTCCGGCGGCAGCTTCCTTAGAAAAGGAAATTGAGCTGCCAGATTTTACGATTACCCGAATGAAAAATGTTTCTGGGGAAGAAACGCCGGAGTTTGATTTTTCACCGGACCCTGTTTATTTAGAGCCGGATGAAGCACTTGCCTTGGAGCAAGAGCCAAAGATAGAAATCCCTGAATTTATGCCAAAGCCCGATGGGTCAAAGCAAGATCCCTTTGGAACGACCCAGCCGCTGCCGAAGGTTACGATTGGCGAATTTCCTGAGGAATATGAGATTAAAGATATACAGGAGAAAACGATCGAGGAAAAGTATACAAATCTTCCGGAATATGAGCCGGGAAATGCGGATGTTTCTCCTAAGGATGCCGTGCGCCAGGCTGCGATGCGGGCCGCTGGCAGCGGGCAGCATGTTGCTGGCAAGCCGTCCGGGCCCAGGGCGGGCGCTGCTGTGGATAATACGCCTGAGCCGGTGTCGGAAGCGCAGCTTCTTCCCGAGGTTAAGGAGTATGTGTTCCCTCCTATGGAGCTTTTAAAGCGGGGCAAGCCAATGGCTTCAACTGCGGATTCAGACGCCCATCTTAAAGAAACCGCTAAAAAGCTCCAGGAAACCCTGGACAGCTTTGGCGTGAAGGTCCATGTGACCAATGTAAGCTGCGGTCCGTCGGTGACGCGCTATGAGCTGTCGCCTGAGCAGGGCGTGAAGGTTAGCCGCATTTTATCCCTGACCGATGATATAAAGCTGAACCTGGCTGTAGCGGACATAAGAATTGAGGCGCCGATTCCTGGCAAGGCAGCCATTGGTATTGAGGTGCCTAATAAAGAAAATACGACGGTTATGCTCCGTGATCTTTTGGAAAGCAGTGAGTTTAAAACGAGCAAATCGCTGATTGCTTTTGCGGCTGGCAGGGATATTGGCGGACAGGTCATTATCGCAGATATTGCAAAAATGCCCCATCTGCTCATTGCAGGCGCCACTGGCTCCGGTAAGTCCGTATGTATTAATACATTGATTATGAGTATTATTTATAAAGCAAAGCCTGAAGATGTGCGGATGATTATGATTGACCCGAAGGTTGTAGAGCTTAGCGTTTATAATGGGATTCCCCATTTGCTGATTCCTGTTGTCACTGATCCTAAAAAAGCGGCGGGAGCTTTAAACTGGGCGGTGGCAGAAATGGAAAAGCGCTACGCCAAATTTGCGGAGCTTAACGTCCGGGACATGAAGAGCTACAATGCCAAAATTGATGGCTGTGAATATGAAAGTGAAGAGCATAAACGACTGCCGCAGATTGTTATTATTGTGGACGAGCTTGCAGACCTTATGATGGTTGCTTCCAATGAGGTGGAGGACGCTATTTGCCGTCTGGCACAGCTTGCCAGAGCGGCGGGCATCCATCTGGTTATTGCGACTCAGCGGCCGTCAGTGAATGTTATTACAGGGCTGATTAAAGCCAACATTCCTTCAAGAATTGCTTTTTCTGTCTCCTCTGGTGTGGATTCCAGAACGATCATTGATATGAACGGCGCGGAAAAGCTGCTAGGCAAGGGGGATATGCTCTTTTATCCAACGGGCTATCAGAAGCCTGTGCGCGTACAGGGAGCATTTGTGTCCGATCAGGAGGTTAATGGGGTTGTTGAGTTCCTTACAAAGGATCAGGAAAAGCCTCAGTATAATGAGGCGATTGTCAGCAGTATAAGCTCAGGGAAGCTTTCCGCGGATAAAAATGCTGCGGATGACCGGGATGTTTATTTTGTTGAGGCCGGCCGTATGATTATTGAAAAGGATAAGGCATCCATTGGTATGCTTCAGAGAGTGTACCGGATCGGCTTCAACCGGGCCGCCCGTATTATGGACCAGCTTTACGAGGCTGGTGTTGTGGGCCCGGAAGAAGGCACAAAACCCCGGAAGGTGCTTATGAGTCCGGAACAGTTTGAGCAGTATGTGGATGAATATGTATAATAGCTCGGGAGCGCGCGGCGCAGGGAAATCCGTGGTACCACAGAGGCAGATTTTTACTTGCCCTAACAATATATGAGGAGGAGTTAAAAATGAAAACAGACATTGAAATCGCTCAGGAAGCGAAAATGTACCCGATTAAGGATGTGGCGGCAAAGCTTAACATCACCGAGGATGATCTGGAGTTTTACGGAAAGTATAAGGCAAAGTTAAGTGATGAGCTTTGGGATAAAATTAAAGACCGCAAGGACGGCAAGCTTGTCCTAGTCACGGCCATCAATCCCACGCCGGCCGGGGAGGGAAAGACGACCATCAGTGTTGGCCTTGGCCAGGCGCTAAATTATATTGGCGAAAAAGCTGTTGTTGCCTTAAGAGAGCCATCCTTGGGCCCATGTTTTGGCATCAAGGGCGGCGCTGCAGGCGGCGGTTATGCCCAGGTTGTTCCTATGGAAGACTTAAATCTCCATTTTACCGGGGATTTTCATGCCATTACCTCAGCAAATAATCTTCTGGCTGCAATGCTTGACAATCATATCCAGCAGGGCAATGCTCTTGGTATTGATCCAAAGCAGATTGTCTGGAAACGGTGCGTGGATATGAATGACCGGGTGCTGCGCAATATTATTGTAGGGCTTGGCGGAAAAATGGACGGCGTTGTCCGCGAGGATCATTTTGTGATTTCCGTAGCCTCTGAGATTATGGCAATCCTCTGTCTTGCGGCAGATATGCATGATTTAAAGGAACGCATTGGCCGTATTATTGTTGCCTATAATTATCAGGGAGAGCCGGTGACGGCGGCAGACTTAAAGGCTGTGGGAGCTATGGCCGCCCTGTTAAAGGATGCCATTAAACCCAACATGATCCAGACATTAGAGCATACGCCGGCAATTGTCCACGGAGGGCCGTTTGCCAATATCGCTCATGGCTGCAACAGCGTCCGGGCGACGCGTATGGCTTTGAAAATGGCAGATATTGTCGTAACAGAGGCCGGGTTTGGCGCAGATCTCGGGGCAGAAAAGTTTTTTGATATTAAGTGCCGAATGTCCGGCTTAAAGCCGGATGCCGTTGTCCTTGTGGCTACGGTGCGCGCCCTGAAATATAATGGAGGCGTGGCTAAAGCAGATCTTGGCCAGGAAAATGTGGAAGCGCTGAAAAAGGGCATTGTCAACCTGGAAAAGCATATCGAAAATCTTCATAAATACAATGTGCCCGTTATTGTGACACTCAATGCTTTTGTCAGTGATACTGAGGCGGAACTTTCTTACATTAAGGAATTTTGCGAAGCCCGGGGCGCCTCCTTTGCTCTGGCCCGTGTATGGGAAAACGGCGGCGCCGGCGGAGAGGAGCTGGCACGGATGGTTGTAGAGACATTAAGGACAAAGGAAAGCCATTTTGCACCGCTGTATCCGGATAACCTTTCTCTGCGTGAGAAAATCGAAACTGTAGCCAGGGAAATTTACGGCGCGGGCAGCGTAAGCTTTGCCCCTGCCGCTGCTAAGGCGCTGGACCGTATTGAGGCGCTGGGATTTTCACATATGCCCGTGTGTATGGCAAAAACACAGTATTCTCTTTCAGATGATCCAAAGCTTCTTGGCCGGCCGGAGGGCTTTAATGTCAATATCCGCGAGGTTTATGTATCCGCTGGTGCCGGCTTTGTAGTGGCGATTACGGGCGCAATTATGACAATGCCCGGACTTCCGAAGCGCCCGGCTGCCGAGGGCATTGATGTGGATGAAAGCGGAAAAATTACCGGATTATTTTAACCTTATCGGGAAAGATGATGTTACGGTTTCAGGTATCTGTAAACCGTAACAAGACTCCCGCTTATTAAGCGGGGCTTTGGCTTGAAGCCGCCAAAACGGAGGTGTATTATGGCACAGTTGATTGATGGAAAAGCAATTTCAGCTCAAATTAAGGAAGAACTCAAAGAAGATGTTGCGAAAATGAAGGCAAGAGGCAGGGAAGTAACCTTAGCAGTCATCCTTGTGGGCCAGGACCCGGCCTCCTGCGTCTATGTGCGCAATAAGAAAAAAGCCTGCGATTATATTGGTATTCGTTCCTTGTCCTGTGAGATGCCGGAGAATACAACGCAGGAAGAACTTTTAGCCAAAATTAAGGAATATAATGAGGATGATACTGTTGACGGTATTCTTGTCCAGCTTCCGCTTCCGGCCCATATTAATGAGAATGCGGTTATTGCGGCAATTTCACCGGGGAAGGATGTGGACGGCTTCCATACCCAGAGCGTGGGCGCGCTCTGCATCGGCCGTCCGGGGTTTGTTTCATGTACGCCTGCCGGTATTATCGAGCTTTTAAAACGCAGCGGTGTGTCTATTGAGGGAAAGGAATGTGTTGTTGTTGGCCGAAGCAACATTGTAGGCAAGCCTATGGCCCTTCTTTTGCTCCGCGAAAACGGTAAGGTGACTGTGTGCCATTCCAGGACAAAAAATTTAGCGGATGTTTGCCGCCGGGCGGACATTCTTGTCTGCGCGATTGGAAAACCGAAATTTTTTACAAGAAATTATGTGAAAGACGGAGCCGTTGTTATTGATGTGGGGATACACAGAAATGCGGATAATAAATTGTGCGGCGATGTGGATTTTGACGATGTTAAGGAAGTGGCCTCAAAAATCACTCCGGTTCCGGGAGGCGTAGGCCCAATGACGATTGCCATGCTGATGAAAAACTGTGTGGAATCCGCGCAGCGCAAAGAAAAGTAAAAAAGGTAACAGTTCAGCATGGCTGAGCTGTTACCTTTTTTATATAAATCCCTTGAATGGACTTTAATTTTTCATAAAAAGCTGTTAAAATGAAAAGATGGAAATAAGTGTAATGATTTGGACAGAAGCTTGTCTTAATTTTTACACAGTTAAAAGGAGTGAACCCATGAATATATACTTTGTATCCCTCGGGTGTGACAAAAATCTGGTAGATTCTGAGGTTATGCTTGGAATGTTGACAAAAAGGGGATATACATTGACAGATGATGAAACAAAGGCGGATATTATCGTTGTTAATACGTGCAGCTTTATCCATGTGCAAAGCAGGAAAGTATTAATACACTTCTTGAAATGGCAGAATACAAAAAAAGCGGCAGCGCCCGGGTACTCATTGCCGCAGGCTGCCTCGCCCAGCGCTACCAGCAGGAGATTCTTGATGAGATTGAGGAGGTTGACGGCGTTATTGGAACAACCGGCTATGGCGATATTTGTGATGTTATTGACAAAGCGCTTTTTGGCGAGCGCCTTGTGGATATGCACGGACTGAATGAGCTGCCAATGCCGGATGTCAAAAGAGTGATTACTACAGGCGGCTACAGCAGCTATTTAAAAATTGCCGAGGGCTGTGATAAGCATTGCTCCTACTGTATTATCCCAAAGATCCGGGGAGAATATAGAAGCTATCCGATGGAGCAGATTCTTAAAGACGCGAACAACCTGGCGGCTGCGGGAATTAAAGAATTAAACATTGTCGCCCAGGAAACGACAATGTATGGAAAGGATATTTATGGCGGCAAGGTCTTCCATGAGCTGCTTCGCAAATTGTGTAAAATTGAAGGTATTGAATGGATAAGGATTTTGTATTGTTACCCTGAGGAAATTACTGATGAGCTGATCAAGGTCATTAAGGAGGAGAAGAAAATCTGCCATTATCTTGACCTTCCGATACAGCATGCCAGCGATGATATATTAAAGCGCATGGGCCGGAGGACGAACCGGGAGGATCTGGAAAATATTATTGGAAAGCTTCGCCGTGAGATTCCTGACATAGCGCTGCGTACGACACTCATTACCGGGTTCCCGGGAGAAACGGACACGCAGCATGAGGAGCTTATGGACTTTGTGGAGAATATGCGTTTCGACAGGCTTGGCGTTTTTACGTATTCGCCGGAGGAAGGAACGGCTGCTGCTGCGATGGCCGGGCAAATTGATGAGGATGTGAAGCAGCAGCGCAAAGATGAGCTTATGGCCCTTCAGCAGGAGATTGCTTTTGAGCTTTCGGAGGCCATGGTTGGAAAGAAGCTTTGGGTACTTGTTGAAGGAAAGCTGCCGGAGGATGGCATTTATATCGGACGCACTTACCGGGATGCGCCGGATGTTGATGGTTATATTTTTATTTCTGCGCAGGAGGAACTTTTATCCGGTGATCTGGTGGAGGTTTTAGTGACCGCTTCCAATGAATATGATTTGATAGGAGAAGTGATTTATGAATCTGCCCAATAAACTGACCATACTAAGAGTTTTGCTCATTCCTGTTTTTGTTGTATTTCTGCTGGCAAAAGATGCTATTGGACCATGGTCTGTTTATGTGGCCCTTATTATTTTTATTATTGCCAGCCTTACCGATATGCTGGATGGAAAGATTGCTCGAAAATATAATCTTGTGACAAATTTTGGAAAATTTATGGACCCGTTGGCCGATAAGCTGCTGGTCGTTTCGGCTCTTGTGTGTTATGTAGCTATGGACCGGATTCCGGCGTGGATCGTACTCATTATTATTGCCAGGGAATTTATTATCAGCGGCTTTCGCCTTGTTGCAGCAGAATCTGGTGTTGTTATAGCTGCCAGCTATTGGGGCAAAATAAAGACAACGGTGCAGATGGTAACAATTATTTTTATGATGCCCGATTTTGGCGGTACGGCTGTCTTTTGGACTGAGCAGGCGCTTATTTATGCCTCTTTGATCCTGACAGTGATTTCGTTAGCAGATTATATTATTAAAAATAAAAATGTTTTACTGAATGGAGGAAAAATCTGATGGTTGCAGAATTGATTTCTGTGGGAACCGAGATTTTACTCGGAAATATTACGAATACAAATGCCCGTTTTTTATCCGAACGGTGTGCGGCCCTGGGGATTTCCTGCTATTACCAGGTTACGGTGGGCGACAATGAAGGCCGGCTAAAAAGTGCGATTACGCAGGCTCTTGGCCGGGCGGATGTCGTTATCCTTACCGGAGGCCTCGGGCCAACGGATGATGACTTAACAAAAGAAACGGCGGCCTTTGTGCTTGGCCTGCCCCTTGTGGAGGACGCCCACACAAGGGAGCGCATTGAGGACTATTTTAAGAATGGTATTCACAGTAAGCCCACAGATAATAATTGGAAGCAGGCCCTTGTGCCGCAGGGGGCGATAGTTGTCGACAATCACAATGGAACAGCGCCGGGCCTTATTATAGAAACGAAAAATAATAAAACGGTTATTCTTCTTCCCGGGCCGCCCAATGAGCTTTATCCTATGTTTGAGCAGGATATAAGGCCGTATTTGAAAAAAATGACGCCGGAGGTGCTTTATTCAAGGACGGTGAAAATCGGCGGTATGGGTGAAAGCTATGTCGCCCATGAAATCCGGGATATACTTGAAGCCCAGACAAATCCCACCATCGCCCCTTATGCCAAGACCGGCGAGGTCCATCTTCGGGTGACTGCACGGGCGGAAACGAAAAAAGAAGCTAAGGAAATGGTCCGGCCGGTGCTTAAGGAGCTTAAAAACCGCTTCGGAAGTAATATTTTTACGACCTATGAGGATGTGACGCTTGAAGAAAAGTTCGTCCGGCTTCTTAAGGAATACAGGCTTACAGTGACAACGGCGGAAAGCTGCTCCGGCGGCCTTTTGTCTGGGCGCCTCATTAATGTGGCAGGGGCTTCGGATGTTATTATGCAGTGCTTTGTTACCTATGCAAACATTGCAAAGCATAAGCTTTTGGGCGTAAAAAACAGCACGCTGAAAAAACATGGGGCAGTCAGCCCTCAGACAGCAAAGGCTAT
>JAGZDD010000158.1 GCA_018369015.1 Clostridiales bacterium | reverse complement strand
GCACGATCTGGTCGTCATTGCCTGAATATAGGTCAATACAGCCATCTGCTAAATGCATTAACTTGGCAATCTGGGATATATTTCCCGATGCCTCCTTCACGGCAACAATGTTATCGCAGGTTTTTGCCAGGGTAACAATTGTTTCCGGCGCAATATTAACCCCTGTGCGGCCCTGAATATTATATAATACAAGCGGAAGATCTGTATTTTTTGCAATTTCAGTATAATGAGCAATCAGGCCCTTCTGCGTTGCCTTATTATAATAGGGAGATACAATCAGCGCTCCGTCGGCTCCCGCGTCCTGGGCCTCCTTTGTCAGATAGATCGCTGTCTTTGTATCGTTAGAACCTGTTCCGGCAATGACTGGCACTCTTTTCTTTGCCGCCGCCGCAGCTACCTTAATACATTCGACATGCTCCGGCTCGGATAATGTGGAAGATTCCCCTGTTGTTCCGCAAATAATAATCGCGTCCGTACCATTTTCAATCTGCTCGTCTACAAGCTGTTCAAGCCGTTCATAATTAACGCTTCCATCATCATACATCGGTGTAATAATTGCCACACCTGCACCTTTAAAAATTGCCATATCCATCTTCCTCCTAAACATAAAAGGAGCCGGTTATGCGCCGGCCCCAAAACATTCTATGAATTTATCCAAACTGCGGATGATCCAAATACTTTAAAGCAGCACTCCATCTTTCGATGACAGTCATACAATTATTCACTGTATGCCCAGACCCCGCACTGCCAGGCTGCGGGCATCTTCGGCATCGTACCCTTTCCCTCCGGATCTCTTATGCCTGCCATATCCCCGGAACTACTCATGCAAAATGCGCCTCTACTTAACCAATATTTATTTTTATCATTAGATTAGCATGTTTTCCCATGACTGTCAATGCCTCTTTTAGAATCCTTTGTAACGATCCAGCCATGCGGATGAGGAGGGAAAAAACTCGGCGCAAGCGGGCTTTCAAAGAGTTTTTTCCTCCTTAAGTATAGGACGTTTAGCCCGAATTGAGGAATCGTTTTGAGAACCCATTAACTATCTGCACACTCAATCTTACTTACAGAAATCTCGTAGGCTGTGCGCTTTTCCACAGTGTCCGCATCAATTTTTTTCTGATACGTCCGGCTCTGGATCCTGCCCCATAAATGAATATGCTCCCCTACCTGAAATTTTCCTGCAAAACGGGCGTTTCTTCCCCAGCAGATACACGGAAGATAATCGGATTTTCCATACGGGCGGTTCACAGCCAGCAAAAGATCCGCAATTTCCCGTCCAAGCGGGGTCATCCTGTACACTGGCTGCTTGCATATAAATCCGTTAAGGTATACACTATTGGGCTTTAAGCATACGGCATCTTCTTCAAGCACCTCAAATTCCCGGACAAATACGGATAAAATCAGCCGGTTATGTCCCTCCTCATGCTTATTGTAGGAACGGAACTGCCCCCGTGCTTCTACCGTCTTGCCTATGTAGCTTTCTGTCACATCAACCAGCCTTTCAGACACCATTAAAGGAATCCGGTCGGCCATATTGCTTAGCCGGTTTACAACAATCTCCAGCATGTAAAAGCCTTCTCCAAACACCTCATGGCTGTACGTAAATTCCGAATCCACAACACCTGTTACACTCACCTGATTATTTTCCAGCACCTTATCCGCCATCGCTTTTGTTCCCCTTTCTGATCTTGAAATTTGTTTTTGTATTTCTGGCCTGCATAAATACAACTTTGGATACAAAGTATATTTATTCACGGCTCTTCTGTTTTAGAACCTAACCTTAGCATAGAAAATTCAAATCAGAAATTATTAACCATCGACGCTCTTTTTCCAGATTCGGCAATCTCAAATACAAGCCGGGGCGAAAACCAGCGTATTCTAGGCCCCGCTGTCTGTTCCTGTCATAAGTTTATTTTCTCTTAGTATTCGTTACAATTCCCCGGTTATTTGCTGAAATTTTCTTGATTCCCCATAAAATACCTTGAAAAAATCATTTGATATGATAAAATGAAAAAGTTGTGAGATAATAGCCAGCGCTCTTACGGCTATTTTTGTTTATGTCACCTCCGGCGGCTGCCGGAAATCACGAAGGAAGGATTATTTATGAATATAAAACGGGAAGATATACGAAATATTGCCATTATAGCCCACGTTGACCATGGTAAAACAACGCTTGTCGATGAGCTTTTGAAGCAAAGCGGTGTTTTCCGTTCTAATCAGGTTGTTCAGGAGCGGGTGATGGATTCCAATGATATTGAAAGAGAACGCGGGATCACAATCCTCTCTAAAAATACGGCTGTTTTTTACAAGGACGTAAAAATTAATATTATTGACACACCGGGCCATGCTGATTTTGGCGGCGAGGTCGAACGCGTCCTAAAAATGGTCGACGGTGTTGTGCTTGTTGTCGATGCCTTTGAAGGCCCTATGCCCCAGACAAAATTTGTTTTGAAAAAAGCTCTGGAGCTGAACCTGTCTGTGATTGTATGTGTCAACAAAATCGACCGCCCTGAAGCCCGGCCGGATGAGGTCATCGACGAGGTATTAGAGCTGCTCATCGACCTTGATGCCTCGGACGAACAGCTTGACTGCCCTTTTGTCTTTGCTTCGGCAAAATCCGGCGTTGCAGTTCTTGAAATGTCGGATGAGGCTAAGGATATGCAGCCATTATTTGAAACGATTATTAATCATATTCCAGCCCCGGAAGGTGATCCGGACGCTGATACCCAGGTGCTTATCAGTACGATTGATTATAATGAATATGTGGGCCGCATTGGTGTCGGCAAGGTCAGCAACGGAACGATCCGTGTCAACCAGGACGCTATCATTGTCAATGCCCATGATTCAGATAAGTTCCGTAAAGTAAAAATCAGCAAGCTCTACGAGTTTGACGGCCTAAAAAAAGTAGAGGTAGAAAAAGCCACCGTCGGCGCTATTGTAGCTATTTCCGGTATTGCGGATATTCATATCGGCGACACGCTCTGCTCTGTGGATCACCCGGAGCCAATTCCGTTCCAGAAAATTTCCGAACCGACGATCGCCATGCAGTTTATGGTCAATGACAGCCCTCTGGCCGGTCAGGAGGGAAAGTTCATTACATCCAGACATTTGCGTGACCGCCTTTTCAGAGAGTTAAATACCGACGTCAGCCTCCGCGTTGAGGAAACCGAAAATACGGACTGCTTTAAGGTTTCCGGCCGCGGTGAGCTTCATTTGTCTGTGCTTATTGAAAATATGCGCCGCGAAGGCTATGAATTTGCTGTAAGTAAAGCTGAGGTGCTTTATAAGCACGACGAAAAGGGGCATCTTCTTGAACCAATGGAGATCGCTGTCATTGATGTTCCCGAAGAATTTACAGGTATTGTCATTGAAAAGCTCAGCTACCGCAAAGGTGAGCTGTCCGGCATGAGCAAGGCCAGCGGCGGATATTCCCGTCTTGAATTTAACATTCCTGCCAGAGGCCTTATCGGTTATCGCGGCGAGTTTATGACGGACACAAAAGGAAATGGTATTCTTAATACATTATTTAACGGCTATGGCCCATATAAAGGCGATATTGCCTACCGTCAGACAGGCTCCCTTATTGCTTTTGAATCGGGCGAAACAATTACCTACGGCTTATACAATGCCCAGGAACGCGGGATTCTTTTTGTAGGCCCCGGTGAAAAAGTTTACCAGGGAATGGTTGTAGGCCAGAATCCTAAGGGCGACGATATTGAAATTAATGTTTGCAAACGCAAACAGCTTACAAATACCCGGGCTTCCGGCTCTGATGACGCCCTAAAGCTTACTCCGCCTAAAATTTTAAGCCTTGAGCAGGCTCTTGATTTTATCGAAAATGATGAGCTTGTGGAGGTAACTCCGAAAAATATCCGTATCCGTAAAAAGATTCTGGACTCTAAAATGCGTATGCGCGCTAACCGGAAATAATATTGCGGTGCTTTACGTTCTGCCTGTGGCTTTATGCCGCAGGCTTTTTTATTTCATAGGAAATTGTTTTCCTATGAAATAAAAAAGCTTCGCTTTGGATCGCGCTGCAGCAAAACTCTTTGTTCTTTGAAGCCCTGAAAGTACCCTCCCGGCTGCCACAAAAATCCGCGGGGCTTTTGAAAGTAACACCAAAACGCCAGGTCCCCCTTACTTTTCCTTAATTAAAGCTTTATAATACAATTATAAAACGATGTCGAGGGTCTGCATGACAATCATCACACACAAACGAAAGGGGTCTTTTATTTATGAGAATTTACAGAGCAAAGGATTATAAGGACATGAGCCGCAAAGCGGCCAATATCATCTCCGCACAGATTATTATGAAACCGAATTGTGTCCTCGGACTTGCCACCGGCTCCTCTCCCATCGGTACATATAAACAGCTTATCGACTGGTACAATAAGGGAGATCTGGATTTTGCAGAGGTCAAAACAATTAATCTGGATGAATATAAAGGCCTCACACGGGATAATGTGCAAAGTTATGCTTACTTTATGAATGAAAATCTTTTTAAGCATGTCAATATTGATATTCATAATACGCACCTGCCCAACGGCATGGCAGTCGATGATGAGGAGGAATGCCGCCGCTACAACAGCATTATCCATTCTATGGGCGGCATTGATCTCCAATTATTAGGGCTGGGCCACAACGGCCATATCGGCTTTAATGAGCCTGACGAGGCTTTTGAAAAGGAAACCCACCTTATTGCCCTTACCCAGAGTACCATTGACGCTAATTCCCGGCTTTTTGACAACCCGAAGGATGTTCCCAGATATGCATATACTATGGGAATCAAAACAATCATGCAGGCAAAGAAAATCCTCGTTGTTGTCAGCGGTGAAGACAAGTCAGAGATTGTTGCCAAGGCCTTTTTCGGCCCGGTGACTCCTGAGGTTCCCGCTTCTATCCTCCAAATGCATAATGATGTAACCATCGTCGGAGATGAAGCAGCACTTTCAAAAATCCCACAGTAAACTTTCATGCCGTGCTTAGCGCGTCACTACCACGGATGAAAGCCAGAATTGCTCCGAGTTTTTTCCTTCCTCAGCCCCATAGCTGAATAGTTACTGAAAGTTCATACTGCGCGGTGCAATGACGCAGGAAGGCAAAACGGCGCCGCACGTTAAAGAGGTGATTTATTTTGATTATTAAAAATGCAGATGTTTTTATGGTCCATGGTTCTTTTGAGAAAAAAACAATTGTTATTAAAGGCTTAGTTATTTCCGATGTCATTGACGCCTGCCCGGACCATGAGCTTAAAAGCCTTTATCCTGATGAAGAAATCGTTGACGCAAAAGGGCTTTATGCCATCCCGGGCCTTACAGACATGCATTTCCACGGCTGTATGGGCCATGATTTCTGTGAAGGCACAGCAGAGGCTTTTGATATTATGAGTGCCTATGAGGCCAGCCAGGGTATTACAACGATTTGTCCGGCAACGATGACGCTCTCCCGTGAAACGCTTTTACAAATATGTACTGCGGCAGCCGATTACCGCCATGTCCAAAAAGAAGAAATAAAAAAAGCCGCAAAGGGCGGCGGGCTTTACAAAAAAGCTGAGCTTACAGGAATTAACTTGGAGGGGCCTTTCATTTCCATGGCAAAGAAAGGCGCCCAAAATCCTGCATTTATTCATCAGCCAGATATTGATATGTTCCGGGAGCTCTATAAAGCCTCAAAAAACCTCGTCCGTACGATCGCCATTGCCCCGGAAGAACCTGGCGCCATGGAATTTATCGATACTTTAAAGGATGATGTCGTTATTTCCATTGCCCATACAACAGCCGGTTATGATATTGCCAGCCAGGCAATCCGCCGCGGCGCACGGCATGTCACCCATCTTTACAATGCGATGCCGCCATTATCCCATCGGGCTCCCGGTGTCATTGGCGCCGCATGTGAAAATGATGCCTGCCATGTAGAGCTGATATGCGACGGCGTACATATCCATCCTGCGACTGTGCGTGCGACCTTCAAAATGTTTGGAGATGACCGGATTATTTTAATCAGCGACAGTATGGAAGCGACCGGTATGCCCGATGGACAGTATTCTCTCGGCGGCCTTCCTGTTACCGTCCGGGGCAATCTTGCCACATTAGAGGACGGCACGATCGCAGGCTCTGCGACAAATCTCATGGACTGCTTAAGGATCCTTGTTAAAACAATGGGAATCCCTCTGGCAAGCGCAGTCAAATGCGCCGCCGTAAATCCTGCAAAGGAAATCGGTATTTATGACCATTACGGCAGTATTGAGCCAGGCAAAACAGCAAACATTGTTTTATTAAACAGTGAGCTTGATACGGTATCCGTCTATCTCAACGGAAACCGCATATAAAATCGAATCAATGGCTATCCCTGAGCACAGAAACCGTTTCTGTGTGCAGGGCAGCCTTCTTATAATAATCGGTATTCAGATAATACGCAAAAAATATATCCGTCATTACGAGGATCGGAAACTGAGGTGAAATCATAATTCCATAATCCAGATCCTTCATCCCCGCAACCAGTAAAATTTCACTGCATACATTCAGCAGTTCCAAATCGGGGTTAGCTGTAATCAAAAGTATAGCCGCTCCCTGTCTGCCGGCAATTTTGACAGCATCCATAATTTCACGCGTTGTTCCGCTTAAGCTCACGGCAATAATCAGCGTTTGTTCTGTGGCAAGGGCTGCATTTATTTTCATAATGTGGGCGTCTGTCACCGCTTCCATATACAGTCCAAGCCTCATAAAACGCAGAGAAAACTCTTTTGCCGCAAACCCGGAGCTACCCATGCCATACACAAAAATACGGCCGGCACGGGTCAATATTTTCGCAATCCTCTCCATCTGGGCCTCATCCACAAGACGGAGGTTCTTGTCAAGCAGCTCCTGGTAAATATCCGCCACCTGTTTTGTCACCCGGTTAAAACGGTTCTTTTGCTTTGTAAAATGAAATTCTCTGTCATACTCATAGATAAACTCCCTAAAGCCTTTATATCCGCATTTTTTTGCGAACCGGGATAACGATGCTTCCGAAACATAAAGCCGGGATGATATATTTTTTGATGAAAAATGGAAATCCTCCGTATTTTTCAAAAAGAAATCGGCAATATTTTTTTCAACATTGGTCAGATGGTCATAAACACTGCTGATACTGCGTTCAATGATTCCTCTCCCCTGTGTCAACGGCTTCCATCCTCCTCATGGTACATTGGTTCAAATACCCTTTTTAGCTCGTCTGTTTCCTCTCCTGCGGCCTCTGCTTTAGCCTGAGCGCAAAAATAATCCTGGGCACATATGAGAGTCTTTCCCCGTTTGTCTACTTTCTCATAGGTACCATCCGGCTTAAGGATGTGCGCCTTAACATTATCTTCAAGCTGGATTTTAAGAACATCCATAACCTTGCGTTTACAAGCCTCGTCCTCTACAGGGAAGGTAATTTCCACGCGCTTATCCAGATTTCTCGGCATCCAGTCCGCGCTTCCCATATAAACCTCCTCAAAGCCGTTATTATAGAAATAAAAAATTCGGGCATGCTCCAGGAAATTCCCAACAATAGAGCGCACGGATATATTTTCACTGACACCTTTAATGCCTGCTTTAAGACAGCAGATTCCCCGGACAATAAGCTCAATCTTTACCCCGGCGCCAGATGCCTCGTAAAGAGCGCTAATAATCTGTGCGTCGCACAAAGAATTTACCTTTGCAATAATATGCGCCGGCTTTCCTTCCCGGGCATTCGCCGTTTCTCTGCCAATAAGCTCTAAAAACCGGCTCCTAAGCCACAGCGGGGCTACAAGAAGCTTATTCCAGTGCAGTGGCTCCGAATAGCCTGAAAGCATATTAAATACTGCGGTGGCATCCTCTCCGATAGGGTCCTGGCATGTCAAAAGACCCAAGTCGGTGTACAGCTTTGCTGTAGCGTCATTATAGTTTCCCGTTCCCAGATGGACATATCTGCGGATGCCATCCTCATCCCGGCGCACGACAAGCGTAATTTTACTGTGGGTTTTCAGACCTACAAGCCCATAAATAACGTGGCAGCCGGCTTTCTCGAGAACCCTGGCCCACTGAATATTATTTTCTTCGTCAAAGCGTGCCTTAAGCTCCACAAGAACTGTCACCTGCTTGCCATTTTCAGCAGCGGCCGCAAGGGAGGCAATAATTGGCGAATTTCCGCTGACCCGGTAAAGTGTCTGCTTAATGGCCAGTACATTGGGATCCTTTGCCGCCTGGCGTACAAAATCTACCACAGGGCCAAAGGTTTGGTAAGGATGATGGAGGACAATATCCTGGCGCCGTATTTGCGTAAACAAATCCTCCTCATTGTTCAGCTCTTTCACGGGCTGGGGAATATATTTTTCATACTTTAGATGGTCAAAGCCATCCAGGCCGTTCACCTTCATAAGAAATGTAAGATCCAGAGGACCGTTGATTTTATAAATGGAATTTTCCTCTGCCCCAAACTCTTTCCTGAGTATTTTAAGGAGCCGTTTATCCATTCCTTCCTCAGCTTCGAGCCGGATCACCTCGCCCCACTGACGCTTTTTAAGCTGTTTTTGGATTTCCATTAGAAGGTCCGCAGCTTCTTCTTCCTCAATCGTTAAATCCGCATTTCGGATAATCCGATAAGGATGGGCGCATAATACCTTATAGTTTAAAAACAGCTTATGGATATTTTTCTCAATAATCTGTTCCAAAAGAATAATTGTCGTATCTTCCTTATTTTCCGAAGGAATACGCACAACTCTTGGAAGGACGCTGGGTACCTGTACAGTGGCAAAGTCATAATGCTCTTTATCCTCATGGCTGCCAAGCAGCGCCCCGATATTTAATGTTTTATTGCGCACAAGAGGAAATGGCCGGGAGGAATCTACCGCCATAGGCGTAAGCACCGGATAGACGTCCCTCATAAAATAATCATCCACATATTTTGACTGCTCCTCATTCAATTCTTCATAACTTCCCACAATAATCAAATGATTGGCCCGAAGCGATGGAAGGAAAGAGCGGTTATAAGTACTATACTGCACCTGGCTCATTTCATGGGTCTTTTCATAAATTTTTCATACTGAAATCTAAAAATAATTGTATGATAAAA
>JAGZDD010000157.1 GCA_018369015.1 Clostridiales bacterium | reverse complement strand
GGCATTTATGAAAGACATTCTCATCCAGGAAGGCGTCAGCGAAAAGGATATTTTAAAGGAAGACCTGGCAACCTACACCTATGAAAATGCCATTTATTCCAGGCAAGTCACCGATGCCTGCGGATTAACTATCAAAAAAGCCATTTTATGCTGCCAGGCTTACCATGCGCGGCGGTGCCGGCTCTACTATGAAATTTTATATCCAGACACCCGTTTTTATGTTTGTCCGACAAACACTTTAGGGATTACGAGGGAAAACTGGTATAGCTCCCAGGAAAAAATTGATATTGTCCTTGGTGAACTCTCCCGCCTTGGCGGGCAGTTTCACGATATTGTGCGCCAGTACGGCATGGCGGAGGATAAAATATTGTAACTATCAGCTGTTTCAGACAAGGAGGAACATTAATGACAACAATAACCAAACGGCCCTTTGGCATTTCTAAAGACGGCCAGAACATCGAAGAATATAAGCTGACAAACAGCCGCGGAAATTTTGTCACTATTATTAATTATGGCGCGGCAATCACCTCGATCACCTTAAATACATCTTCCGGGCCTGTGGACGTAGCCTTAGGCTACAAAACACTGGAGGAATATGAAAACAACGGCGGTTATCTGGGCGCATGTATTGGCCGTGTGGCCAACCGGATCGGCAATGCCCGCTTCACACTCAATGGAACCGAATACTGCCTCGCCGCAAATGACGGGAAAAACCACCTTCACGGAGGGCACAAGGGCTTTGACAAGCATTTTTTTAATCTCTTCCCCGACCCGGACGACAGTTCCCGGCTCCACGCGACACGGCTTTCCAAGGACGGCGAGGAAAATTATCCCGGAGATCTTATTGTCTGTGTGGATTACACATGGGATGACGACAACCGGCTGGGAATATCCTATTATTGTAAAAGCAGCAAGGACACTGTTGTTAATCTCACAAACCATTCCTACTTTAACCTTTCCGGCGAAAATGACGGCTCCATTCTTGACAATGAGCTGCAGCTTAACGCCTGGCGTTTTACGGAAAATGACGGGCAGTGCCTCCCCACAGGCGCTATACGCCCTGTCGCCCGCACGCCCTTTGATTTCAGGAAGCCAAAGACGATTGGCAGGGATATTGAAATAGAGGACGGACAGCTTAAAGCAGGACATGGATACGACCATAATTTCATCCCAACAGGGCGTGGGCTGCGCATGATCGCCCGGGCCTATTCTCCCAAAACAGGGATTGGCATGAACGTTCATTCCAATATGCCGGGCGTCCAGTTTTACAGCGGCAACGCCCTGACGGGCCAGACCGGGAAATCGGGTACGGCCTATGGGCCGCGCAGCGGTTTTTGCCTTGAAACCCAGTACTATCCCAACGCCTGTGCCTGCCAGAGCTTTCCTTCGATTATCTTAAAAAAGAACCGGACATACAAAAAACAGACGATTTATGAATTTGACTTAAACAAGGGATGGACATAATGAAAAAAATCTATATAAAATGCTTTATCCTTGCCCTCATTGCTATTTTGCTGGAATTATTCATGTTTAATTTCAGAACCTTTGAATCTATGGCCTTCACATCCGTAGATTCACTGACGCTGGCCGCGCCGGACGGCCAGCCGCTTGAGGCTGGCCAGAGCGTTACCTTTGCAGATAAGGAAAGCACCGAAATTATTGTTGACCCTATCGGTGCTGTTGCCGGCAATATTTATATTGATGCAGAGGATATGGCCGCCCCTAAAGCTACACTGACGATTTCCCTCTGGGCGCGGGATGAGGGAAATAACCAATATTACCGCCTGCCGGAGATGAACATTTCCCCGGGCGATGAAGACAGCAAATATATACGGCTGAATTTAAGCGGCAAGGCAAAAAGCATTAAAATCGAATTTAAGAATTTGAGCTCAGATACGGTAAAAATCAATGACATTGGCATTAACCGGCTCCGCCCTCTGGATTTTTCCATACTCCGGCTGGCCGCAATTTATATCCTCCTTCTTGTAGTTTATAGCTGCCGGCCGGGCTCGGCCCTTTACAGGATTCCTTATCAGATAAAAGATTCCCGGCAGAAGGGGCTTATCGTGATATTATTGCTGATCCAGCTTACTGTGGCGGCAGGCGTTACTCTTGGAAATAAAACGTACTGCGATCCGCCGTGGGTTCACCATTACCAGTACCATGAACTGGCCGTTTCCATATCCGAAGGGCATTTTTATCTGGACACCCCGCCATCGAAAGAGCTTATGGCCATGGAAAATCCCTATGACAGCAATGAGCGCGGCGCTTTGGGCGTAGACTGCCAGTGGGATACAGCCTACTATAATGGAAAATATTATTCCTATTTTGGCGTATTGCCTGTCTTTGTCTACTATCTGCCCTATTATCTGGCGACAGGCCAGGCATTTCCTACCTTTGTCGGGATTATCATCAACTGCGCGGCCATCATCGCCGGTGTGTTTTTCCTGCTTGACGCCCTTGTAAGGAAATATTTCCGCCATACCTCTTTAGGGCTTTTTGCAGTGCTTTTAGTCCTGCTCACCTTAGGCTGCGGACTGCTGCTCATTGTCAATCCGCCGACCTTTTATAACATGCCCGTATCTATGGCTCTGGCTTTAACACTATGGGGCCTGTACTTCTGGCAAAAGGCAGTCCGCGAAAATGACTGCGGCCAAAATGTACCGGCCAAAGACGGCCAAAAAATATTGGACAAAGGCAACGTTTCCTCTGAGAATATATCGCCAGGCAGTGTTTTTATAAGCAAGCGCTTTCTCGTGCTGGGCGCTCTTTGTATGGCACTTGTCGCTCCCTGCCGTCCTCAAATGCTTGTCGGCAGCTTCCTGGCAATTCCCATATTTTTAAAGCCCTTTTGCCAATATCTGAAATCCTCAAAAAAGCAGGCGCTTGTAAGCCTTGCGTCGGCGGCGGTCCCATATATTATTGTGGCAGCGCTGCTCATGTATTATAACTACGCCCGTTTTGGCTCTCCTTTTGACTTTGGGGCCAATTACAATTTAACGACTAATGATATGACCCACAGAGGCTTTCACCTGGACCGCCTTCCCTTCGGACTGTTTATGTATCTTTTTCAGACGCCGGAGTTTGTGGGGCGGGCTCCTTTTATGACAGCGACAAGCATTACCACATCCTACCAGGGTACAACCATTGCTGAAACAATGTACGGCGGCTTCTTCTGGTTCAATATCATTACCGCCGCGCTCCTGTTTTTTGGAAATGTCCGCACCTTTTTGAGAAAAAAAGGGCTTGGCCTCTTTTGTGCCATGTGTATTGTCCTGGCTCTGGTCGTTGTATGCGCAGATATACAAATGGCCGGTATTCTCCAGCGTTACGGCTGTGATTTCGGCCTGTTCTTTACACTGCCTGCGGTAATCATCACCCTGGCGCTCCATGAGCGGCTCGCAGCCCATCTCCAAAAGACCGCCCCCAAGCTTTCCAAAAGGTCAGCAATAAAATCCAGGTCAGGGCTTGAAAATATTTTTTATAAGGTGCTTATGTGGATCTTTTTGTTGACATGCGCCATCAACTTTTTATGGCTTTGTGCCAAGTAAAATGATACCAGGGTCTAACAGAAATTGTTTTCATGCCCGTACAAGAATCCTGCTCTGCAGGATTCTACGCTTAAATGAAAAACAATTTCTGCTTGGCCCCGGCAGCATAGAAGTAAGAGAGGTTTATTATGGATAAGATTGCAGTTCTAATTCCCTGCTATAACGAGGCAAAAACCATTGCCAAGGTTGTATCAGATTTTAAAAAGGCCCTTCCCGAGGCCACTATTTATGTGTATGACAATAATTCTACCGATCACACGGACGATATTGCCAGAAAAGCCGGGGCGATTGTCCGCTACGAGCGCCAGCAGGGCAAGGGCGCGGTGATCCGTTCCATGTTCAGGGAAATTGACGCCCAGTGTTACCTTATGATTGACGGAGACGACACCTACCCGGCCGAAAACGCCGCTGCCATGGTAGACAAGGTGCTTTCTGAAAATGCGGATATGGTCGTCGGCGACCGGCTTTCATCCACATATTTCACAGAAAACAAACGCCGTTTCCACAATACGGGAAATAAAACCGTCCGGGGCCTTATAAATTTTTTATTTAAAAATAATGTCCGGGATATTATGACCGGCTACCGTGCCTTTAGCTATCTGTTTGTCAAAACCTTTCCGGTGCTCTCCCGGGGCTTTGAAATCGAAACAGAAATGACAATCCACGCGCTGGACAAAAATATGCATATTGAAAATGTCATTGTGGATTACCGTGACCGGCCGGAAGGCTCAGAGTCCAAATTAAATACGGTCAGCGACGGCATTAAGGTGCTTAAAACGATTTTCCGCCTGTTTAAAAATTACCGGCCCATGATGTTTTTTGGAACAATCGCTGTCATCCTGCTGCTTCTTGCCCTTGGATTTTTTATTCCGGTACTCGTCGAATATTTTAAGACAGGGCTTGTTCTTAAATTCCCGACGCTCATTGTCAGCGGCTTCGCCGCCCTGGCCGCCGTCCAGTCCTATTTCAGCGGCCTTATATTAAATGTTTTAAAGGCCCAGAACCGGCAGCAGTTTGAAATGACACTGAATCAGTTTCAAAGCGATTATGAGAGAAAGCTTAGTGAAATATCCCGCTAGGATATTTCATCCTAGCGGGATATTTCATCCTAGCGGCAACGAGCCAAAGTCAAGCCTGCCTGACTTTGGCTCGTTGCCCGCAAAAATAAACCATTGCAAAAAGACCCGGAATTTGCACATAATCCGCAAATTCCGGGCCTTTTTAATAATTATACATCATTCTAATTTAGAAGAATACTATTGATGAAGTTCAAAATTTTGAGCAGAGCTTCTTGCTTCGTCGTAAAGCTTCTGTATTTCTTCAGCGGCCTTGTCATAATTTTTATCTGACAAGGATTCCATCGCTTCTGCTCTCGCTGCGTCAAACTCTTCCTGGGTTGCCGCCATAATACATTTTACTCCCTGTACATTCATATACTGGTCACACTGAGCAAGAATATTTAAAGTTTCAGCACTAGGAGCCTGTACAAGCGTAGGATAAAGGATGTATTCATTAATTGTATTAACTTCCCCCTTCTGCCAGTATTCATACAATGCTTCTCCGGGGAAGGTAATTTCCTTCCCTAGCTGCTGTGTAAAATACTCGCAATAGGCTTTATCCACATCGGTCAGATTTTCAGTTTTTTGAGAATTGGATTTTAAAAGATCCGCAGTACCTCCATCTGACAATATCTGTAACTCAGAAAAGCCACACATTTTATTATACATTGTCAACCCCGTTTTTGTCCTGTAATCGGCATCTGTTTTTGTCATTTCGATAAGCTCATCTGTAGGAACCGGCTCTCCATTTTCGTCATATTCCCAATGGGTACCTTCAATACCACTATAAACGAGCCGGGCGCCTTCTTCTGAATTCAAATAATCCAAAAGCTGAATTGCTTTTTCAGGGTACTTACAATTTGTAGTAATAGCATTGGCATAATCCGCGCCTTTCCCCAAAGGAGCATTGGGCGTTACAATTCCTGAGATATATTTATATCCGTCAAAGGGAACCTTCTCAAATCCCCAGTCTGCATGTCCGTTGGCAACAAGCGTATCATTAATGGAGTCGGTCTGCCAACTGGCATAGGCCATCAGAACCTGCCCATTATTACATTTCTCCCAAAATTGGTCATTTTTCATTGTAAATGCTTCCGGGTCAAGAATCCCCATATTATAGGCTTTATTATAAAACTCAAGTGATTCCCAGAAAGCCTCGCTATTATACATCGATTCTATTGTATCTGTTTCACGGTTTAAAATGGTTCCGTTGGCCAGATCATCATACCCCATCTCACGTACATTCGCTAAGTACCACGGCCATAATCCCCAGTCACTCCAGCCGCTAATCGCATAAATTGTTTTTCCGTCCGCAAGGTCCTGTTCTCTTGCATAATCCTGCATCTCTTTAAGTACATTTAAAAAATCATCCGTTGTCTTTATTTCAGGATGTCCAATTGCTTCATAAACATCCCAGCGGATCATCAGCCCTACGTTGGCAATACTCAAACTAATATCCGGGTTTTCTTCATCTGCAATATATCCATTCACAGGCAGAAAATAAACCTTATTTTCACCATTGCTTGCAAACTGCCTTGAATATTCCAAGCGGTCAGGGAAATTTTTCTTTATATTCTCCCCATATTCTTCAATTAAATCATCCAATGGAATCACATGCCCGCCGCTAATAAGCGTATTGGCATCTACCCCTTGCTGCGCAGGATTTGTATAAATAATATCCGGCAAATCGCCCCCGGCAACAAGCAGGCTGAACTTCTGGGCGTCTCCCTGGACGATATCCATCTTAATCCCCAGCTTTTTCTCAATCTCCTTGGCAACCTCACTCGTCTGTATCCCAGGGGATAAAACTTCTGTATTCCAAATCGTTAATGTCACTGGCTCTTCAGATGTATCATCCCCCGCAGCTTCATCTACTGCATTTGTTTCAGTTTTTGCCGCGCTGTCATTGCCGGCCTCCGAAGCATTTGTTCCGTTCCCTCCAGAGCCGCTACAGCCAGATAACGCTGCCGCCAGGGCCATTGCCATAGTTAATGTTACCGCTGTCATACTTTTGTTCCTTCTCTTCATATTCCTTCTCCTTTCCTCACTTCGCCATGTTTCTTATGGCATCTGGTTATCCCCTCGCAGGATTTTCTCAATTCGCCATGCTTCTCATAGCGTCCGGTTATCTCCTTGCGAGGTTTCATTCGATCAGTTCCAAAGTCCTTTGGGCTGCCTCAGAAATCTTAATTTTTCCTATCCCGTCAACGCCGGAACATATTGTATCATTTAATGGCAGCTTCCACTTATCTGGAATATTTTTACTGCCTAAAACAGCCCCAATAACCGATCCGGCGCTTGCACAATTACAATCCGTATCAAAGCCGGCACATAAGCAAAAACCCAGTGTTTTATCCATATTCAGCGCCCCATACAGCAATCCTGCACAGACAATCATCAAATTCGGAATCACATGGCACCAATCATAGCCTAACGTTTCATCATATATACTGTGCAGCTTTTCATAATATTGTTCTTCTTTCATTCCAGAATGATACCACTCCAGCACATCACGTATTTTATATGCCAAGCGTGATGCCTGGGGGATCTGGTCAAGCCCTGCATATATAATTTGGGCAATATTCGTGCTAACCAAGGCTTCTGCGGTCATTCCTGCCATAAACATAGCTCCATATACGCCATTTTTAGTATGGCTTATAATAGCATCTTTATATGCCATTTTCGCTGCGGATCTTGGATTTCCCGGACAAATATAGCCATATAGGTCGGCCCGTATTGCGGCGCCAATATATTCTCTGTACGGGTTTTTATATGCAGCAGATCCGGGGGGCGCTATACCATTGACAAAATTAATGTATGCTACCCTCTCAGCCGTACATACATGGAGGATCGGAAGACTTTCCAGCCAATTTAATGCAACATCTTCAGGCAAAAACTCCCTGCCGTTTTTTTCTATGAGTTTTAATGCTAAAAGAGTATAGTTAATATCATCATCTTCAGGCATGCAATCTATATCCTGTACGTTTGTATATATATTTACTGGATAATTTCCTGAATCTTTGAGCAGCTGCACGATTTTTCCAGCTTTCCAGCCCTCCACCGGCTTCCCCAACAGACATCCTGCGGTCCGCCCAAGCCATGCTCCGTAAATTCTATTATAAAAATCGTTCCCGTCCTCCTTACCCATTCCTGAAACTATATACTCCTCTTTTATTACACCATCCGTTCCCGCCGGCGCTTTAAAAATCTCTTCGGGCTGCTCAGGTTCTATATAAGGAAAATGTTTGCGCTTCCCGGCTGTCCTGATATTTTGCCACAGCCTATGGCCGGCCAGCGTTCTTTCCTCTCCCCGGGGCATTTTCTTAATCCTTTCAGCCTCTCCGAATAATTGCCCTGCATCGATACCTTCATCCACGCATTGGCGTATCTCAACCTCCAGCCCGTCACAAAAATCAAACCACATTTGATCGTCTAACAAAAGCATCTGCCCTCCTTATTCCTGTACATTAATAATAACTTTCATTGTCGTTTCCCTGTGGGCGTCAATATACTCATAGGCTTTAAGATATTCCTTGAATTTAAAATGCTGTGAAATCAAAGGAGGAAGCAAAACCTTTTGCTCCGACGAAAGGCGTATAGCGTCTTCATAATCATCATGGCGGTACATCATAGAGCTTTTAATATCAAGCTCATGGTCATTAACCACTGCCAAATCTACGGATGCCATATCTGAAAAAACGGCAACCAGAATAATTGTACTTCCCTTTCTGGCGTATTGTATCGCCTGCCCCATCGAAGTATTATTTCCTGCACAGTCAAAGATAATATCTGCTTTGTCCGGCCCGAAAAGCATTTTAATCGTTCTTCCAAGGTCTTCCTTGGCTGTATTAACTCCCAGATCAATGCCACATTCTTTGGCCTTTTTTAACCTCCAGTCACTTATATCGGTTATTAATACCCTGGCTGCCCCCAACCCTCTCGCGGTCTGGGCGACAAGATTCCCGATAGGCCCGGCTCCAAGAACAATGATATTCCCCTTGGAGATAATTCTGGCTCCATGCTCCACATCGCCGATTACCACGACGCTGGCTTCTGACTCCAGCACATCCCCCTTACTTAGAGTTCCCCGGTAAAACTGGCCGGTTCTGGCATTTAGTTCCATCAGCTTATCATTCAGTGCCTTCTCGCAGCGCTCGATTCTCTGCGCATCCGTATCCAGAAGGCAGAGAACCTCGATCTGTGAGTTTCTCGTAATCGTATCGACAATCTGTAATTCTTCTTTGGCAGTCAACGGTCTGCCCTCCAAAGTCAGAGTCATCTGAACCGCTCCCCAGAACCTGGCGCTCTCCCGAAATTTTTTTCCAACCGCCTCCAGAAGCTCTGAAAAGGGAATCTGGCTGTCCAGAATTACAGTCATTCCGGCCTTACTGCTTTTAATTACAACCGAACTGCGCATACAATCACCTTTCTTTTTACTCTCCGTTAATGGTTACGTCGTTGACGCCAAGAGCGCCGGAATTCGTAATCTCATCCAGAGTCGTAT
>JAGZDD010000156.1 GCA_018369015.1 Clostridiales bacterium | reverse complement strand
CTTGCCAAAAACGACACCTGCTCGCCGCCGGTAAAAATTACCATTACATCTGTATCCTTACCGGAGCAGCGTATTTTTTCTAAATCCGCTTCCACAAGTACATCCCCGACATGGACATGGCAGCCATTTTCCACTCTGGCTTTAAAGCCTTCACCGCCAAGCTCCACCGTATCAATACCAATGTGGATCAATATTTCTTCGCCGCTGTCGCTTCTCATTCCGATCGCATGCCCGGTATCATAGGCAGCTTCAATGATACCGCTTACCGGGGCTTTAATCATTCCGTCCGACGGACGCACGGCAAAGCCGTCGCCAAGAATTTTTTGTGCAAAGGTCGCATCCTTTACCTGTTCCAACGGAATAATCTGCCCATTTACCGGAGATAAGACAGCCGTGCCTTCCGTTCCCCTGCCGGCTCCGTTTAAAGCTTCCGGCACATTCTGGACGTTATCCGTGTCCGAAATTTCCTGAATATTCTCAACATCGTCCGTATCTGCGGCGTCCGATACAAGCACTTCTTTTGGAATCCCGAACATATAGGTTAAAATAAAGCACAGTGCCACAGAGCCGATGGATATAATCAAATACCATAAAAGCTGCCGGCCTTCATAGATATACATAAGATAGGACGGAATGACTGCCAGCCCGTAAGAATTAGACTGAATATTTAAAATCGATAACAGCGCCGCTCCAAGGCCAGATGTGCAAAGCATAATGATCAGAGGCCGGAGATTATAACGGAGCTGAATACCAAAAAGGACAGGCTCACTGATTCCGAAAAGCTGGGAAAGCATTGCGCCGATACTTGTCTGGCGGACGCTCTCCTTTTTAGCCTTTACAAAAAAGGCAAGACATGTTCCTACGTTAGCGAAACCATACATCGCGCATAAAGTAATGACCGGGTTAAAGCCAGTGTTGGCCAGCAATGACGTTTCGATCATTGTATAGGTATGATGCAGGCCCGTAATAACAAGAAGAGGGTATGTCGCGCCAATGATAAAGCCGCCGATTCCCAAGGGAAGATGGACGAGTACCTCTACGATTTCCACAAGCTTAAGCTCAACGACATGCATGATTGGCCCTATTCCAAGAATGACAATCAAAAAAGTCACAAGCATTACGATAAAGGGTGTCATAATTAAATCCAGCGCGTTAGGCATAATTTTTCGCAGCTTTTTTTCCAGCTTTGCACCAATAAGCGCGGTCAGTATCGCCGTCAGCACGCTGCCCTGGCACCCGACAATGGGAATAACGCCAAAGGCCATAATGGCCGAAACACCGCTGCCCGGATCCGCCACGGAATAGGCATTAGGAAGAATTGGCGACACAAGCATCAGGCCAAGAACAATACCAATGACCGGCGTTCCGCCAAACACTTTAAAGGCGGACCAGCATATGATTGCAGGCAGAAAGGAAAAGGCCGTTTCGGTTAATACATTGACAAGAGTAACAATATAAGCCGGAATCATATCTACAGAGGCGCCGAAAAGCCCAAGAACATTGTCATTAAACAGGCAGCCCTTTAAACCGAGAAACAGACCGGTTGCCGCAATGACCGGGATAATCGGAATAAAAATATCGCCGAGGACGCGCATCAGGCGCTTAATTCCTTTTTGCTGCTTTTTAACAATCTCATCCTGTTCCTGTTTAGATACGGTTTTTAAGCCAAGCCCTTCCATTTCTGCGTACACCTTGTTGACAATGCCGGTACCTAAAATAATCTGGTACTGCCCTGCATTAAAAAATGTACCTTTAACCAGGGGGATTTTTTCAATCTCTTTTTCATCGATTTTAGATTTATCTTTAACGATCAGGCGAAGCCTTGTCGCACAGTGAGTCGCTGAAAGAATATTGTCTTTCCCGACAACATCGATCAGCCGTTTTGCTATTTCGCGGTAATCCGTTCCTGCCATTTTTCTCTCCTCCATATCTCTTTTACTCTGTCTGCGCATTTGGGGTGTCGGCTTATTTTTCGTAGACAACCAGCACAGCTTCGTAAGGTTCAAGCAAAAGTGTATCCTCCGTAATCTCTGCGGTCATTTTATTGCCCCAGACAGCCTTCGCGCCGTTTTCGGATAGTTTTTCCCTGACAGCTCCACCCGAAAAGTTAAAATATCCTTCAAGTAAAACATCCTCTGTATATCTCTGGTAAGCAATCACTTCGCTGCCGCTCTTTTGGGGCCGGATATTTCCATAAATCAGGCAATCCTTCCATGGTCCGTTTTGCCGGAAGGCGATCATCGCCTTGTAAAATTCAAAAACACTGCCCGCATTTCCGACCTGGTCAGTAGCGTTGATTTTGGGATATTCCTCAGTCATCCCAAGCCATGGACGGCACACGCTAAAGCCGCCGTACCGCTCATTATTCCACGGGAAGGGCGTCCGGGCATTATCCCGGCTGCGAAGGTTGACAAAGTTCAGCGCTTCTTTCGGGGAATACCCCTCTTCCATAGAGCGGTAATACTGGTCAATGCTCGACAGGTCATTAAATTCATCGATACTGCTTCTCTGGAAATTTACCATGCCAAGCTCCTGCCCCTGGTAAATGAACGGCGTACCCCTTAAGAAAAAATACATTGCCGCCAGCATTTTGACCGCATCACCGTTATTTTGAGCATCCTTTAAATATTTGGACGCCGCCCGGGGCTGGTCGTGATTTTCAATGAAGTTGGCGCCCCAGCCGCAGCTTTGCAGGGCTGTCTGGCTGTCCATAATTTTCTTATTCAGCTCCGCCACTGTCCACGGAATACGCTTAAACCATTCACTTCCGGAAGCCACATCTAAATCGGCATACCGGAAATCAAAAATCATGGAAAAGTACCCATTTTCACCGATAAACTCATCCAGCGCCTCATAAGGAACGCCGGGAGCCTCAGCGACGGTCATACAATCGTATTTGTCAAAGGTTTCCCGCTTAAGCTCGCCTAAAAATTCGCCGATTCCCGGCTGATTGCGCGATGCCTTTGTGCATTTAGCAAGGCCGTCTGCGCCGTCAGGCTCCTGATCTGCCCATGTCAGATCTTTTTTAATAAATGTAATGGCATCGATTCTAAAACCTGCGATACCTTTGTCAAGCCAACGGTTGACCATTTCGTAAAGTCTTTTCCTCAACGCTGCATTTTCCCAGTTCAAATCCGGCTGTTTTTTTCCAAAGGCATGAAAATAATATTCGTCGCGTCCGGGTACTTTCTCCCACACGCTCCCGCCAAAAACTGAGCGCCAGTTGTTAGGGGCTTTCGTTCCTGCTTTAAAAATATAATCATCGTGATGACCGCCGTCCGGATGCTCCAGCGCATCTTTAAACCACGCATGCTCATCGGACGTATGGTTAATGACCAGATCAAGAATTATTTTTATTCCCCGCGCTTTCGCCTTGTCAATAAGCTCGTCTAAATCTGCCATTGTTCCGAAAATGTCCGCCAGAGCCTCATAATCTGCCACATCATAGCCGTTATCATCCATCGGCGATTTATAGACCGGGCAAATCCAAAGCATGGTCACGCCAAGATTTTCCAGATAATCCAATTTTTGCGTAATCCCCTTAATATCGCCGATACCGTCGCCATTGCTGTCACAAAAGCTTTTAGGATAAATCTGATACACAACCTCTTTCTGCCACCATTTTTTCTTCATTGTTCTGCACTCTCCTTCTGCGTTATCCGGCGTCCGCCAATAAGCCCTGCCTCAAAAGTTCTTTATAAATGCCATCCCCGGCCGGCGGCGCACATATAAAATCCGCGGCCTCCAAAATCTCCTGTTCCGCATTTTCGACAGCTATGCGTATCCCTGTTTCCTTAAACATATCCAGGTCATTGCCCCCGTCGCCAAAGCTCATGGCGTGTTCTTTTGAAATTGCAAGATACCGGTTGACATATGCGACAGCACTCCCTTTGTCACAGCCGGATGGCAAAAGCTCCAAATACCATTGACCATGCCAGCACTTTTCCTGCACGATGTTTGAAAATGGTACCGCCGCCTGCCGCGCTGCCAAAACGTTTTCCCGGCCGCCCATCAGGCAGACCTTGTGAATTTTTTCTGACGCTGCATTAAAATCAGAAAAATTGTCCTCATAGGAAATTTTATTTTCCGGAAAGCGCTCCGCTGACGGCATTGCGGCTGTCTTCCGGGCGTCCGCTTTTTCCAGAAGATCCTTTGTATAAAACTTGACGGCGCCGCTGTTCATAAAAATCTTTTGTTTTCCTTCAAAGGACGCTGAGAGGGCATAAGCGTCAAGCAATGTCTGAATTTTTTCTATTTCATGTGTCTGAAAAAATGTTTCCTTCAACACATTGCCGTGATACTGAATGTAGCAGCCCCCTCCGGCAATAATGCCGTCGGTTTCAAGTCTTAGTACATCCTCCTGAACCGAACCCGGATTCCTTCCGGTACAGATCACAATCTTTATTCCCTGCTCCCGGCATTTTTCCAATGCTTGTACGGTTTTAGGAAAGATACCTAACGCCTCGTCCCGAAGTGTTCCATCGACGTCCATATAAATAATTTCTATCATCGGCAGTCCCCCTGTCCTGTTCTGGAGCTATCGTACCAAAAAAGAAAAAGGCTTTCAATAGGAAAGCCTTTCTTAAAACTAATGTACACTTTATGTACTTATTTTCATTTTATAAAATTTTGTACACTTATTTTTGCCGGTCTGCGCAATAATTCTGATAAGACAAATACAAAAATTCAATCAAAATAAAATACGGTGTTGCAATTTCATATTCTATCCCGCGATTGACAGGAATTTGAACAGAATTAATATATAAATTTTCACTGCACAAAGATGCCAGCGTATTACTTGTCTGGCGGGTAATAGACACACAGGGTACGCCCAGTGTGCGCAGTACCCTGGCCAAATCCACAACGGCAGCCGATTCGCCTGAAAGGGAGATCAAAATGACTAAATCCCGTGGGGTTACATTTTTTTCTAAAGCGCGGCACATATCATGTCCATGCAGATGGATGATTTCCCGCGCCGGCAAAAAGATGCGCTTCATTTCGCTGGCAGCCCGTGTCTGGGCAGAGCCGCTGCCATAAGCAAATACCCGCTCCGCCGCCAAAAGTTTATCAAAAAGCGGCGCCAAATCCCTTTTTAGCAGATCATTCATCATTTTATGATAGCTCTCCGTCACAGTTTCCAGCAGCCCCTTAGCTAAGCTGTCCTTCGTGCGAAGCTCTAACCGGATACGGGCCTTAAGCTCACTGTAACCGGACAGGCCCAGCTTTTTTGCAAAACGGACAAGCAGCGTTTGAGATACATTACAGGCTTTGGCAAATTCGCTAACGGGCTTTGAAACACATTCCTTTTTATGCGTCAAAAGATAATGGCAAATATATTTTTCATTTTCACCAAACTGCTCGTAATTTCGGTTTAACAGTTCCTCAACTTTCATTGGCTTCTATCCCTTCAATGTACTCCACATAACGCACGGACAAAATATCTAACAGCATATAAAAGGCGGCCATCATTTCATAGGGCTGGTCTTTGGGCTGATGTACCGTCCGCGTTCCCACATATAGGCTTTCCTCACACATCCGTGCCAGAGAATTATTTTGCCAGCGGGTCATCGATACAGTATGGATCCCCGCCTCCGCTGCGCACCGTACAACCTTAAACGCCTCTTTCGTTTCTCCGGACATTGATATGGCAAGCAGCACGTCTCCGGCCGCAAAGCGCTTGCTTGCAAAGGCAGCTTCGCCATAATCAAAAATATCTACACAACATTTTCCAAAAATCAGGAAAATCCGCTTAAATTCCTCTGCAATGGCTTTCTGCTCGTTTCCTGTGCCATAAACATAAATCGTGCCGGCCCGGGCAAGCATTTCGCACAGCTTTCGGTAATCATGCTTTTTCTGCTCGTCAATCATCCCATGATAGCTGTTGACAATATCCTGCATGTCAAAAGCAGGCGTTGTCTTGTCATCATTATTTTCCGAAAGAAGCAGGCGAAATTCGGCAAATGTGGCAATATCGAGCTTTCTTTGAAGCCGGACAAGTGTTGTTCTGGAAATATTTAAAAACGCTGCCAACTCCACGCTGTTCATTTTCAGAACCGCTGCCCGGCTGCCCAAAATTTTTCTTATAATTTCCCTGTCATTTGCCGTGAGCCAGTCATACTTTTTGTCCACAAGTTCTTCAAAGACCATCGCCAACCTCCCTTAAGATATACAAAACCGGAATTTTTGAGCCGCCCCAAAAATTCCGGTACATGTTTTTCATATAAAGAAATCTGATAATTTATTCAACCTCTTCGTACAATAAATCGTCCTTCGTGCGGGCGCCCTCCTTAACAAAGGTTCCCATCACCTGGCAGTCCGGGCATTTGCCAAAATCATCGCCAAATTCAGGAATCAAATCAATGGCATACTTAAAAAGCTTTCCGCACTCGGGGCATTTATAATAGAAGTATAAAGCGCCCCAGCTCATGTCAGGCCCCGATTACTTTAAATTAAGAATCTCACGGGCTTCATCCGGTGTAGCGACTTCATTACCGTACTCTCTGATGACGCGGGCAGCTCTCTCAACAAACTGAGCGTTGCTGTCTGCTAAAACGCCTTTAGCGTACATTACGTTGTCTTCCATGCCAACACGGATATGGCCGCCAAGAGCTACGGCGCCGTAAAGGATTTCCATAGCGCTGTGTCCAACGCCAAAGCAGGACCATGTAGAGCCTGGGCAAAGGGATTCCATCGTTTCCTTCATAAATAACAGGTTTTTAATGCTTCCTGGAATACCGTTAGCACAGCCCATGCAGAACTGGAAATGAAGCGGTGCTTTTAACACGCCTTTCTTCAGATAGTAAGCAGCATTGGCAATCATACCGGGATCAAAGGCTTCGATCTCAGGCTTTACATTTAATTCCTGGAATAACAGGCCGCAGTCCTCAAGGAACTTCGGGGAGTTAATGAACAGGCCGCTGTTGAGCCAGTTCATAGAACCGCAGTCATAGGAAGCCATTTCTGGTTTTAACTTTTTAACATGAGCAACACGGATTTCATCATCCGCATGAATATCGCCGGAGGTTGTAAGATTTAATACAATATCACAGTCCGGGTAACGGCTGTGGATAAGATCCCATGTTTCTGTAAATTTTTCAGTACTCATTGTACCGTTGCCTTCATCATCTCTCATATGAAGATGGGCAATTGCAGCGCCGGCCTTCCAGCATGCATAAACATCGTCTGCAATTTCAGACGGAGTCATAGGTACATTGGGATTGTTTTCTTTTTTGGGCCATGCGCCGGTCACAGCCGCTGTAATAATTGTTTTTTTCTTAGCCATAGTTCTTCTCCTCTACTCGTTGCTTACTAACAGCAACACCTTTGACAGCCGCTGTAATTAAAACAGCTGCCCTCTTTTTATATCAACTGAGTAAATCCAGACGAGACATAAGCCTCGCCTGGATTTTATTATACCACCAAAGTTTTAAGACTTCCACGACACTTAAGCCTTGAATGTTCAAAGCCGCGCGGTCCTAAGCCTGGCACCATTTATCTGCTCTGAACGCCTGTTCCGCAGTACAGATATGTTCTGTCTGGAACATCGTTTAAATCATCTTCATCGATTTCTGCAACGCAGCGGGCCATGGAGCCGTCGCCCATGTACCATCTTAATGGGAAGCAGTAAAATCTGAAGCGTTTTCCTTTAACCTTTTCAAGGTCGCCGCCAAGGTTTTCAACACCTACGATACCATGTCCAAGCATTGTCTTATGGCAGGGCTCCCATGTTCCCCAGCAGCCGATAGCTTCAAGAGCGCCGAATTTCTTGTCATAAGCTTCTTTGCCATGGATACGGATGTATTCTTCCTTATCAAATTCAGCGTAAGCTTCCTCGCCGAAAAGCTCCTTGTATTCTTCTGTGATCGGACGGCCGGAAGCGCCAAGAAGGTTCATTCTTGTCATACCGTTGTTGCCCATAGCTGTATGTAATGGATGGTCAAGTGCCTGCATATCCATAGCAACGCATTTTACTTTATGATCAACGAACCACTGGCCGGCTTCAACGCCTGTACCGCAGGAATAATGATAATATTCCTTGGAATCATCGAATTTTAAATGCATACCTGTGTCAAGGCAGATAACCATGCCTTCAAGCTCACCGGAATCCGGATCAATGCCAGCGCGGCGGCAAGCGTCATCCAGATGTTTACCTGTAATCAGGCCCCAGCGTTCTACCTGGATATCAAGGCAAACAGCATCGCCAGTGTAAGCGTCAATAGGCATTTCATGTGTATAACGTGCTCTCTTGCCGTCAAATTCTACTTCCATAACGTGGCGGGGAGCATCGCAGTGTGTACCTGTATGCATTGTGCAGCCAATGTACTGTGTTAAAACGCCGCCTTTAGCCATTGTATGCTTGCTGTCAATCACCGGCTTGTCAAAATATGGCCAACGTGGAATTTCGGCGCTGAATGGATGTGTTAAATCAACAAATACTTTCTTTCCCATGGTTTTTATTTACCTCCATAAATTATATCAAATTATATAACTATATCATTAAAAATCCGTGTACTACGATTCATTGTTACTGGCCTTGCAGTAAACAATCTTCTCTTATTTACCGTAAAGCATTTTAATAAGATACTCATTAAGGCCTGAGTTAATCTCTGAAATCTCTTCATCTGTATATTTCATAAAGCCCTCATGGACGCCGTCCTTAGCCTCTGCGCGGAAACCGTTCTTTCCTTCGTCAAGCATTTCCTTTAATAATGGGGAAGCGTCATGGCGGTCTTCAAGATCCTTTAATACATAGCTGTGGATATTATATGTAAGCTGTGTACTTACCATATCTGAATTTACCAGAGGAGGCAAATACGGAAGCCTTAAGCCAAAGCTGTATTTACATGCATCATCCACAGTTTTTGCGTCTGCAATCCCTCTCTCAACAATGGAGATTGCCTCGCGCCATAAAGCGTGCTGCATACGGTTTGCAATAAAGCCCGGTACATCCTTCTTGCACAGCACCGGCTTTTTGCCTGCTTCTGTAAGAATATCCATCACTGTCGCTGCAACCTCGTCCGTCGTTTCCGGTGTTTTCACAACCTCAACTAACGGAATAAGGAATGCCGGATTCCAGAAATGGGTACCGCAAAGTCTTTCTTTATGTTTACATTTTGAAGAAATTTCTGTTGG
>JAGZDD010000155.1 GCA_018369015.1 Clostridiales bacterium | reverse complement strand
GCTGCCGCTCCGGTCGGTGCTTAACAAGCAAGCGGTCTACGTTAAACGCGTGGTCTACGCTCCGCTTCGGTCGTTGCTGCGTGCCGCCGGCACGCAGCAACACTGGCGCTTAGCGCCCTCGGGTACCATAAAAGCTTCACAGCCCTTCCGTCAGCTTTGCCAGGGTACTGATAGAAATATTGTCGTAATACGGCCAGGCCGCGAAGCGGCGTTCTTCCTGAATATCCGGATAAGGAATGGTCACTTCGCCGCAGCAGGCCCACTCGCAGCCCCGCACAAAAATGCAGTCAAATTCGGGCCTTCGGATGGTGTCAGTGCCATGCCCGATAAAAGGAACAAATACCCGGCCCTTCCCATAGGTATTTTTCCAGATGACCGGATGGGCTTTGCCAAGATTTTCAAGCTTTGAAAGATCCAGCCCTTCATAATCCCGGGCAAGGTGCTTCTGCATTTTATGAATATCATAATCTTTGGCGTTATCGTCAACGGTCGCAAGCACCTGCACATGGCTGTCTTCGCGCCACAAAATATTGACAAACAAATCGTCCTGAGCCGTGTACCAGTGCTTTGGCACATCCGCGCAAATCGGATCACCCTCCGCCGTATCGACCCGGAAGGAAAGCTTCGGATTTTTACGGCCGCCGCCCGAAAAACGAAAAGCGCCGCCAATCATTTTAACAAATTCCTCCGGGTACTGCTTAGCCTCGGCAATGGCTGAAGAATGGTAAATAATGATCCCGCCGCCCTGGGCGACAAAATCACACAGTACCTGCTCCGCTTGTGCTCCAAGAGGGATATATGGCGACGAAACGTCCGCTTTTCCGTCATAATTAAGAAGTACGGCGTCATAGCCCTCAAGAGTTTTTGAAGTTGCTCCTTTAAATTCTTCCGTAATTTTAACCACAAAACGCCCGGTAGCCTCCAGCGTCCGGCGCAGCATTCCATTAACCTTAGGGTCATGCTCGGAGGTAACAAGCCCTGTCACAATTAAAATGCGGTATTTTTCTTTAACCATGATACCCCTCCTTCATCCTCTGCTCCCAGGAATGGCAGGCCACAAAATGGTTTGGCTCAACCTCCACAAATTCCGGACACTCCTTGCGGCAGCGGTCCGAAGCGTAGGGGCACCTGGCCGCAAAACGGCAGCACTCCGGCGGATCGATCGGGGAGGTCACCTCACCCTTCATTACCTGGGCGTCCTTTCCTTTATAAGAAATATCGGGAATCGGTATAGCGGACAGCAGCGCCTTTGTGTAAGGATGTACGGGGTTTTCAAATAATCGGTCAGAGGTCGTCTTTTCAACCATTCTTCCAAGATACAGGACAAGAATTTCATCGCTGATATGTTTGACAACCGAGAGGTCGTGAGTAATAAACATATACGTAAAGCCATGCTCATCCTTAAGATCCATCATCAGGTTTAAAATCTGGGCCTGTATGGAAACATCAAGCGCCGATACTGGTTCGTCGCAGACAATAAATTTAGGGTTTAAGGCAATGGCCCGGGCAATGCCGATTCTCTGGCGCCGCCCGCCGTCCAGTTCGTGGGGATACGTATTGACATAACGCTCATCTAAGCCCACAATGCGCATCAGCTCCAGCACCCGCTCATTTCTTTCCTTTTTATCCTTGTAAACCTTGTGTATTTTTAAAGGCTCCTCAATAATCTGGGAAACTGTCAGCTTAGGGTCCAGAGAGGAAAACGGGTCCTGAAAAATGATCTGCATTTGGGCACGCAGCTTAAGCAGCTCGCCTGACGACACATTGGTAATGTCCTCTCCGTCAAAAAGAATTTGCCCTTCCGTGGAATTAATCAGCCGGAGGATCGTTCTCCCAAGAGTAGATTTTCCGCAGCCGGATTCTCCCACGACCCCCAGCGTTTTCCCGGCTGAAAGCTTAAAGGAAACATCATCCACAGCATGAAGGCAGCCTCTTGGCGTATCAAAATATTTCTTCAGATTTTTAACTTCCAGTAATACCTTTTCTCCTGCCATGGCTATTTTCCCTCCTTACTATATAAATGACATTGAATACTATGTTTTTTATCCACATACAGTTTCGGATTTTCTCCGCTCCGGCACACATCCATGCACTCCGGGCAGCGGGGATGAAATTTACATCCTTCGGGCAATTCCGACGGGTGGGGCGTCAGCCCCTTAATGGGTTTTAGCCGGTCTGTTTTTTCCTCAATATTCGGAAGGGAATTAAATAAGCCCACGGTGTACGGATGATGTGGAAGGCTTTTATCAAAAATATCCTCAAGCGTTCCGCTCTCTACAATTTCACCGCCGTACATAATCGCTACCTTATCGCAGAAATTCGCGACAATTCCCAAATCATGGGTAATAAGAATAATCGATGAATCAAGCTCGCTCTTAAGATTACGCATCATTTTTATGACCTGGGCCTGAATCGTCACATCCAGGGCCGTCGTAGGCTCGTCGGCAATGAGAAGGTCCGGATTGCAGGCAATGGCAATCGCAATGACGATACGCTGGCGCATCCCCCCGGAAAACTGATGAGGATATTCCATTTTTCTGTCCGACGAAATACCGACCATACGCATAATTTCATCCACCTTGGCGTTGACGTCAAGCTGGCTCATCTTGGGATTGTGAATTTTAATCACATCCGCAATCTGATCCCCAACTCTAAATGCCGGATTTAAGGAGGTCATAGGGTCCTGGAAAATCATGGAAATATGCTCTCCCCGGATTTTCCGGTATTCCTTTTCCTTCATTCCTGTAAGCTTTTTCCCGTTAAACCATATCTCGCCGGACGTTTTAACGCCGTACTTCGGCAAAAGCCCCATAACCGAAAGGGCGGTCGTCGTTTTCCCGGCCCCGGTTTCGCCCACGAGGCCGAGCACCTCGCCCTTATCCACAGAAAGATTAATGTGATTGACAGCGTAGGACTTCACCTTATCTACGGTAAAGGTTACGCAATAGTCTTTAATTTCAAGTAATTTTTCCCCCATAACGGCAGTTCCTCCTATGCTCTACCTTTTAATTGCGGGTCCATGGCATCTCTTAAGCAATCTCCAAGGGAATTGATAAATAATGCCGCCACAGCAAGAATAATACCCGGAACAATAACCATATATTGATTTCTAAGCATATAGTTTAAGCCCTCGGACAGCATGGTGCCCCATTCCGGCGTCGGCGCCTTAACGCCAAGCCCGACAAAGCCCAGAGTCGCGCCCATCATAATGTTCATAGATACCTGCGCGGTTCCGTTAATAATAATGACCGATGCCAGATTCGGTACAATGTGCTTTCCGATAATATAGCTTTTCTTAGCGCCCAGGGCGACTGCGGATTCTACATAATCCATATTGGCTACACTTAAGGCGACGCTGCGCACCATTTTTGTGTGCATCGGTATGCCCGTAAAAAACAGGGCAAATACAAGCTGAGGCACGCCGTTGCCCATAGCTGCGCAAATGGCCAGCGCCAGTACCAAAGACGGAATACAGCTAATCACATCGACGATACGCATAATAATATTGTCCAGCCAGCCGCCGACCGTCGCGCAAAGGCAGGCGAGGATTGTCGATATAATAATCGATGCCCCGGCGGAAATAACGCCGATCTCAAGGGCAGTCCGCGTACCGTGGATCACTCTTGCCAAAAGGTCGCGCCCAAAGTTATCGGTTCCAAGCAAATGTCCCGGAGAAAATGGCGGAAGAAGCTTTTCCATGCCATTTTGCGTCACTGCGGCGCTGTAAGGAACAAGCAAATCGGCAAAAATTGCCACAAAAACCATGATCGCTACAACAATAAGAGAAACAACGGCCAGCGGCTGGGTTCTCAGGCGCGCCCAAAGCTGTGCCATCTGGCCCCGCTTTTTATATTTTTTTCTGACACTTTTTTCACTGTTCATCACTTAATTCCCCCTTCTGCCGCCGGCGCTGCGGCCCGGCGTTTTTTCTTTCCTGCAAAAGTACTGCGTATTCTAGGGTCAACGACCGCGTATAAAATATCAATAATCAACTGTGCCCCAATCGTGAAAAGCGCCAGGATCATGGAGCAGGCAAGAATGACCGGCATATCCCGGTTGTTAATGCCCTCCAGCACCTTCATGCCGATTCCCGGGAAAGCAAATACCTGCTCAATCATTACCGCGCCGCCAATCATTGACGCGAAGGTTCCCCCGGTCAGGGTAATAATCGGGAGCAGTGCGTTTTTCAGCGTATCTCTGAAAATAACAACGGATTCCTTCTTTCCTTTAGCCCGCGATGTGCGCACATAATCCTGACGGATACAGTCAAGCATGGCGCTGCGCACCTGGCGGACATAGTTGCCAAGATACGGCAGGAGGAATGTAAATACCGGAAGAATCCAGCTCTTGATACTGTCCATGCCATGAGAGGGAAGTAACCGAAGGTTGACAGAAAACAGAAGAATCAGCATAAGCCCCAGCCAGAAGCCGGGAATGGACGCCAGAAACTTAGATATGACATTCACACAATTATCAAAAACCGAATATTGCTTCACCGCACACATAACGCCCAGAGGCACTCCGAGCAAGATCATAATGACCGTTGTAATCAGCGCCAGGTTCAAGCTGACAGGCACCCTGAAAAGCACCTCGTCGGCCACCGGGGCTTTTGTTTTATAAGAGGTTCCAAAATCCAGCCGGACTGCGTCGGCAATCCAGTTAACAAACTGCTCGGGTTTTGACTTGTCCAGCCCGAAACGCTCTGCCATAGCGTCGTAATCCTCCTGGGTATATTCCGAGGGCATCATCATCAGTACGGGGTCGGCCTCGGAAAGATTAAGAAGGAAAAAAATCAGCGCGGCAATGGCAATAAGTAAAAAAGGAACTAAAATAATTCGTTTGATAACATACTTTAGCATATTACACCCTCCAAAAAAGGGGAACCGACTGCAAGGGGCCAGTCAGTTCCCCATGTCAAACATCATAACAGTTCAGCCCTCGCCATTCGCAAAGCCGCGCTTACGCACTCCCGGCTGGCTGAACTGTTACCAAACATTATTCAGCAAAGTATAAATAAGACATCTGTATTTCAGCCGATACCGGGGAGATATAAGCGCCGCGGACATCATCGGTAAATACATAGCCGCGCATTACCTGGAGGCCGCCAAGAGCAAGGCACTGCTCCTGAACAATATTTTCCAGCTTGTTTACATTGTCCTGGAACTCCTCTAATGTCGAGGAAGCCACTGCCGCATTGTAATATTCCATAGCTTCATCATAAGCCTCCGGGTCGCAGGCCTTTAAGAACATACACGGCTGTGTGCCGCCTTCTACAAGGCCCATTGTAAATGGTGTCAGAGGGGATTCAGGGTCATAGCCGTTATGTACCGGGAAGCAGTCATAGGTTCCTGATTTAAGCATACCGTAGCAGGTCGCGCCGTCATAGGTCACTGTCGTAATGTTTGTAAGCCCCAGGCTGTTAAGCTGGGAAACAAGCGCCACGTTCAGGTTTGTAAAATCCGGGTCAGCCAAAATTTCAAATTCAATATCTGTCAGGGCATAGCCGGCGTCCTCAAGCATTTTTAAGCCGAGCTCAGGGTCATAATCATGCTTTGATGAAAATTCCGGTGCTTCTGAACCTGTAAAGTAGCTGTTTGGATGCGGATAGATCCCGTCATATACAAGCGCTGATAATTCCTCCCAGTTAATCATATGGCATAGCGCTTCGCGGACAACCGGGTCTTTTAGCACTTCAACCTGGCTGGCATTGAGCCAGTATGGATTTTCACGGTCCTCAATCAGTGCCAGCGTTAAGCCGTAATCTACGGCATTGTTCATAACCTCAATATCGACGGTATTCATACAGTTAATGGAACCGTCCATAAGCCCCATCAACGCCGTGTTTTCATCGGCAATAATGGCAATCTCCACAGTTTCGATGTGGGCCTGGGTATCTTTGTTCCAATAGTTATCAATGGCTTTAAGCACATAGCTTTCGCCGGAGTGATATTCCTCTACATAGAAGGGGCCTGCGCCGACAGCGGAACGGTTGTCCTCAGGGCCGTATTTGTCCAGCTCGTCCTTGCAGACAACGCCGTAAATTCTCTGGGTCGGAAGTTCGTAAATAAACGTCGGGTTCGCAGAGGACAAGGTTACTTTTAATGTGTGGCTGTCCACAGCCTCATAGCTTTCAACTGATGCAAATGGGCGTGGCTGGTATTCCTGCATGACATCCCATGTTGCCACAAAATCTTCCGCCTCTACGGCACATCCGTCCGCAAACTTAGCGTCCTCGCGGATTTTAAACGTCCACACCAGTCCGTCCTCGGAAACCTCATAAGATTCTGCCAGGTCGCACCGTATATCATTGCCGTCGCCTTTATACTTCACAAGAAGGTTAGAATAAATCTGGTAAGACAGTACGGCCGCCCGGTTATCCATCCACGGCGTATAAATAGGAATATCGTAGTTGCTCCAATAGGTAAAATGAGTTCCTGCCTGGATTCCCTCCGGCGCGGTTTCGCCTTCATGGCCCGTGGCGTCGGTTCCCGCTTCATTAATCTCTATATCCGCAAGGCTTGATACCGGAGCCGCCTGGCCGCCGTCGGCAGCCGCCGAGTCTGACCCCTGGCTGGCTGCTTCCTGGCTGGCAGAACCGGCATCCTGCCCGGCGGCGCCTGTATCTGTTCCGGCGCTTCCTCCATTATTACATCCGCCCATAGCCGCAAGCATAGCCACGGCAAGAGCAGCTGACAACACTTTTGTTAATTTTCCCTTTTTCATATCCTTTCTCCTTTTGCTTTCATGTATAGTTTTGTCGAATCACGGCCGTTTTTCGCAAATTGTTTAGTACAATAATACCCCCCCCGCACTTTGTCAACATATTTATATTACTTTTGTGTAATTATTGCACAAATCTTTTTCAAGTGTTCAATCGGCTGTATCTGCACCTGCAAATCCCGTGCGCAGGCTAAAACGCTCCGGCCTCCGAAGCAAGCCATGCGTCAAGCTGTGCCTGATACTCATCCACAACAGCCTGCACATTGACAGAATTTAATTTTTCAATAAATTCCTCATAGGTTCCCTCCGGGGCAATACCGGACTCCAGAGAGGGGCCGTATTCGGCAATCACATTGGCAAGCGCCGTCAGTTCGTTTTGAATGGCTGATGTGTCGCAGGAAAAGCCGAAATACTTCGACTGCACGACCTGATCCATTTCCTCTTTGGCCTGTTCCCTAAAATCCTTTGGCTGCCCATCCCACGGCAGGGCAAGAAATTGATTTCCAAACATATGATCCGCCATATGATAGGCAACCGTATTTATGTCCTCTCCGTCAACAAAACAGGCGACGCCGTCTTTAATCTGGTAATCTCTCCCCTCAATACCCCAGAGCAGGAGATTTTCAATACGGGAGTCCGTATACATCATATTCAAAAACTTCACAGCGGCTTCCGGTTCTGTCGCATTGTGGGGCACCGCCCACACAAATTTTGTACAGCTTGAGGTCATCAGCGGATGTGTTTCTATCTTAACGCAGGTCACAGGCATACCGATCGCTGCCGCCTTGGCAATTTCCACGCCCAGTTCGCCCTCAATAAAGTAACTGAAGCCCGCGTTATTTTTAAGAAGAACCTCGCCGTTATCCTCTGTTGTAGCCGCGTCCTTATACACGTACCCTTTTTCATACCATTCCCGCATTTTGTCCACCATAGCCTTATATTCATCGGTGGCAAAATTCATTTTTACTGTAGGATCTCCGCCTTCAGGGTCAATGGCAATAATCTTGTTCAGGTCGCCAAGCTGGTCGTAGGTCGTCGTATCTGAAAATTTATCTGTTCCAAGATAAAATCCCGCAAGAGGCAGACACAGCCCGTCCAGGTCGGAATTAACAATACCGGCAAGGTGGCCCCACTTTTCACTGTTTTTCACAGCCTCAAGAATTTCCTCATACTCGCTAAACGACGTCATATTCTGCGCTTTTTCAAGCAGACCCAAATCTTCAAGGACGTCGGTGCGCATGACAATGTAAGCGCTGACAACAAGATTTCTGTAGGTCGGCACGCCGTAAATTTCCCCTCCGCTTGTTGTGGCTTCCATCAGGCTTCCAACCGTTTCAACCGTTTCCGGAGCGTACTCCTTAAGAAGCGCCGATATGTCCATAAACTGGTTCTGGTTGACCATATTGCTGTAGGAGGAAGCCCCCACCGGGAAGGTGAGCATAAGATCCAGCTTCTCTCCGGAGGCCATCATCAGGCCAATCTGCTGGTCATAGCTGCCGCTTTCAATCATCTCAATATTCACATGGGTGTGGATTTCTTTCTCAGTAATTTCATTAATGGCCGCTTCAACCTCCGCAACGCCTTTGGGCATACTCCCCGCGGGCATATACACCATTGTAATTTCCGCAATATCCTCGCTGTCCGTATCGTCATTTTCGGCAGCCCCTTCCCTGCCCGCTGCACTTTCCCCTAAGGACGATGAAACGCTTCCGTCCGTTCCCGCGCTGTTATTTTCAGAATTTCCGCAGCCTGCGGCTGATGCCAGCGCCATACACAGGCCAAGCATCAGAGCCATACCTCTATATTTTTTCATTCGCCGCTCCTATTCTCCGAAAGCCATGCGTCGAGCTGCTGCTGGATATTGGCAATATATTCCTGCGCCCCGCTGTCATTTAGCTTTTGGATAAAATCGTTATAATAGTTTTCTGTGTAAAGGCCGGAGGCCAGAGACGGACGACATTCCGCAATAGCATTAGTAATGCCTGCAATCTGATTTTCAAAGCCTTCAGAATCAAAGCTAAAGCCCAGGAAATCGGAGACCGTCGCATTAAGGTTCATCGTTTCGCTCTCGGCCCGCAGATCCGGCTCGGAACCGGTCCGAACCTTCGCCAAAAAGCCGCTGCCAAGAATTGCTGTTTCATCTCCGATATAGTAGCCGCAGCTATTGGCATCTTCGCCGTCCATAAAGTCAATCGTTCCGTCCTCAAGTGTCTGATAATGGACGCCCTCAATGCCCCAGGTCAGCAGATTAAGCACCTCGGAATCCGTAAACAAAAGATTCATAAATTTCACAGCAGCTTCCGGCTCTGTCGCCGTTGTCGGAACAGCCCATGTGAATTTGCGGATCAGTTCCGTGGAAATCAGTGGCTCATTATCCAGATAAATAATGGTCATGTCATGCCCGCAAACCGCAGATTTACTTGCCTCAGAGCCGACAGGCACTGTCGAAAAATAGCCAAAGGCTGTATTGGC
>JAGZDD010000154.1 GCA_018369015.1 Clostridiales bacterium | reverse complement strand
GGCGCTTAGCAACGTGCTCATACTTTGGGGTTATCAAATGTGCAGGCACAGGGGCAAGTTTACTTGCCCCTGTGCCTGCACATTTGATAACTTTCATAGTAATAAATACGACTGCTAAGGAGGAAGGTATATGCCGCCGGTAAATTTGTTGATAAAACCCGCTTCGGGAATGTGCAATATGCGCTGTAAATATTGCTTTTATTATGATGAGACAGAGAAAAGGCAGCAGGCCTCTTATGGCCTGATGTCGGAAAAAACACTGAAAAATGTTATACGAAAAACGGTGCTTGTAGCGTCGGGGAGCGCGACGATCGCTTTTCAGGGAGGGGAGCCGACGCTTTGCGGACTGCCATTTTTTAAGAAGGTTGTGGAATTTGTTAATCATTATAACCGCAATCATATTCATATTGAATACGCTCTCCAGACAAATGGTTACGGGATTACACAGGAGTGGTGCCGTTTTTTTGCAAAGAATCATTTCCTGATTGGCATTTCCGTGGACGGCCTGAAAGAAATCCATGATGAATACCGTCACAGCAGTAAAAGCTTTGGGCCGACCTATGACCGTATTATGGAAACGATTGATATGTTTGACCGTTTTGGGGTAGAATATAATATTTTGACTGTTGTACACCGGAAGGTAGCCAGGAATATCAAGGAAATTTACCGTGATTACCGCAGGCGCGGGTGGAACTATATGCAGTTTATTACCTGTCTTGACCCTCTTGGCGAAGAACGGGGCAAGGAAGAATATTCCCTTCTTCCAAAGGATTATGGGCAATTTCTTATCGATCTTTTTGACCTGTGGTACGAGGATCTGAAAAAGGGCGACCAGCCTTATATCCGCCAGTTTGATAACTATGTGGCTATGGCTCTGGGCTATTGGCCGGAATCTTGTGAGCAGCGGGGAACCTGCGGTATACAAAATGTTGTGGAAGCCGACGGAAGTGTTTATCCATGTGATTTTTACGTCCTGGACGATTATTGTCTTGGAAATTTGAATGATATGTCTTTGCAGGCGATTTATGACAAGAGGGAAGAAATTGGCTTTATTTCCCGTTCCCAAAATCATCCGGAAGAATGTAAGGCATGTCCATGGTTTAAGCTGTGCCGGGGCGGCTGTTACCGCAGCCGGGTAACGGAACACGGCGATGCCAAGTGCTGGAATTATTTTTGCGAGGGATATAAAATGTTTTTTGAAGCCTGCTATGAGCGGCTTTTGGAAGCTGCAAAGCTGGCGGCAGTAAGGATTCGGGAAAAACGATGATATATAGGAGGAGTATTATGTCAAAAAAACCAAATGTAATACTGATGTTTATTGATGACCTGGGATATGGGGATCTGTCTTGCTTTAACGAAAATTCAAAGCTAAAAACAAGCAATATTGACCGCCTTAGCGAGAGCGGGATAAGGCTGACGGACTGCCATTCGACATCGGCATTGTGTACACCGTCGCGCTATGGATTACTGACCGGAAGATATAACTGGCGTTCAAGATTAAAGCAGAGCGTACTCCCGGGAGGTGCCGATCCCCTTATTGAGAGCGGAAGGGAAACGCTGGCGACTATGTTCAAACGGCAGGGTTATTTCACCGCTGCGGTAGGAAAGTGGCATTTAGGTCTTGGCTGGGAACGGAAAGCGTTTGACGGAAGTGAGTACGGCATTGCTGATGAAGTGAAAGAAAAAATGAAAGTCCCCGGAGCGGCGGGCTTTTTGCTGGACGGTATGAATATTGATTTCACAAAGCCGCTGAAGGTCAGCCCTAATGACTATGGCTTTGACTATTTCTTTGGAACCGCAGCCTCATTAGACCAGCCGCCTTATACGTATATCGAAAACCGCCGTGTGCTGGCCGTACCCGACCATGTGACCGGCGTGTTCCCATTAGACCGTACCGGGGCGACCCAGCAGGAATTGTGGCAGAGAGGCCCTGCGGCGCCGGGGTATGACTTTGAAAAAGTGATCGGGGATATGAATGATAAGGTGCTTGAGCTGATTGATGAACATTCGGATGAGCCGTTTTTCCTTTATTATCCGACCCATGCGGTTCACGGGCCGCTTCTTCCGCCGGAAGGCTTTAAGGGCAGGAGCGGGCTGAATGTTTACGGCGACATGGTTCTGTATTTGGATTACCTTGTGGGAACAGTTCAGGATAAGCTTAAGGAAAAAGGTATATTAGAAGATACAATATTTATTTTTGCCAGTGATAATGGGTGCAGCGGCATTGCCGATTATCCGTTCCTGACAGAACGAGGGCATAATCCGAGCTACATTTTCCGCGGCAAAAAGACGGATATTTATGAGGGCGGCCACCGGATTCCGGCAATTATTTCCTGGCCGGGGCATATTAAAGAGGGAAGCGAGTGCGGACAGATGACCTGCCTTTGCGATCTGTTTGCCACATTTGCGGAACTGCTTGGGGAGGAGCCTGCAAAAAACGCGGGAGAGGATTCTGTAAGCCTCCTTCCGGCGCTTCATGGCAATCAGCCGGTGCGAGGAAGCGTTGTCCATTCTTCCGGCGACGGAAGCTTTTCCATAAGGACACAGGACTGGAAGCTGGAGCTTTGCCGCCATGCAGGCAGCGGTATGGCGAAGGCTGTCGTTGAACCATCGACGACCGACGAGGTGCCTTACCAGCTTTATAATCTTAAGGATGATGTACGTGAGCAGCACAATGTTGCGGCCAGCCACCCGGATATTTGCCTTGAAATGGCAAAGGAGCTTATGGAGATTATTAAAAATGGCCGTTCCACTCCGGGAGCGCCGCAGGAAAATGCGGGGATGGATTCCTGGAAGCAGCTTGAGGATATTTATGGGATGTTGGAAAAAATACGGAAAAATGTAAAAGAGAAGCCCGATGTAATGTAAAGAAAAATCTCCCGGCGCCTGTATTGCCGGGAGATTTTTTATAATAAGCTTTTAAAGTATTGCATCTGTCCGTCGGATATTGTAAACCGTTAAAGAATGTTTGCCATGTCATCAGGTGTTTTTCGGGGGGGGCGATCTGCCATTATGAAAGAAAAGGCGTCGCGCCCTCTTTGCTTGGCAGCATAGAGGGAATGGTCGGCGCGTTCCAGGGCAGTTTCCATACATTCCTCCAGAGGAGTGTAGGTTGCGCCGATTGAAACCGTTGTCCAGTAGGGTTTCTTTTTCCCGGCTGACCGGATGTCATGCTGGAGCCGATGGGCAAATTCCTCCGCATCGCCCTTGGTGTTCATTCCGCTGCAATAGATGAGAAATTCATCCCCGCCCATCCGGCACACAAAATCGCCGCTGCGCACAGACGAAGAAAGTATCCCGGCTAAGATGGAAATGAACTCATTTCCTGCGGTATGGCCGTAGGTGTCGTTGACTCGTTTAAAATAGTCTATGTCCAGAATGAACAGCCAGCCAGGCCTGTTCCGCTGCTCCCAGCGGCTTCTGAAAGCCCGGAAATTTTCAAGGTCGGTCATACTATCCTGCTGGGCCAGTTCCTGAAGCTCCTGTACCTTTTCCAAAAGAGTTTTAGGGTAATATTCCCCGTCGGACTGTTCTTTATTTGGCATGGACTGGTGGATATGGACGATTTTCCATGACCCTTTGATTTTGTGGTACAGGAATGTAAACCTGCTGTCCATATTAATGTAAGTGGATTTATCTTCGCTTTCCCACCAGAGGTGCAGTTTCCCGTAAACAAGGCAGGAGTCAGGCTCAAGCTCCATTTGTTCACACCAAAAATCTTTGAAATGAAAGGCTATATCTTTCCGCTCCTGCACCTCTTCAGTCAGTGAGCGGAGAAAATCTTTAAGATTTACATAAAACTCATGTGCGCCGGTTCCGATGACAACGCACTGCGGCGCAAGCCACTCCAGCGCCTCTGCCTGTGTTTCCGGTTCTTCTTCGTAAATGTAGGTTTCCCAGAATTTTTTTGTAAGTTCACAAAAATCTATCGTACTCACCCCGTTTCTTCTGGATTAAGCAGCCTGCTAAAGCTGAATCAGAGAAAAATAATTTCTTCACAAAGAATACCAGATTTCCAGGTAAATATCAAGCCACATCAAAGGGGGCCAAAGTGAAACTGAAAAAGGGAAGGCGGTCTGAAAAATATTTTTTTGCATTTGCATTTCAGGAACATAAAAAATCCACCGGACTCTGATTGAGTTCTGGTGGATTTTTGAAGTTAAAGAAAACCTGCTGCCGGCTTGTTGCCCTGTATGCTTACGCCGGGGTATTTGATTTATCTGAACATTTATGCGTACATCCGGCGCAGCCTTTGCCCTTGCCGCTCCAGCAGTAGGTACATACCTTTTCTTCTGGAAGCCCAATGGAGGCGACAAGATCATCCAGACGGTGGAAGCGCAGTGTTGTGAAATTCAAACGGCGGCGGATTTCCTCAACCATTTCGTTATAATTAGTGCTGTTTGGATCAGCATAGTCAAACAGAGTTTTTGCTGAAACATTATCGCCCTCCCGATCGCGGATAATCCGGCGGGTAATGAGGTCGAGGTCCGAGGATGAACGGGAAAAGTTCAAAAACGGGCAGCCAAACAGCAGCGGCGGGCAGGCTGGGCGGATATGGACTTCTTTAGCTCCGCTGCGGTATAAAAATTCGGTCGTTTCTCCAAGCTGGGTGCCGCGGACGATCGAATCATCGATTAGAAGCAGGCTTTTGCCGCGGATCAATGCGTCTACAGGAATGAGCTTCATGCGGGCAATGAGATTGCGCTGCTCCTGATTCTGCGGCATGAAGGAGCGGGGCCATGTGGGCGTATATTTAATGAATGGACGGGCAAAAGGAATACCAGATTCATTGGCATAGCCAATCGCATGGGCAATACCAGAATCGGGAACGCCGGCAATAATATCCGGGTGAACCTTTTCTCCCTGGGCCATATCGTGACGGGCAAGCATTTCCCCGCATTTATAGCGCATGGCTTCCACGTTGACTCCTTCGTAGGCGGAAGTAGGATAGCCATAGTAAACCCACAGGAAGGAGCAGATCTGCATGTCCTTGCCAGGAGCCTTTAGCTGAGTGGTGCCGTCAGGGGTAATAAAAACGATCTCCCCGGGGCCAAGCTCTGAGTGATCTTTGTAGCCAAGGTTAATGTAGGCAAAGCTCTCAAAAGACACGCAGTAACCGTCCTCCTTCTGGCCGATGACGACCGGAGTACGGCCAAGCTTGTCGCGGGAGGCAATCAGCCCGTCTTTGGTCATTAAAAGAATAGTCATAGAGCCGTCGATCATTTCCTGAGCAAAAGAAAGCCCCTCTACAAAGGAGGCCTGCTGGTCGATTAATGTGGCCACAAGCTCTGTTGTGTTGATACGGCTGCCGCTCATTTCAAGAAAATGAGTATGCCCTTTTTCATAAACATATTTAATAAGTTCAGCTTCGTTATTAATCTTTCCTACAGTAGTAATTGCATAGCTGCCAAGATGAGACTGGATCAGCAGCGGCTGGGGATCTGTGTCAGAAATACAGCCGATACCCATATTGCCTTGAAGTTCCTCAACATCATGCTCAAATTTTGTGCGGAATGGGGAATTTTCGATATTATGGATGCTGCGGTTGAATCCGCCAGGCCCGTAAACCGCCATACCGCCGCGTTTCGTTCCGAGGTGTGAGTGATAGTCAATGCCAAAAAATAAGTCCAGTGTGCAATTTTTCTTTGATACAACGCCGAATATTCCGCCCATAGTAACACTCCTATTTCTATTTTATAAAGCCGCCGCCAGACCTTAAGCTTCCCGATATTTTAGGGCTGCGCAAGCGTAGAGCTTGCGCAGGTTGATATTTACGATAGCATGGCCTGACGGCTGATTGATGAAATTTTTTAAAACGTCTTTTTTATCATAGCATACCCTATGCGGGAAAAACAAGGGTGTTCATTAAATTAACTAATAAAAAATTGTCGAAAATTCATATGTATAAGTTTTAAAGATATATATTTATAAGTACAACTAATGAAAATGAAACAAGAAGAAGGACGGCTTTATGAACTTAAAACATGTATTTTTGATGAAGCTATAATTTGTTTGATTTGCGACCGTTGCATTTAGAACACAAAACCTGTAAGTTAGATTTGAAAGTTTTTCCGCCTTTAGGCCAAATCCCCCGATGTAAGCCTCGGGGGATTTGGCCTGAGTTTCCATTTTGGCCGGTGCTTGATATGTGGCGACGCTACGTATGGGCTGCTGCTGGCCAACCGGTTATTGTTTTTTTAAATATTTTTAGCCGCTGGCAGATGCTCCCGCACAAGCTTGAAGATCTGCACAACCAGCGTTGGTACAAATGCCATGAGATAAATCCAGCCGATCTGAGCGCCTGTAAGGTCAGCAACCTCAAACAGAGAATGAAGGCCCGGGATAAATAAAACCATATTAATGAGCAAAAGTCCTACAACAAAGGCGCCCATACACCACCAGTTGCGGGAGATCGGGCAGCCGAAAACAGAGTGGGTGCTGCGGCAGTTAAAGCCGTGGAACAGACGGGCAATGGTCAGCGTGGCAAATGCCATAGTGCTGGCAGTTGCGGCATTGGTTGTAAGCCCGAGGTGATAGGAAACCATGGTGCATATGGCGATAAGAACGCCGTATATTCCAAGGTTTGCCATAAATTTCCGGTTTAAAATACCTTCCTTGGGATTTCTCGGCTTTTCCGAGAGAATATCATTGCCCGCAGGCTCCATGCCGATGGCAATGGCCGGGAGCGAATCGGTGAGAAGGTTGATAAATAACAAATGTACCGGAGCAAACGGTACGGCCAGTCCTGCGATCGATGTATAGAGTACCGCTAAAATAGCCGCCGTATTTCCGGAAAGCAAAAATTGGATGGCATTTTTTATATTGCGGTAAACATTCCGGCCATTGGCCACAGCCTTGATAATTGTTGCAAAGTTGTCATCCTGAAGAATCATGGAGGCGGCGTCTTTGGAAACCTCTGTTCCGGTAATGCCCATAGCTACGCCAATGTCTGCCTTTTTCAGAGCAGGGGCGTCATTGACGCCGTCGCCGGTCATTGACACAATACGGCCTTTTCGCTGCCATGCGTCAACGATACGGATTTTATTTTCAGGAGATACGCGGGCGTATACGGAAATGGATTCGATTTTTTCATCCAGCTCTTTATCGCTCATAGCGTCCAGCTCACTGCCTGTAATTGCCAGGTCACCGTCGCAAAATATGCCGATTTGTTTGGCAATAGCGGCTGCGGTCACTTTGTGGTCGCCGGTAATCATCACTGTTTTAATACCTGCGCGGATGGCGTCGGCCACGGCGGCCTTAGATTCCTCGCGGGGCGGGTCGATGATCGAAACAAGTCCGAGGAAAATGAAATCCTGCTCATCGTCAAGAGTCAGCGGTTCTGTTTCGTCATTGTCCTTGTAGCCAAAGGCGAGAACGCGCAGGCCGTTTTCCGAGAACTGCATATTTTGGTCAAGAATCTTTTTCTTATCTTCCTCAGTAATTGGACGGACCCCGTCGGAAAACGCGATACGGTCCGTGCGGGAGAGAAGCACATCAACAGCGCCCTTTGTAAGGATCATAGGAACGCCATGGAGGAGATATTTGGTACTCATAAGCTTCCGGTCAGAGTCAAAAGGAATTTCAGCTCTGCGGGGCATAAGCTCACGGATCACAGAAAAATCTACGCCTGCATTTTGCGCCATTTCTAAAAGACAGTATTCCGTAGGATCACCGATTCCCTTTCCTTCCGAAAATGAGGAATCGTTGGAAAGAATCGCATCATAAAGGAGATAGCGGTGGAGCTGATTGCGCAGGTCCAGCGTGTAGGGTGTAAAGAGCTGGTCATCAATGTAAATCTGCTGCACCGTCATTTTATTTTGGGTCAATGTACCTGTTTTATCGGAACAAATGACAGAAACGCAGCCAAGGCTTTCAACAGCTTTCAGTTCCTTAACAACCGCATGTTCTTTAACCATTTTCTGAGTGCCAATGGCCTGTACAATCGTTACAATGGAGCTTAGAGCCTCGGGAATAGCGGCGACGGCCAGAGCAACGGCGAACATGAGGGCGTCAATAAAGCTCATGTCTCTGTAAAGGCTTAAAACAAGGACAATGGCACAGATCACCATAATAATGACCGCCAGTTTTTTGCTGAACTGGTCAAGGCTCACCTGGAGCGGCGTTTTCTTTTCCTTGGTTTCGTTCATTAAAGTAGCAATCTTGCCGATTTCTGTTTTCATGCCTGTACCAGTCACAAGAACGGTTGCCCGGCCATAGGTCACAAGACTTCCGGAATAGACCATATTGATACGGTCGCCAAGGGGCATTTCACCCTCAAGACAGACTTCTTTTTTGTCGATATTGGTCGATTCTCCGGTGAGAGAGCTTTCATTGACCTGGAGAGAATAATTATAGAGAATACGGCCGTCAGCGCAAACCATATCTCCAGCTTCTAAAAGCAGTATATCTCCGGGAACGATTTGACGGGAATCCAGTTCGTGCTTTTGCCCGTCTCGAAGTACCTTAGCATGGGGAGAGGACAGGGCTTTTAAAGAATCGAGAGATTTTTCAGCTTTTGCGTATTGTACTGTGCCAAGAATCGCATTTAAAATGATAACAGCGATAATGACAATGGTACTTTCGACATTGCCGGAAACCATTGAAATAATGGCGGCAATAATGAGGATAATAACGAGCAGGTCACAGAACTGGCTGAAAAACACTTGCAGCAGGCTTTTCTTTTTCTGTTCTGTGAGTGCGTTTTCTCCGTAGGTTTCCAATGCTTCTCGGGCTTTAGCATCGGAAAGACCATTTTCAGATGCATGAAGCGCCGACAGTGCCTCTTCTTTGGTCATCTGATAAAATTCTTTCATAGTAGGCCTCCTTTGTATACAGGTACGCTATTTTTGTTATTCCCGAAAACAGAAGAGTTTATGTCAGGCAGGGCAATGTTTGTTACTGTTTACACATATACAAAAAGACTTTCCATGAAGCTTCTCAGGCATAGAGGGATTCTATGCTTTAGAGAAGATACATGAAAAGTCTTGTCACCGCTGAGGTACTCATCACCAGAGGAAAATCCCCGTGATGGTGATGATGAGTTTAGACTACTCCCTTTTGCTGTATCGGGAATGAAGCTGTTGCTGCTTTTTGATTACAGTAACTTTAGGTTTCTTTGCCATTCTACACTAAAATCTCAGAATTGACAAGTCCTAATTTTCGTAACTATTCAGCCATGCGGCTGAGGAGGGCAAACTTTGGCGCAAGCTGGCTTGCAGAGAGGTTTTGCCCTCCTCAGACATAGGGCGCTTAGCCCGAATCGAGGATGCGCCGCGTATGCGGCGGTGAGCAGCGTTAGCTGCGTAAATCCGAGATGCATGGCTGAATAGTTACCAGCCATGCGGCTGAGGAGGGCAAA
>JAGZDD010000153.1 GCA_018369015.1 Clostridiales bacterium | reverse complement strand
GGAGAGTATATTTAATTTCTTCATAATGGTCTGTAAAGATTCTTTGTAAAATATTCATAAGACTATTATGCATGAAAACGACACAAAAAGGAACCCCCCCTAATTCCCCCATGAATGGGGGCTAGGGGGCTGAAGTGTTGAAGACACTTTTTTATAGATTGTTTAGCGGCTCATATACAGCAACGGGTAGGGGTTGCCCTGCTCGTCAATGTCTGTCCTTTTATAAATATGAAAGCCCATATGTTCATAAAATCCTCTAGCCTGTGGGTTTTGCTCATTTACGGCTAATCTTTCAACTGCATAGTTTTCAATCCCATATTGGATTAGCCGCTTTCCCAGCCCTTTTCCTCTTTCATTCTGGGAAATGAACAGCATTTCCAGTGTGCCGTTCTCAATTCCCATAAAAGCTGCTGGGCTGCCTCCTTCATCTTTTGCAATTACTAAATGTGCAATCCCTTTTAACGCCTGTGGAACATAGTCTTTGATACTTTTGATTTCACTATCAGATAGAAATAGATGGGTAGCCCTTACAGAGTTTTCCCATACTACTAACAGGCGGTTTATCAAATCCGGCGTTCTTTCTTCGACTTCAATGATTCTCATATTTTACCTCCATAAAACAAAGATACTGACATCTATAAGTGTAACATATCCATATGATCCTTGTTATTTTTTCCGCTTATCCGCTATTTGGCTGTGCATAAGAAAAAATATAACGATCCCGCAGAAGCAAAAAGAAAAATTATATGCTCACGCGCGGCACAGCCGTACGCGCGCAGAAAATTTGCTTAGGTCAGCGTTCCTGCATTTGCCCAATGACTTTTTTGGATTTAATTTTAAAACATGTAAATGTTGTTGCTGCCGCAAGGAAATCCGCAATAGGCTCAGCTAAAAAGACGGCGAATACCTTATCTTCTAAAAACAAAGGAAGTATAAAAATCAGCGGAATCAGCAGAAGGACTTTGCGCAGCAGTGCCAAAAACAGAGAGATTTTAGCTTCTCCGATAGCGACAAAGGTTTGCTGGCAGGAGTTTTGTATACCCATCATAAACGCGGCAGCAAGGTAAATCCGCAGTGCCCAGGAGGCGTAAGCCTGCAGGTCGTCTGTGCTTGCAAAGAGTGAAACAAGCAGCCCTGGCGCAAGCATATTTACAAGCCAGAAGGCTGTGGAAAATATGACGGCACACACAAAGAGCAGCCGGAAGGCTTTTTGTACGCGTTCTTTGTTGCGGGCGCCGTAATTGAAGCTGATAATCGGCTGGGCGCCCTGAGCCAGCCCCATGATAGGCAGGGAGAAAAACTGCATAATACTTGAGAGGATTGTCATAGCTCCGACGGCCATATCTCCGCCGTATCTTTGCAGGGATGAATTAAAGCAAATGTTTAGCAGGCTTTCTGTACTTTGCATAATGAAAGGAGATACGCCGAGGGCGATGACAGGAAGAAGGACTTCCCGGCGCAGGCGGATATTTCTGGCCCGGATTTTTAAAATGGTACGCCTGGATGTGAGAAAGCGCAGCACCCATATGCAGGAAATCGCCTGGGAAAGTATTGTCGCCAGAGCTGCGCCCTGAACGCCCATATTAAATACGAAAATAAATACCGGATCTAAAATAATATTAATAACAGCGCCGATAATGACCGTGAGCATACTTGTTTTCGCAAAGCCCTGGGTGGATATAAAGTTATTGAGGCCCATAGTTACAATAACAAAAAAGGTTCCGAGGACATAAATCGACATATAGTTCCAGCCATAAGGGATTGTTTTGTCACTGGCGCCAAACAGAAGTAAAAGCTGACGGCCAAAGAGTTCAAAAATAATAATAAGTACAAGCGCGAGGACAATGGATAAGGCCAGGCAGCTTCCGAGAATTTTTTCTGCGCCGTCATTATCTTTTTGACCCATTTTTATTGAAGCCCTCGGTGCCCCTCCCATACCGACCAGCGCGGAAAAGGCGGATATAATCATAATAATCGGGAAGGTGACGCCGACGCCGGTGAGGGCGGCCGCGCCAATCTCGGGAATATGCCCGATGTAAATACGGTCAACAATATTGTACAAAAGGTTGACCACCTGAGCGGCAATGCATGGAATTGCCAGGGATGTGAGCAGCTTGCCTACCGGGGCTGTGCCAAGCTTGTTTTCTTTTTCTGCCATTTTTTCATCTCCTCGTATAGATTTGTGTGGTTGTCCGGCAATATAACGGATGAAGATAAAATTATTATAGCATTATTTTTAAATGGAATAAAAGCCCTCTTTTATGCAAACCTTTTCTGCGTGAACGGCATTAAGGTTTGCTAAAGCAGTAGGCGAATGTTTTTAAGGATTGTTCTCATGGGAATATTTAAGGGCGCTTGTTCCAAAAGCCCCGGACTGGGAAATTCCATGGGAGGGCTGGCAGGAAAGCCTCCTGGTCGGTTGAGTGGATATGCCTGTAAAAATCATATGGTCGATTGTTATGCGGTATCCTTTTACGGACGGCAAGAATGTGGCTGTGTGTAAGGCCTGAATCCAGGACATGAATCTAAGATCTGACTTGCGGCGGCTGTTTAACCGGAGTATATAACCGCTCCCGCGATACCTGTAAGAACCATTAAAAGCACTGGGCTGATTTTCCATTTGCGAAGGATAGCAAAAGCTAGGAAAAAAACAATAGCCGCGGGTCCGTCAAAGCTTGTGATTTTGGAAATGTCTCCAGTCTGGCAGAATGTTAAAAGCAAAATGGTCGCTGCGGCGGAAATAATGAGTCCGAGTGAGGCTGACTTAAGCCCGCTAAGCACCTCCATAATATACCCGGAGTTTTTGTGGCGCTGAAAAAAACGGTATAAAAACATGGATATGCAGATGCCGGAAATGACACAGCCAATGGTGGCCGCAACGGCCCCGGAAATCCCGGCGATTTGCAGGCCGACAAAGGTGGACGTATTGACGGCCAGAGGCCCGGGAGTCATCTGTGAAATGGTAATAATATCTGTAAATACTTTCGGGCTGACCCAGCCATATTTGTCAACAACCTGTTCCTGTATTGCGGGAATAATCGCATAGCCGCCGCCGATAGAAAACAGGCCGATCTGGAAAAATGCGGTTAAAAGCTGTAATAATAAATTCATTTTTGTTTTCTCCTTAATCCTGCACGGATGATGCACAGCACACAGCAGCCAATGAGTATGACGGCAACGTTGACCTGAAGAAAAAAGTTGGCGGCAAAGGCGGCCGGAACCATAAGTGTAAGCATTATTGAGCGTTCTTTAAGAATCATCAGAAACATACCGGCAATCAAATCGATAATCAGCGCAGCCACGCCGGCCTGCATCCCTTTAAGAACTGCTGCAATCACTACATTTGAGCAAAAAGCCGCATAGCCTGCGGAAATGACGGATAAAATAACGAGAGGCGGCATAAGCGAAGCAACGCAGCTTACGAACGCACCGGACAGCCCTGAGGTTTTATAGCCGGCCAGGGCTGCCAGGTTAATAGCAATGGCGCCGGGCGTAGACTGGGCTACTGCGGCCATTTCCATTAAATCATCTTCAGTAAAAAAATGTTTTCCGGCGACAAAATACTTGCGGACCATAGGCACCACAACATAGCCGCCACCAAAGGTAAAGGTACTTATATACAGATTCGTTAAAAAAAGCCATAAATATTTTTTCATAAAAATCTCCGTTCTGTGCGGGCGTGCAAAATTTTTTGTCCGGCTGTTTTGGAGTAAATATACCCCGTATGCGTACATCGGAGCATTTGACCGGCCCTCAACAACCGTATTATAAGCCTTGTGATAGGATAAATAAAATGATATTATTTTGTTATAATTATGAATTTTATTCATCATAAGAAAAATGTGGGAAAATGCTGCGGGTACCCCAAAAAATGTGGGTTACCTGTATACAGCGGTGAGGAGGAATTGTGTGACGCTAAGACATTTTGAAATATTTCGGGCCGTAGCAGAAACCGAAAGCTTTACAAAGGCTGCCAAGCGGCTGTTTATTACCCAATCGGCGGTATCCCATGCTATTCGCGAAATTGAGGAAGAAGCAGGAACAATATTTCTTGAACGAAATGCAAAAAATGTCCGCTTAAATCAGAGCGGCCGCCTGCTTTTAGCAGAAATTCTGCCAATCCTTTCCTCATGCGAAAAGCTTCAGGAAAATATTAAAAATATTGAAAATGAAGCGGTTGTTAGGCTTGTATCAAGCATTACAGTCGCATCTTTTTGGCTGCCGGAGATCCTTAAACGTTTTCGTAAAGAATGGCCGGATACTCTGGTGGAGACTCAGGTAGTCAGTGCGGCCGCAGCAATGGAGGTTCTTGGGGAAGGCCATGCGGATATGGCCCTGATCGAGGGGGCGTCCTGTCGGCAGCCCGGCTATATTTATGAGCGCTTTTCGTCTTATAAAATGGTTTTTCTGTGTTCTGAGAGCTATCCATTGGATAAGGAAATGCTGACGGTCAGCGAGCTGCTGGCACATCCCCTCCTTTTGCGCGAAAAAGGAAGCGCGGTGAGAGACACTCTGGACAGTGCGCTGACGCTTAAAGGCTACAGCGCCAAACCGCTTTGGACAAGCGTTAATTCCCAGGCGCTTATGGAGGCCGCTGCCGCAGGACTTGGGATTACGCTGCTTCCCGAGCCAGTGTACCGTTTGAGGCAAAGCGGTACACCCTTGCGCAAGCTTTACGTCGAAGGAGTAGAATTGGCCAATGATACAATGCTCGTTTATCACAAAAATAAATTTATCTCCCGTCCGCTTGACAGTTTGCGGACGGCTATCCGGCAAACAGATTTTTATTGACACAGACCGCTGCCCGGCGTGTAAAGTTTCATTGACGCAGAGTTTTAATAAAGGTATACTATAAATGAATTTTTTCATGTTGCTGTTGTATTAAAAAACGGCATGTCCGTTTGCTGTGACATCGGCTTGGGCGGCGGTGGGCCGTCAAGCCTGGAAAGGTGATGCTTATGAAATATGATGTCATTATTATTGGCGCAGGGCCTTCAGGCATTTTTTGCGCTTATGAGCTGATCCGGCAAAAGCCGGATATGAAAATACTAATGATTGAAAAAGGCCGGGCCATTGAGAACAGAAATTGTCCGAAGCGAAAAACAAAGAAGTGTGTTGGCTGTGTACCATGCTCGATTACAACAGGCTTTGCGGGGGCCGGAGCATTTTCGGACGGCAAGCTTTCCCTGTCTCCGGATGTGGGCGGCAATCTTCCCGAGATTTTAGGCTACGAACAGACGGAAGAATTGATCCATGAGGCGGACAGTGTTTATTTGAAATTCGGAGCGGATGAAAAGGTATACGGCATTGACGACTATGAAGCTATTGAGCATATCCGTGCGAAAGCGATCCGGGCAAATTTAAAGCTCATTGAATGTCCGATCCGGCATTTAGGAACGGAAGAAGGCTATAAAATATATACAAGGATTCAGGAGCATCTCCTTGCCGCAGGTGTGACGATACAGTTTATGACTATGGTAAAAAATATTCTCATTGAGGACGGCCGTGCGATTGGCGTAATTACTGACCGGGGAGACACCTTGTATGGGGATGAAATCGTGGCAGGCGTTGGCAGGGAAGGCTCCGAATGGTTTGCCGGCATTTGCCGGGAGCATGGGATTGAAACAAAGGTAGGCACTGTGGATGTGGGCGTCCGGGTAGAAGTCTGCGATGAAATTATGAAGGAGCTTAATGAAAAGCTGTATGAAGCCAAGCTTGTTTACTATACGCCGACATTTGACGATAAGGTCAGGGTGTTTTGTACAAACCCGTCGGGCGAAGTGGCTACGGAATACTATGACGGAGGGCTTGCTGTCGTCAACGGTCATGCCTATAAATCCCAGGATTATAAAACGAAAAACACGAATTTTGCGCTCCTTGTATCAAAGAATTTTACATCGCCCTTTAAATCTCCGATTGAATATGGCAAGCACATTGCCCAGCTTGGAAATATGCTCTGCGATGGGAAAATACTTGTCCAGCGCTATGGGGACTTTAAGCGGGGGCGCCGAACAACGCAGGAACGCATGATGCGCAACAATATTATTGCTACATTAAAGGATGCGGTTCCCGGCGATCTGTCTTTGGTATTTCCGCACCGGATTATGGTCGATATTGTAGAGATGATCGAAGCTTTAGATAAAGTAACGCCAGGGATTGCCAGCGATGAAACGCTCCTGTATGGCGTCGAGGTGAAGTTTTATTCAAACAAGGTACTTGTCAGCAAGGATTTTGAAACGAGCATCGCAGGGCTTCGTGCCATGGGCGACGGCGCCAGCGTGACCCGCGGGCTCCAGCAGGCGTCGGCCAATGGGATTAGTGTGGCGCGAAGTATTTTAAAGGCACAAAGCGCCAGGCCGGCGGGCCGTCAGGCATAAGTGAGGGAGATCGGTATCTTGTACCCATGTTCCGGGCAATTTATATAAAAATAACAGAAAGAAGTTAGAACCATGGAATTTAAAGAAAGAGAATTTGTTCCGGTGCTTTTTGGCGGGGACATTAATACGTACAGTGTAGCCAGAGCCTTTTACGAGGAATATCAGGTGAAATCCTGGGTGCTTGGAAAGTATATGTCAGGCCCGAGTTGCTACAGCAATATTACAAATTATCGGAATCATCCGAAAATGGATACAGAGGATGTTTTGCTTAAAGCGGTGAAAAAGCTTTCAGGGAAATATAAGGATAAAAAAATTCTGGCGATCGGCTGCGGCGACAGCTACGTGGAAACAATCAGTAAAATTAAAGATAAGTTTCCAGACAATGTGATTGCGCCGTATATCAGCCATGGACTTATGGAGCAGCTTATTCTTAAAGAAAATTTTTATAAAATGTGTGAAAAGCATGGGATTGATTATCCGGCGACACTTGTTTACAGCCAGGATATGGGGATGAATGTGGATGTAAAATTTCAGTATCCCGTCATTTTAAAGCCCTCGAATGGCGTTGATTATTTTCACCATCCCTTTGAAGGACAGAACAAAATTTATAAATTAAATTCTCTTGAAGAAGTTAAAAAAACGATTCGGGATATTTACGCCTCTGGCTATTCGGACAAGCTGATTATCCAGGACATGATTCCCGGAAATGACGAATACATGAGGGTGCTGACCTGTTATTCGGATAAAAACCATAAGGTAAAAATGATGTGCCTTGGCCATGTGCTGTTAGAAGAGCATACCCCTCTGGGGCTTGGAAATCATGCGGTTATTATTACCGAACCCAACGACGCGCTTATGGCTAAAGTTAAAAATCTCCTTGAAGATTTGAATTATACAGGATTTTCAAATTTTGATATTAAATATGATTCCAGAGACGGCAAATATAAATTTTTTGAAATTAACTGCCGCCAGGGCCGCAGTAACTTTTATGTCACAAATTCCGGATTTAATGTGGCCCGTTATTTTGTGGAGGATTATGTATATCATAAAGAACTGCCTTTTCAAACCGCCCAGGAGGAATATTTGTGGATGGTCGTTCCAAAAGCGGTGGCCTACAAGCATGTTAAGGATCCGCAGATGATTGCCCGCATGAAAAAACTGGTGAAGCAAAAAAAGATGGTCAATCCGTTGTTTTTGCGGGGGGATCTTGGACTGAAACGGTATTTAAGACTCGTTAAAAATCATTTAAGGCAGTATTCTAATTATGATAAATATTACAAATAGATAACAATTTTGGGGCATTGACCTTCGGCTGTATCGCTAATGTGCTTTGAGCCTGGGGTGTGACTGTTTTCAAATCATACTGGCGGAGGTATTTTTGTGAAAGTACAGGAATTACGGCAGCTTTTATCCGGCGCGGGCTGAACTGTTACTAAAAAGTGCCTTTTGGAAATAAATGAATCGTAAAGCATACAGCCTGACGCAGTATATTTTCGCGGCAGGCTGTAGATCTATATAAAACCCGCTCTTTAAAATAATTATAATAAGGGGATTTGAAAAAAGTATAATAACTGACAGATTGCAAAAAAGACTGATAAATAACAGCCGACTATTCCTTCGGGCAATGAACCGGGCGGCGGACAAGCTTGCATGTCCATTGGGCGTAAGCTGTCATCTATGGTTTTCATTTCGTGAAATTTCATTTTTTGAAGCCTGATTTCTTTTTTGAGTGTGCTAAAATAAATACAGCGAACAAAAAGGACAATCATTATGGAGGTATAATTATGGGTTTAGAGATGAAGCTGGCCTTTACGGATATTATCCGTCCAGGCACATTGAAAAATTATTATGTTAATGGTAAAGTAAGCGGTTATCAGTTCGATGTCCGCTTGGGCTATTACAGAGGACATTATTTATCGGTCATTGACACGCTGGGCGTAGAGGTTGACGGCGAAAAGGCCGAAGACATCGATGTATCCTTTTGCGTCAATGGAAAAGAATTTGCGCCTGCGGAGTTAAAATACCAGTTTTCAGAATTTTGGACAATTCTCACGCCTGCAACGATTAAGGTACGTAAACCGGGCGGACTGGCTGCCGGCGACCACGATGTGAACCTGACGCTGATGCTGCACAGCCCCTATATGCCGCTGCCGGGCGCGACGCAGCCCCACCAGTATACACCAATCAACAGCTGCGACAGAAAAACGGTTACATTATCTGAATAAGGGAGGCAGGAACAATGACAAAGATTAAATTAGGAGTGACTCTTTATAGCTATACTGCTGAATACGTGAGCGGACAATATACATTTGAGGACTGTGTGAGGCGCTGTGCCGAGCTTGGTGTGGATGGCTATGAAATTGTAGCGACACAGATGATTCCGTCCTATCCGTATGTGAGTGATGAATTTCTGGGCGAGGTGAACCGCCTCAAAGCAAAGTACGGTGTGCGCCCCATAAGCTATGGCGCTAATACCGACCGCGGTATGCGTTTTGACAGAGATTTAAACGATGAGGAGCTTGTAGCAAGCACGATCAGGGATATTAAGGCCGCCCATAAAATGGGCTGCCCTGTCATCCGGGCACAGTATTTACTGTCACCGGAAAACCTTGTGCGGGTAGCGCCCTATGCCGAAGAATATGGAATTAAGATCGGCATTGAGATTCACAATCCTGAAACTCCGTCAACGCCGGCAATGCAGGCGTACTTGGAGGCCATTGAGAAATCTGGCTCTAAGTATATCGGATTTGTGCCGGATTTAGGCGCGTTTGCCGATAAGCCTAATGTAGAAAGCTATCAGGGCGCATTGGAAAAAGGCGCCAATAAGGAGCTGCTCGACTATGCGGTTTCTTTGCGCTATGACGACGTACCTATGGATGAGGCTCAGAAGCTTTTGGAAGCTAAAGGCGCTGATCCTATTGTGATGAGTTCCTTCTTTAATATGTATGGTTTCCTGACATTCCGAAAAAACCCTGACTTTGAAGGGCTTAAAAGGATTATGCCCTATGTGTTCCATATTCATAGATCGGA
>JAGZDD010000152.1 GCA_018369015.1 Clostridiales bacterium | reverse complement strand
CATTCTGTTGAATAGCGCCGCTTGGGAAAAATAGGCGGCGTATCTTTAGAACCTTCAAAGCGGCCGGTAAGCTTCCCATACCTGCCGGACGGCAGTATGAGCGGCGCCATCCCCTGGTGATAAAGCCTGGCGGCAGTGCGTGCCAGTGCGCCAAAGCCGCTGCCAGGGATGAAAATAATATCCGATTTTTCCGGAATGTCTTCCAGAAAAACAAGGTCTGTTAATTCCTCTAAAAATTTCACGAAATAATTCCTCCGATTATGTATAATTGGTAACTATTCAGCCATACATCTCGGGTTTACGCAGCTAACGCTGCTCACCGCCGCCAACAAGGCTAAATCCTCGATTCGGGCTAAGCGCCCTATACTTAAGGATGACAAAACCTCTCCGCAAGTCAGCTTGCGGTCTACGCTCCGCTTCGGTCGGCGCAGGGCAGACGTCCAGCGGACGTCTTGCGCCAAAGTTTGCCCTCCTCAGCCGCATGGCTGAATAGTTACTAATATTGCGAGCGGCAGCTATAAAATTAATAGACAATAGATTTTTCAATATATCCATTTTCAGTGTCAAATAAACAGTTACACTCGGGGCAACGAATTTCATTAGCTCTAGTTTCAGATAATGCCGATTGAAAAGTGCATCCGCAGCAATTACAATAATATATAATTTTAGGTGTTAAATTATTGTTTTGCTTATTAATATCCATTGCTTGAATTGCAGTCTTTTCTGGAACAGTCATCAGCATATCGCTAAGCCTAATATCAAAAGCTAAGCATAATTGCTCAACTTTATCTATGGTAGGAACGGATTCGCCTCTTTCAATCCGCCCTAAATATTTCTCATTTATACCTGATAGTTCTGCAACTTCACTTTGTGTAAGATTGTGCAAAGTCCTGTAATATTTCAAAATATGTCCTATTTCCATTTTATATTCTCCGGGTACCGCATATATGCGGTTTACTTTAGGCTGGCCTGATTATATCATAGGAGAAAAGGCTTGTAAAGGCTAATTCGGAGAGATAAAAATGATTATTGATATTAACACAGAATTACGTGATTTTACATATATTACAAACGTCTATAAGTGTATTGCTAACTATAATCTGAAAGGGCATCAGATAGGGCGCAAGATAGGCGATATGCTTGAAATTTTAACAATGGGTGCAGTTTACCAAAATCCGCAGCTTGTAGAAAGACTTTCAACTGAGGAGAAACTCGAAGGATATACAACCGCAGGACATAAAGTTGAGTTTGGCTTTTTTAATACAAGTTGTGGCGTACGCCGCCTTTTTGGGGCTATTGAATGTAAATGTGTTGGCGTCGAGGAAACTGTATCCGGGAAAAATAACCGCCATTTGAGAAAAATTAGAGCACATGACGCGTTTTCAATAGATTTTTCCGGGCGTTGGCAGCCAGTTCCAATTACTTTTTTGCTAAGCGTTAAAAGGTTTGTAGGTAACGACTGTGTAGAAGTGGATATTTCTGCAAATTCAACGCCGGCCTTGCACCGGTCATTTGTCTTTACTGTCGGTGATAATATTAAGGTCGTTATAGACGAAAATAATGATTGTCTTGTTACTACTGCGCACGGCAATATGTTAGATGAGATTCCTACAATTATTCGTATATGCAAGACAATTCGGCTTTTGAATATCTCAGATGGAACAGCTACATTTGCCTTGTTTGATTGCTTAACAGGCCCACAGACTATAGAGAAAGCAAAGCAGGCCTCTTTTGTCGCAATGGACTTGCGTAAAAAGGTTGATGGATATTGGGGAAAAGAGGAAGTTCCAGCCGGGCAGAAACACATGACTTTTGTTCATGTCTTGTGTGAGTTTTCCCACTGGGAAGAAAAATCAAGAAATGTAATAAAAACTTGTATTGACCATAATGTAATTGTTCCTGATGCGATTATTATTAAAGCATTTGAAGTATTTGAGGAACGCTTCGGCGGCCATATGCTTGATAAAATTTCCAAACGAGAATTTGAGAATGACCAGCAGGTGCGGCAAGCTGTCAATGATATTTTAGCTTACTATGAAAATAGAGTGTTTTACGATATAGAAATCAAGAAATATGTCAGGTTTAATTATGCAAATGATTCTCTTGCTGTTATTCCAGTAATGTAAATGAAAGCAGGGTTTTCCCTGCTTTCATTTATGGTTTTCTGAAAAACAAGATTCCATCTTTTTTTCTGTTGGCCGCTTCGTTATAATCTGCTCTGTGACGATAAGCATATTGTCCGATTCCATAAGATGTACTTCTATAGGCAATTTTATCGGTAATAAAGCCTATGCTTTCTAACATAGAAATGAATGTTTTGTGTACTTCAAATAGATTCTCCTGTAATGTACAATCGCCTATAACAATGCAACAATAACCGCCTTTTTTGAGATTTTCAAATACTATTTCATATACTTTTCTATTATGTGAGAAATATTTTTCAATGTTTTCCGGCGAACTGGCAGGATATGATTTAATCTCCATATCTTTAATATCTTTATAATTATATCCGAAGAAAATATCATCAAATCCTATAGCCCACATAAACTTCAATTTGTATACTGGGATATAGTCAAAACAATTCAAATAAGGCGGATGGGAGACAACTAAGCCTAATTGTTTTTGGGTTGTGTTTTTTAATTTGTTAATATAATTTGTTACGCCTGAAGGTGAAGCATTGTCGCATAGTATAGCGTCTGAAAGAACCGTTTCATGTGTAGCACGATTCCATTCCGCCATTAAGTCAATCATTTCAGATATTTTTTTTGCATATGCATCCATCACATTTCTTTCGCGTTTTTTCTTATTCACATGTGGGCGGACTTCACCATCGTGCGCTGTAGAAACACGCCTGATTATAGCAAAATAGGCGAGCTCAAAGAAATCACGTTCCTTGCTGACAGGGCGTTTTAATAACAAACGTTTAATTATTGCAAGGCCTATTATAGCATTTGTGGTAAACCATTTTTGGGCATCAGCGTTATTTGCTTTAAATAATTCAATTTCATGCAGTATACTTGCGGTTATTTCTTCACTAATGTCAGCAAAGATAAGCTGATGTTCATCTGGTGTTAATAGTGCATAGTTATAAGCGGATATTTCATTGAATAGTTCCGCCCAATATTTTCTTAATGAAGACACGTTATAATTCCTTGTTTTAACCTTACATGCTAAAACTGCAAACGGATTTATATCAATACCAAAGGAATCATAGTTACGTAATTTTGCTTCTACTAAAGTTGTACCTGATCCGGCATAGTTATCAAGCACAAAGTCATTTGATGGAGTTATCGCACATCTGCCGTTCAAATCATCAATTATGAGTTTCCCGATTTTAGACGGAAATTTACCATAGTATCTGAAATAACTGTGTGTAAGATATGCCAGCTCATTAATTGTTTCATTAATATCCCAAAATTCCTGTGGGTATTTATCTATATCAATTTTGCTCATTTGGTAATATGGATTTTTATCCAGAACAAAAGTCAGCGCTTTCTTTTTTCCCATGACTGTCCTCTTTTCTGTTGAAACTTTGGATATGATACCACATATAAGCGGTGAAGTCCATATTTCACGTGAAAAATTTCAGGATTTTGGTAACTATTTAGCCGTGCGGCTGATGATGGCAAAAATCCGGCGCAAGCTTGCTTGCAGAGGAGTTTGGCCATCATCAGACATAGGGCGTTTAGCCCGAATCGAGGATTTAACCTTGTTGGCGGCGGTTAGCAGCGGTAGCTGCGCAAATCCGAGATGTACGGCTGAATAGTTACGGATTTTGGCGCTGAAACAGGCTGCTGCCGTCCTGTATGGTCGGTTGTATAATTTTCTGTATAAATGAGCTGTGAGATCGGAACGATTTCGTAACCTTTTTCCTGAAGCCCGGTAATGATACGATCCAGGGCGTCTTTTGTATATTTTGCGCCGTTATGCATCAAAATAATAGAGCCGTTGCCAAGATTCTTATGATTGAGAACGCGGGAAACAATGTCGTCGGCTCCGTAGTCCTTCCAGTCCAGACTGTCGACATTCCATTGAATCACATGATACCCCAGGCCATTGGCGACCTCTACCAGCTGGTTATTATAATCGCCGTAGGGAGGCCTGAAAAGGGTCATTTCAAGGCCGGTAATGTCCTTGACCTTGTTGTGGACGGTCATAAGCTCTGTTTCGCAATCTCCGGCGGAAAGCGCAGACATTTGCTTATGATTTTCCGAATGGTTGCCAAGGTCATGTCCGGCGGCGGCAATAGCCTTTACATCGTCAGGGTAGCTTTCCACCCAGCCTCCGGTCATAAAAAAGGTTGCCTTAACATTATGGCTTGCCAGAATATCAAGAAGTGTCTGGGTGTCGTCATTTCCCCAGGCGGCGTCAAAGGACAGAGCGACCTGGGGCTTTCCGGTCTCCACACTGTAAATAGGGATTTTACGTTCACCCGAAGCCTGGGTGGACAAAATGGCGGGAGCGGCAAAATTCCAGACGGCGATTCCAAGAAGTAAAAGACTTATAATCAGGCACCCGGTTCTGAAAAATAAGTTGAGCGATTTGGATTTCATACATAAAATTTCCTTAATGGATTTGATATATGCATATGAAATTTAAGGGCATTTTATGTGTAAGTCTATGGCCTTTTGCCGGGCTGGAGGGCAGCGTAAACTTAATGGACGGGCCGCCGCACCGCGTTGTCCTGGAACCTGAAATAGTCGGGGCGGTGGCGGGATTGGGTAAATTCAAACATTTCCCCCTGGCTGTTGTAGGTTTGGCTTGTAACAACGGCAAGGCAATTATAATCGTTGAGTTCCAGATATTTTTCATCGATCTGAGTCATTTTCTCTACGGTCATGATCCGTTTAGATGTGACGATCGTTTCGTGAAGTGTATTTTCGATATAATTATAAATCGACCCTTCGGCAATCTTTGGTGTAAGTCCGGGAACAAAATCCTGGCTGAAATAATTATGATTAAGGATTAGCGCTTTGCCGTCGAGGTAGTGAACTCTTTGGATATAGTATAAAGGAGTACCGACTGGGAAACCGCTGCGCAGGGAGATTTTCTTATCTGCTGTCAGCTGGGTGAAGCAGACAACCTTTGTCATACCCTTCCGGTGATTACGGGCGGAGGATTCCTTGAAGGATTCAATACTGCCAAGGACAAAAGAGGTTTGTTCTACGGGCTGAAAAATATTGCGTACTCCCTTGCCCTGCATAGTCTGGACATAGCCGTCCTTGACAAGGGCAGAAATGGCCCGCCGCACTGTATTGCGGGAACAGTCGTATTCAAGAATCAGGGAGTGCTCCGAAGGAAGCAGCGATTGAAATTCATATTCTCCGGACTCAATTTTCGATTTTAACTCTTTATATATATAGTCATATTTTGCTTTTGGCATTATGGCCCCCATTTCCGGTTTTTCATAAGGCTTGACATCGCGGGTATTATTCATCCGCGCTGAATTGAACTGCAAGTGAGCCTATGATTTTTGTAACCTGACTTGTTTAAACATCTGTTAATAATTATAGTAAAGTTTAACGGAATGTCAAGGCTGGCAGCCGGAGTGAGATTCAACAAAAATAGCCTGGCCATTTTGTATAGGATTGACAAAGATAAAAATACTTAGAAAAAGGAATTGACATGTTTAAACAAGTTTGTTATTATGAACTTGTTCAAACAAGTTAAAGGCTTTAGAAAAGTTAAAAGTTTCAGGGAGGTAGAGCAATGGCTAAATATGAGAAGCAGGTTAAAGATCTGCTGGAATTTATTGGCGGGAAAAAGAATATACAGGCTGTTTCCCACTGTATGACCCGTATGCGCTTTGTACTTACGGATCCGTCAAAGGCGGATGAAAAACGGATCAGTCAGATTGACTGCGTAAAGGGAACATTTACCCAGGCTGGCCAATATCAGGTCATTATTGGAAATGATGTGGCTAATTTTTACAATGAATTTACGAAATACGCAGGCATTGAGGGTGTCAGCAAGGATGCGGTGAAGCAGGCTGCGAAAACGAACCAGTCTGTTCTCCAGCGTATTATGGGAGCGCTCGGTGAGATTTTTGCTCCGATTATCCCGGCGCTTATTTGCGGCGGTCTTATTTTAGGATTTAGAAATGTTATCGGCGAAATTAATTTTTTTAATGACGGAACTCAGAGCCTTGCAGATATATCCCAGTTTTGGGCTGGGCTTTACAGCTTTTTGTGGCTGATTGGCGAAGCTGTTTTCCATTTATTGCCCGTAGGTATTGTCTGGTCGATTACAAAGAAGATGGGTACAACTCAGATTCTTGGTATTATTCTTGGTCTGACACTTGTATCACCTCAGCTCCTTAACGGCTTTTCCGTTGCCGGGGCTACAGAAATACCTGTGTGGGATTTTGGCTTTTTCCAGGTACAGATGATTGGCTACCAGGGCCAGGTAATCACGGCGATTATGGCCGGCTTTGTCCTTGTATTCCTTGAAAAGTTCTTTAAGAAGCACTGTCCTGAAGTCGTGAGCATGATTGTTGTTCCATTTTGTTCCCTTGTACCGGCAGTCATTATTGCCCACGCAGTTGTAGGCCCTATTGGCTGGAAGATTGGCGATTTTATCGCAACGATTGTGAACATGGGTCTAACCTCTGATGTACGTTGGCTGTTTGCGGCAGTTTTTGGCTTTGTGTATGCACCGATTGTTATGACAGGGCTCCATCATATGACCAATGCTATTGATACCCAGCTTGTGAATACGACCGGAGGTACTATTCTCTGGCCAATGATCGCGCTGAGCAACATTTCCCAGGGCTCGAGTGTTCTGGCAATGTCTGTTCTCCAGAAGAAAAATGAGCGGGCGCAGCAGGTCAATGTTCCTGCATGTATTTCCTGTTATTTGGGGGTAACAGAGCCGGCCCTGTTTGGTGTCAACCTGAAATATAAATTCCCTCTGATTTGCGGTATGATCGGCTCCGCAATTGCCGCGGTGATTTCCGTAGGCTTTGGCGTTGAGGCCTTAAGTATTGGTGTTGGCGGTCTTCCAGGAATTTTATCTATTAAATCCGATTTTTATGTATATTTCCTTTTAGCTATGGCTGTAGCAATTTGCGTTCCTTTTATTTTAACACTGATAATTGGCGCAAAGAAGCTGTCAAAAGAACAGCGCGGGCTTGATATGCAGGTTAGCGTACCCGAAGATGCAGCCGCAGGAAGCGGTGCCCAGACTGAACTTAACGCTGATAACAATGCGTGCGGCCATCGTGAATCCGATGAAAATGGAGCGGATGATTCTGCAAAGCGCTATGAAACGATGGTATTAAAAGCTCCTTTATCTGGAAAGGTGATTCCTATTGTTAAGATGCCGGATGAGGTGTTTTCTCAGAAAGTTATGGGGGATGGCGTAGGAATTGAACCAAGCGGCGATACGGTTTATGCGCCGGCCAATGCGACGGTTGGTGTTGTCATGGCAGATTCCGGCCATGCCTGCGGCCTTGTCCTTGATAACGGCATGGAAATTTTGATCCATGTCGGCATTGATACTGTAGATATGAACGGTGACGGGTTTAAGCTTCATGTTAAGGAGGGCGATGTTGTCCGCTGCGGTGATCCGCTGATCACCTTCTCGCCGGAGAAAATAGCGGCAGCCGGCCACAAAAAGACAACGGCAGTCATTATTACCGGCGAAGGCGATGCTAAAAATATTCAGTTTGTGACAGGTATGGAAGCAAAGGCGGGCGAAACAGTTTTTGCGACTTTTGAGTAAGCCTGAATCGTCTGATGAAGCAGTCAAATGGATATGCAGGTCATTTGGCTGCTGCCTGAATCTACCTATTAGGAGGCTTGTTTTATGAAGGATTTTAAGAAATGCACAGTATACCAGATTTATCCGAAATCATTTTACGATACAAATAATGACGGATTGGGCGATTTGAATGGTGTGACAGAAAAGCTGGATTATATTAAATCCTTAGGTGTGGATTATATATGGCTGACCCCCTTTTTTGTATCTCCTCAGAAGGACAATGGCTACGATGTTGAAGACTATTACAATATCGACCCGCGCTACGGTACAATGGCAGATTTTGAGCGCCTGGCGGCTGAAGCCGGCCGCCGGGGGATCCGGCTGATGCTGGACATGGTTTTTAACCATACATCTGACAGAAATGAGTGGTTTTTGAAAGCTCTGGCCGGGGATGAAAAATATAAAAATTACTATATTTTTAAGAAGGGCCAGGGAAAGGGCGTTCCGCCAACGAACTGGGAAAGCAAGTTCGGAGGAAATGCCTGGGAATATGTACCGGAAATGGATGAATATTATCTCCATTTGTTCGATGTTTCCCAGCCGGACCTTAACTGGGATAATCCTGAGGTCCGCCAGGAGGCTGCTAAGATTGTGCGCTTTTGGATGGAAAAGGGCGTTAAAGGCTTCCGCTTTGATGTTGTCAATCTTATCAGCAAGGGCGAATTTAAAGATGACGATCAGGGCGACGGGCGCAGATTTTATACAGACGGGCCGAACATCCACAAATATTTGAAGGAGCTTAACGAGCTTTCCTTTGGAAATGACGCGGATATTATTACAGTCGGGGAAATGTCCAGCACATCCATGGAAAACTGCTACGAATATGCAGGAGCCAAAAGCGGCGAGCTGTCTATGGTATTTAGTTTCCATCATTTAAAAGTGGATTTTATGGGAAATGAGAAATGGGTGCTTGTACCTTTTGATTTCAAAAAGCTTAAAAATATTATTTTTGACTGGCAGGTGCATATGGCCCAGCATGATGCATGGAACGCCGTATTTTGGTGCAATCACGACCAGCCCCGCGTTGTTTCCAGGTTCGGCGATGAAGGAAAATATTGGAAGGAATCTGCGAAAATGTTGGCGACAGTGCTCCATTGCCTGAGAGGTACCCCGTATATTTACCAGGGTGAAGAACTGGGAATGACCAATGCGGGCTTTACAGATATTTCCCAGTACAAAGATGTGGAAAGCCTGAACCATTTCCGTATTTTGCAGGAAAAAGGCTTAAACGAGCAATGTACCTATGATATTTTAGCCGTTCATTCCAGAGATAACAGCCGTACTCCTGTACAGTGGACCGATGGCCAAAATGGCGGATTTACGCAGGAAAAGCCATGGATCGAAGTAAATAAAAATTGTGCGGTAATTAATGCGGCTGCCCAGCTTGACGATGAGGATTCTATTTTTAATCATTACCGGAAGCTTGTCGCACTGCGTAAAAATTATGATGTCATCGCTTACGGAGATGTCGTTCCAGTAGCAAAAGAACATCCACAGATTTTTGCTTATGAAAGAAATTATAAAAACGAACAGCTTTTCGTTGTAAATAATTTCTATAAAACGAGCGCAGACTGGGATTGCGGCAGAAATTTAGACGACTATGAGATTCTTTTATCGAACGGCCCAAAGCCAAGCCGTGACGGCTCCATCCTTCACCTAAAACCTTTTGAATCGATTGTATATTACAGGAAACTATGATATAATGTCTGCATAAGCAGACATTATATCGCGTCTTTCGCGCGGCGAGCGAAAGCGAGCCTTCCAATGCGCGAAAGTACGCATGGAAGGCGGAGCCATAACATGGCCGCCT
>JAGZDD010000151.1 GCA_018369015.1 Clostridiales bacterium | reverse complement strand
GGCACGCGTCCAGCAACGACCGAAGTGGAACGTAGACCGCTTGTCCAGCAACGACCGGAACGGAGTGTAGACCACGCGTTTAGCGCCGACCGGAGTGGAGCGTAGACATACCGGCGGCAGATCGCGGAGTGCCGCAGGCACGGAACCATCTGGCTTTCATGCGTGGTGGAGCCACGCGCAGCGCGGCAGAAGTATTTAGCCGCTGTTCGCGGCTCTCCTGTAAACCGTAACTTTAATTATACAAAACATCTTCCCCCAGGGCAAGGGAATCATAAACATTTCCATCCATATCCTTCCAGAAAAACTTTCCGTCTTCAAAAATCATATAGCTGTGGACGCTGTCTTCCTTTGGTATGGATACCGAGCCAGGATTTAAGCACCAGACGCCCTGGACACAGGTCTTTAGCGGCACATGAAAGTGACCGTAAATAAGGAAGTCACAGGCGATAGAACCAAAACGTGCTTCCGTTTCGGGCAGCCAAAATGAATCTTTGTTTACATGATGGCCGTGTGTGAGCAAAATCCTGATTTGCCCCACCGCTGCTTTCTCAGGCTTCGCCCCATGGCCCGCAGGCTGTGCCGCACACTGCGCCTGCTCCGGCAAAAAGCCCGGAATCTTTAGCCGCTTTATATCATTCATTATCGGAAACTCTAAAACCATCTGATCCACCTCTGCGTCGCAGTTGCCTCTAACGCACACCATTTTATCCTTTAAAGGATTCAGCATGGCAATAACCTTTTTCGGTGAATATTCCTTCGGCAGGTCATTTCTAGGGCCATGATACAATAAATCCCCAAGGAGCCACAAGCCATCGGCCTGCTCAGCCTCATATCGTGTAAGAAGCTTACGGCACCAAAAGGCGCTGCCATGAATATCCGATGCGATTAAATATTTCATTATTTTCACTCCTTATGCATAACCGTTCGGCCATCTGAATGGTTATCTCTTTATTCTTTTTCCTCCATACGGATCAGCCCGACATCGCACAAATATTGCTGCTGTATATATTCCCTTGGACTTTGACCTGTAATCTTTTTAAATATCCGGGAAAAATACAGAGGGTCTCTAAAACCGGAGGACGCCGCAATATCTTTGATAGTTCGGCTTTTATCGTACTGGTTCATCAGAGAAATCGCATAATTAATACGCATTTCCTGAAAATAATTTACCGGGGAAACACCAGTGAAGTCTTTAAAAATTTTCCTGAAATACCCCTTACAATAACCCGTTTCATCAACAGCAGCAGATAAATCAAACTCTGGATTATTAATATTATTTTGCATGACTTCCATAATTCCTTCCAGCCGCGGATCCTTTGGCTGTTTTTTCACATAAAGTAAAACGAGCACCTGATATAACAGATCGCCAATGACATTTAAGGTTGCCTGTTCATATACACTTTTTCCCTGATAGAACCTCCATGCCATCTCCATCAGCCCTCGAACCGTTTGCTCATTATCATCCTTAAGCATCCGAAAACCACTTTGGCCTACGGGCCGGAAATTTTTGATGAATATACACACGTCCAAAAAGCCCTCCGAAGCCTCCTTTTTGTGAGGAGTTCCCGGTGGCAGCACCGTAATATCCCCCGTCTCAAAGGAATAGCCTTTCCCGGATACGGTTAAAATCCCGCTTCCCTTCTCATGGAAAATAATTTCCCAATATCCATGCTGATGTTCAGGATAAGACTTAATAAGCTGCCGGGAACGACCTACCATCATGACATCCATCACAACACCTCCTGCGTTTCGTCCATATAATCTTAGCATTTTATGTATGTAAAATCCATCCTTTTTTTGATAAACTTATCTCAACAACACGAATAACCAAAGGAGGAGTAAAATGTATCAGTATCAACGAAAAGGCCCGAAGCGCGGAATTTCTTTATACAGCTATTCCGCAGAATACGGTATGACAAAAAATCTTGAAGACTGCTTTGAGGACATGTACGATATGGGGGCGCACGGCCTTGAAATTCTTGCAAATACCCATATTGACAACTACCCGGATCCATCCGATGAGTGGCTTGAAAACTGGTTCAGGCTTTTAGACAAGTATGAGATTGTTCCCGTAGAGTACGGCAACTGGATCGATTCCTATGTACTTGGCGGCAGAGAGCTGACCACAAAGGAATCCTATGAAATGCTGGCAAGAGACATTCGTCTGGCCGCAAAGCTTGGCTTTACAGTTATGCGCACAAAAATGCCGGTCATCAACGACGAACTTGCTCCAGTAAAAAACTGGCGTGAAATTATTAAAATGGCCCTGCCTCTGGCTGCAGAGCATAATATCCGCATGTGTCCGGAAATCCACCAGCCAAGCGTCTTAAATTCCAAGATGATTGACGATTATGTGGAATTTATCGAGCAGACAGGAACAAAAAACTTCGGCCTAAATATTGATTTCAGCGTATTTCGCAATCATTTTGAAGAAAATGAGTATAAGCCCGAGGGCTTTGTCGCAAGCAGGCCGGAGGAAATGATTCCTCTTCTTCCCTATATCTACTGCTGCCACGCAAAATTTAACCATATGAACGACGCGTTTGAAGAAACAACCATTCCCTACAAAGAAATCATTGATATTTTCAAAACCCATCAATGGGATGGTTATTTACTCAGCGAATATGAAGGTGCGGATAAATACGAGCCGGGCTATGAGGTCGGCCAGACATTGAGAAAACAGCATATTATGCTCAAACGCTATATTGGGGATTAAGGAGGTACGACCATGCTCGAAAAAGAAGTCATTCAGTCCGTAGGCTTTAGAAATATTAAAGACGGTGATAAAATTACAGGATTCCAATTTAAGATCCGCCTTCCTTATTACAGAGGTGTCTTTTTAAGCCAGCTACGTCCAGGAACACTTTATGTAGACGGCGAAAAATTTAACCGGGAAGACATTATATGGAACATCAAAGGTCAGGATTACACATATGAAGAAATGAAAACCAATATGGACGTTCATTGGGCTACCACGGAGCTTGCTGTCCTTAAGGTCAAAAAAGATGGCGGTCTTTCCCAGGGCTTCCACGACCTGACCTATGGTTTCTGCTTTACGTCCTCTTATATGCCTCCGGTTATGCAAAACAGTCTTGACCCGGATAAAGAGTGCTTTGTATTCATGCCGGAATTTGGCCACCATGTCAATAAACGTCGGCTGATTATTGTATAATGCGGAACCGTTACATAATACCGCCCGCTGCCTGGCAAACGCCTGCCCGTGTGAACACGCCCGCCCTGCCAGGCAGCACAACAAAACAGCCCTGCCATATTCGCTCCGGCAGGGCTGTTTTATTTATCGCAAAATACCTATTCACTTTTTTGGGCGCTAAGCTTCTGATTATGAGCCGCTGCCACACCGACATTGGCAAAACGTCTGCCAAGGTAAGCGGTGAGGGCTACCGCAGCAAGAAGGACCAGACCGCGTACAAGCTGAGTAACAGCTCCGCTTGTACCACAAAGAACAAGACCATTTTCCAGCATCATAATCGTCGGGGCGCCAAGAATCAGCTTGTAAATCTTAGAACCAACGCCGCCCTGAACCGGAACACCGGCAATAAACAAGGCCATCATAACCTTCATTTCAAAGCCTGTACCGATCGTATTATTCGTTCCTCCAAGACGGGCAACCATGTAAATTCCTGCGATGGCCGCCATAACGCCAGATACAGCAAAGGCCGCAATTTTAATCGCATCCACATTCACGCCGGTATGCTTTACAGCAACCTCATTTTCGCCAATATCCCGCACATAAACCCCAAAACGTGTATAATGAAAAATATAAACAATAATGGCAATCATAACGATGACAGAAACAATTTTAAAGCCCATACTGTCAATAAATTTCATAGAATCCGGCAAATAAAAGGATGTATTGCTTAAAATCAGGTTCACAATAGCACGGTATGCCATCAGCATTGCCAGAGATGCCATAAAGGACGACACCTTGCGCTTCGCATTGATATATCCAAGAAGGAGCCCGGAGGCAAGGCCAATAAGCAGTGACACAGGAATCAGCAGCAATGGATTTACATTGGTGGAAGCCATCAGACCAAAGCAGCCGACCAAAGCGACAATAACACCACAGGTAATATCCGTAGAGCCCATGGCGGCGACAAAAATCATCCCAAGTCCGGCAATAATCATGGGTACGGACTGGCTGAACAGATTCATCAAATTTGTCGGTGTAAACAGGCTGCCTTTTGTGGCAATCCCAAAAATAACAGCAACTAATACAAAGATAATCACAGGGAGCCATGTATTAATATTAAAGCTTATTTTCTTTGACTTTGACATCACAGCATCACCTCCATAATCTTATCCTCAGTAAAATCCGTATTTCGAGACAGCATTGCCGCAAATTTATGATCCTTCATAACAAGAATACGATCCGCCATACCCATGGCCTCCTGCAGCTCATCAGAAATCATAATAATTCCAAGGCCCTCAGCCTTCGCTTTTTTAAGGACGCTGTAAATATAGGCTTTGACACCAATATCCACACCACGGGTCGGGCAGTCAAGAATAATATAATCCAGATCCTTCACAAGCCAGCGGCTTAAATTGACCTTTTGTTTATTACCACCGCTCAACCGTCTTACAATATGGCCAAGCCCTGAGGACTTAATTTCAAAGGCCTCGGAAGCCTTCTGTGCCAGAGCCTTTGTCTTTGCCGGGTTAAGGAAAGCAAGACTTCCCGACAGGTTAGAGGCAGACGGCAAAATCAGATTATCTCCAATGGACGCGTCTAACATCAGTCCATTGGCGTCACGGTCCTTAGACAAATAAGCACCCCTCGTTTTAATCACATCGCCAGGCTTTTTTAACACCTTATTTGAAGGCTTTACCGTAATTGTTCCGGTGCGCCCTTCTTCAAGGCCGAAAATCGCACTTCCCACTTCATGGATGCCCGCGTCGGACAGACCGCAGATTCCAAGAATCTCTCCCTTATGGAGGTCAAAGGAAATATCTTCGCATTTTCCCGGAACATTCAAATAATTCACCTGTAAAATAACATCTTTCTGATAGGACTCCTCCTGATCATCCCGGTAATAATCCCCGGATACCTCACGGCCAATCATCAGCCGCTTAAGCTCATCCATCGAATATTCCCTGGACGGCTTACTTTCGACAATCACTCCGTCACGGAGCACGGCAATCTCGTTGCAGATTTCCACCATTTCCTCTAAGTCGTGTGTTACCATGAGAATCGTCCTGTCCTGGGAAATGAAATTTGTAATAAATTTATAAAGTACTTCCCGGTTATCCTGGGAAAGAGCCTGGGAAATTTCATCAAGCACGAGAAAATCCGGATCTGTAATCAAGGCTCTTGCCAGCTCCATAATTTTTCTCTGCTCAATCGACAGTGTTCCTGCAGGAACGTCTAAAGGCACCTTCGGAAGGTTCCATTTTTCAAAAACAGCGTCCGCGTCTTTACGCATAGCCTTCAAGTCTACCGCCGGGCCTTTTTTATATTTATCCATTTTTCCAAGAAACATATTCACAACGCCGGGTAGATTTCCTACAACCCCCAGCTCCTGAACAACCATGGCAATTCCATTGGCCGCTGCATCGGACGGGCTTGACGGATCGTATTCCCTGCCGTTTTTATAAAACTTGCCGCTGTCCTTTTTTTGCATACCGCAGACCATCGACGCCAGCGTTGATTTTCCAGAACCATTCTCACCGGCCAGGCCCAGCACGATCCCCTTTTTTAAAACAAGATTAACGTCCTTATTGGCTTTTGTGGGTCCAAAGCTTTTGCTGACGCCTTCAATTCTTAACATCTCAGCCATTACTTCATTACCCCCTTATAGCGCAGGGATGAAAGGATTCCGCAAAGCATAACAACGATACCAAGGCAGACATCCTGTCCTGTACCTGACGGTACTCCCATCAAAGTTAATACGTTAAATAATCCGGCAACAATGAACGCGCCAATAAGGCACCCTACCGCATCATTAAAAATACGAGAAAAAGAGCCGGCAATAAGCACAACGGCCAGAGATTTAAAAATACCGCTTAAGCTTCCCATACCGCTGGTTGGTGTAAAACGTCCGGTATAGCTTAACTGGGTAATTGCGCCTACAGAAATGATCAAGGCTCCGATGACAGCAGCCAGAATAATCGTCTTTTTACGGTTAATACCCATAGCCTCGGCCACTTCTCCGCCTCCACCGATAGCTCTTAAGTTAAAGCCAAATTTTGTGCGGTTAAAAACAAAATATGCTATGAAAAATACAACAATTGCTATAATGAAAATAACCGGGAAAGAGCCCAGCTCTTTGCAGTGCTTCAGATAAACAATGGATGTGCCAAGACTTGAAGAAAAGGCTCCGACAATAATCATCCCCAAAGCCTCAAAAACGAGGGCACACCCAAGGCCGGCAACCCACGATGGGATTTTAAGGAACAGGGAGCACGATGTACAGAGCAATTCACATATAACCAACATAATCATTGTGCTAATAATAAGCCCCGGATAACCAAGACCCAGAATTTCTACGGAAATCGCACCCATATTGGCAGCTAAAATAACCTGGGCGCCTACCGACAGATCAATCATTCCTGTCGTGAAAATAAACATCATACCCAGGCCGACCATTAACGGATAAGTCACCTGCGTCAAAATTGTGCGGATATTGTTTGGCCGGAGTAATTTGCCCTCAGTCAAAAAGTTGCAAATAACAAAGATAACAACAATAACTGCAATCACAATAATCTGGTTTCTTAACCGTATTTTTTTCTGATCGGCTCCGGCTGTTTTTACTTTTGCAGCCATGAAAGCCATCCTCCTTTGAATATTCAAAAACAATTTTTAACTGGGCAGAGCCAGCCAAAGCCTTTCGGCGGCTGGCTCATAACAGTCATTATTGATGAGCTGCAACTCTGTCTTCAAGGGAATAGCTGTTAATAATATTCATAAAATCATCATAGCTGATACCATCCATTGCCCTAATCTCATCAGCAGTATAGAAATCTCCGTCAACAAAGGTTGCTTTAAAATCATCATAAACTTCCGGAGATACCTCAAACGGCATAATATTATCAATCCATACCGGATTGCCATCGGCATCCTTGATTGGATTGCCATTAAGGTAATTCTGGAGAAGAACCGTTGCCATGGTACCGCTTACCCAGAAATCTCCATTAACAAACTCCATAGGGCCGCCGGCTGAAAGTAAGTCAAGAGCGCCGCTGTCAAGGCCGGATGTAAGAACCTTTGCGTCAAGCCCCTGGTTTTCAATGGCTGCACAAGCACCGATACCAAAATCGGAACCTGTACCATAAACAAAATCAACGTCTGGATATGCAATCAAAGCATTTTCTGTATATGGCTGGATATTATCCTGGGAGTCGGTATAAACAACCTGTTCAACCGTTCCTCCGCCAGCTTCAAAGGCTTCTGTAAAGGCTTCAATACGCGGCGTATCTGTCGGGTCGCCCTGGGCTCCTGTGGAAATAATACAGCTTTTATATCCCTTATCCAGGGCATACTCAGCAATCAGCGTACCATATTCTGCATTAGCCGGGCCTACAGCTCCCGCAAAATATTCATTACCCATGAGAGCTTCCTTAATTGCCGGATCTGCTGGAACTTTATCAGCAAATACAAAAGGAACCTTGGCTTCTGTACATTTATCAATCACTGTCTGATAAAGATTGTCGGCAGGAAGCCATATGATCAATCCATTACAGCCCGAAGAAATCAGATTTTCAATATCCTGAACAATCTTATCAACCTGGAAATCATCGCTGATCGCCTGAGATTCATTGCCAAAAGCGTCGATAACAACCTGCTGGTTGTCAGCCAGTGTGTCTAAGGCATAGGAACCTGGGCCAAAGAAGTTATAGCCGATTTTAAAGCTGCCTGTACCTGTATTGCTTCCGGCATCTGCACTGCCTGTATCCACGCTGGCGTCCGCATCCCCGGCAGCCTCGCTGCCTGCTGCCGCGCTGCTATCTGTCGACGCGTTGCTGTCCGCAGCCGCATTGCTGCTGCCTGTTGAGTCACCGCCGCAGGCTGCCATAGATGCCGCTACCATAGCAACAGATAATCCCATAGCAAATAATTTCTTCATTTTCATGTCATTTTACCTCCATTATACACGTTGGTTTTAGGTTTACGGGAATGTCCTTGGACATTTTGATGCTTCCCGTTGTTGATAGTTCAATTATATGTACAAATTGACGATTTATCTTTCTGTAAATTGCACAGTTGAAATTGAATACCTCCGTTTTTTTGATACATTTTTCCCTAATTCGATTTTAGTTTCAGAAACAAGACAAAATATTATTTACTTTTTTGTCATTTTAAGATACATTAAGCTTAAGTACACCCGCAGGGGGATAACCTGATGCCGTGTAAAAAACGGCAGAATTAAGGAAACCCCGCAGGGGGATACCTGATGCCGTGTAAAGACCGGCAGAATTAAGGAAAGGACAGGACTAAGCTATGAGGGGAAAATTAACAATTTATGATATTGCAAAAATTGCCGGGGTTTCACCGGCTACTGTTTCCCGGGTCATTCACCGTGCAGACTATGTCCGGGAAGGCACGAAACAAAAGGTATGGAAAGCCTTTGATGACGCCGGAATTACTCCGGATATGCTGGCTTTTAAACCCGATTCCGCCAAAAAGATATCCGAAACTAACTCCCGTGTCCCAGTCATTCTTGCTTGTATTCCCGCTTTGAATAATCCATTTTACACGGATGTTCTTGACGGGATTATTGCCTGTACCCAGGATTTTGGCTTTAAGACCATCGTTTGTACAGAGGTGCCGGACAATTACCATTTAGAACAGTTCCTTGAATTTTGTGCCACGCTGCAAATCTTCGGGATCATACTTTGCGTCCGTCTTTCAGAAGACGTTCTGTACAAACTGTCGGCCGTCTATCCCCTTGTCCAGTGCAGCGACTATAACCCTATATGTAAAAATATTCCCTATGTCAACGTGGACGATTACACGGTTGCCAGGGAGGCTGTTGCCTGGCTCGCCCGGGCTAACTGCAAAAAAATCGGATTTTTTTCGGCCCCCCGCCATTTCCAGTTTGTCCAAAACCGTTACCGGGCGTATAAAACAGCGCTAAAGGAAGCCGGCCTAAAAGAAACACCTGAAAATGTCATTATGGTTGCTGATTTTTCTTATGAACGTATACTTGCCGCCGCAAAAACTTTTTTTCAAACAAAAAAACCACCGGACGGCATTTTCGCTGTCTCTGATGCCCACGCCCACGCTATTATTAAGGCTGCCTGGGAATTTGGCATAAAAATTCCCGATGACTTAAAAGTCATCGGGTTTGATAATACAATGTATGCAATTTTATCGACACCTACAATCACAACCATCAGCCAGCCGCGCCGCCAGCTTGGCATGGAGAGCGCCCGTTTGCTCCTGGAAATGATTAAAAATCCATCCGAACACCCTGAATCTGTCACTTTGCCAACGCAGATCCTATGGCGTGAAACAACATAGGCTATTGTTACTATTCACGGCTTATCCGAAAATAGTAACTTCACAGGCTCATTTAGAGTTTTGCTGCTCACTCCTGAATCACTGTCAGGAGTGAGCAGC
>JAGZDD010000150.1 GCA_018369015.1 Clostridiales bacterium | reverse complement strand
TGCGTGACTAACTAACGTGAAAAAGCAGTTGTGAAATTGTACTAAAATAAATACAATTTTACTTTGCATTTACAATAAATTTGTTATAACTAAATAGAATGGTGTTATTACATTTTATTATTATTTTGATTCTAAATAAGATTGACAGGAAGAATTTAGTCATATATACTAAATATAAACGCAGGCGCTGACCAGACGCTTGTAAATCATTTGCCGAATGTATGTATGTCAGGAAAGAGAACTGTTAATCCTTTGACAACATACCGGTAAAATTAGGGGAGGACATAATTTATGGTTATTGGTATTATTGGTATCGTTGTAGCCCTCATAGTATTCCTTTGGGGCGCCTACAAGAACGTATCCGTGCTTTACCTTGCACCGATCGCCGGTATTATTGTTGCTGTGACAAACGGCCTTGATCCGACGACGGCATTTACATCATTCCATATTGGTGCGGTAGAGCCAAGTACAGCGGACCCAAGTATTTATGAAGTCGGCGGTGTAGCTGGTATGCTCATCCAGATTTTCCCGACAGTATTCCTTGGCGGGTTACTCGGAAAGGTTATGACAGACAGCGGCGCTGCAGATTCTATTGCGACAACTCTGATTAAAAAGTTTGTGATGCCGATTTCCAATAAGGAAAAGCAGGCCAGAGTCGCTGTTCTTATTATGCTTCTGATCGAAGTTATTTTAACCTTCGGCGGCGTCGACGGTTTCGTAGCTGTATTCGCTACATTCCCGATTTGTATGATTATTGCGGAGCATGTAGGTATTCCACGCCGTTATGTTCCTGCAATGCTTTGTTTAAGCTGCGGTGCTAACTCGGCTCCGTTTGTATTAAGTATTAATAATATTGTGGCTATGCAGGTTCTTCATACATCTGCCGGTGCGGCCGCAATTCCTGGTTTCATTTCCTTTATTATTATTGAAGTTGGCGTATATCTGATCTGCTCCGGCATGATTGTAAAGGCTATGCGCAGAAATGAAAAATTTGACAGAGGCAATGTCCAGATCAAAGAAGCAAATATTGATGCGGAAAGACCTCACTTTGTAGTGGCTGTAATTCCTATGCTGGCTGTTTTTGTTCTGTTTATTATTTTCCAGAACGCTTCCTTAGCTCTTGTTGTAGGTATTCTCGCAACTGTGATTTTGATGAGCAAATTCTTCCCGAAACATCAGGAAGCAAAGTCCGGCGTTGGCGCATGGGTTGGAAAGATTATTGATTCTCTTAATGGCGGCGCTATGAATGGAGCCACAGCCTTAATGACGATCACTGCGGCAGCCGGTTTTGCAGCTGTTGTACAGCACACAGAAGCGTTTAATGCGTTTGTTGGTATGCTGTTTAAGCTTCCATTCCCTCCGATGATTACAGTCACAATTTTGATTATTGTTATTGTGGCTTTCACATCATCACCGCCAGCAGCTCTTGGTATGGGGCTTGGTATTGTCATGGGTATGGCCCAGGGAGACCTTTCCACATTGGGAATCAACCCGGACGCTCTTGCGCGTGTAGCAGCGATTGCTGTATCTACATTTGAAACGCTTCCGGTTAATGGTCTTATTATTTTGACAACCGGCTTAGCCCAGGTTAAGATCAAGGATGCGTATCTTCCGATGTTCCTTCAGACAGTGTTTATGACATTGATTGGAACAATTGTTTGCCTGATATTAGTCATGTTATTCCCGGGCATTGTATAATGAAAAGATAATCTGGTCATAAAGTATTAAAGAGAGTGCGGGGCTGATTTTGTATGCTTCCGCACTCTTTTTTCTATAAGATAGATATGCCGTTTTAAGCGGGCGTTCGGAGCTCTCATAGAAAGCTGGAGGAAAAAGATGAAATTAAATAAAAATGGTATGAATAACTTAATGGTGATCATTGCATGTATCATCATTGTAGTAATGATTTTAGCGGAGGTACCGCCGCTTTGTATTTTTGGAGTATTAGGCCTGTATGCGATTTTCCTTGGCGGGCAGACAATATACTTTAAGGAAGTTCCAAGACGCAGTGATTACAGTAATATTAAAGACAAAAAAATGTACTGTATTCACACGGCAGTCTGGATGATTTTATTAGGAGCCGCCCTGATCGGCCTTTGTATTGCTTTAGTGCTGGGAATGGACGAACTTTATTTTTGGGGCGGTGTGATCATTGCCATAGTTATAGCATTGTTTTACAGTAATATGGTTAAACGCTTTTTTGTTATTGGTTATAAAAGCAATCTGGATAAAATGGTCGATTTGCTTAAATCTTCAAGAAAACGGTAATTATGGTTGAGGTTTTGCAAAACATCGTTTATAATAAGGTTGTTTTAGGGCAAAGGGTTCCCTGTGAAAAAAAGTGTTGACAGCAGGCAAAAAGATGATATACTTTGATTATCAAAGTAATTCGGCGGCCATGGCCGGACGGCTGTGTGAAGCTGTACATCTGTCGTGTTGTCCGCGAAATCTAAAATAGGAATATAAATATAAAGGAGATTAATCAATATGTTAGAAAAAATGAGAGACCTTATCGCAGAACAGTTAAATGTAGACCCAAGTGAAGTTGTGGAGAGTGCCACATTTGAGGGCGACTTAGGGGCAGATTCCCTTGACCTTTTTGAATTGGTGATGAACCTTGAAGAAGAATATGGCATTGAAATTCCTACAGAAGAGCTTGAAACATTAAAGACCGTTGGTGATGTTATTAATTATCTGAAAGCACACGGTATTGAGGAATAATTCATGCAAACCAGGATTACGGAACTTTTAGGAATTGAATATCCGATCATCCAGGGCGGTATGGCATGGGTGGCAGATTACCATCTGGCCGCAGCCGTAGCAAATGCCGGGGGCCTTGGGCTGATCGGCGCCGGCGGCGCTCCCGCTGCGGAAGTATTAAAGCAAATCGAAAAGTGTAAGGAACTCACAGATAAGCCGTTTGGCGTGAACATTATGCTTTTAAATCCTGAGGCAGACGCTATTGCCCAGGCTGTTGTGGATATGGGAGTAAAGGTCGTAACGACTGGTGCCGGAAGTCCTGAAAAGTATATGTCTATGTGGAAGGCTGCCGGAGTGAAGGTTATTCCTGTTGTTGCCAGTGTTGCCCTTGCAAAGCGCATGGAGCGCTGCGGCGCTGACGCTCTTGTTGCTGAGGGAACTGAGTCCGGCGGACATATTGGCGAGCTGACAACAATGGCTTTAGTTCCCCAGGTTGTAGATGCTGTTTCTATTCCGGTAATTGCAGCCGGCGGCATTGGCGACGGCCGGGGGCTTGCCGCAGCATTAATGCTGGGGGCGTCCGGTGTTCAGATGGGAACCCGTTTCCTTCTGGCAGAAGAAACAAATATTCACCAGAATTATAAGGATCGGGTTGCTAAAGCATCAGACATTGATACCCAGGTTACTGGACGGAGTACCGGACATCCGGTGCGTGCCCTGCGCAATGCCATGACGCGCCAGTATTTAAAATTAGAAAAAGAAGGCGCTGCTTTTGAAGAACTGGAATATCTGACATTAGGCGGCCTGCGCAAAGCGGTTGTAGATGGAGATACAAAAAATGGTTCTGTGATGGCCGGGCAGATTGCCGGGCTTGTACATAAGCAGCAGACCTGTGCCCAGATGATTCAGGAAATTGTTTCTGAGGCAAAACAGGTTATGAGCGACCGGATGGCCGCCTATCATTAATGATGAGGATTCAGGGCCCCCGGCCTGGCTAATCACCCGGTGATCCGTAAGGCCCGGCAGTGATTCGATTTTGGACATAATTTTTGCATGCAGCAGCTTGAGTTGCCGAAGCTGTTACGCAAATGCAGCAGCGGGCAGGAATGTGTTTTAGATAAAGCAGATTCTGTAGCCCGCTTTTATAAAAGAGAAATACTTTGATTATCAAAGTATATGATTCATAGTTTCTGTTTATGGGAATCATAAACAGAAACAATAATTAGCGAGGTGTTTTTATGGGTAAAACCGCATTTATTTTTCCGGGACAAGGCGCCCAATATATTGGTATGGCAAAGGATTTTTATGAAAATTGTCCAGAAAGTGCCGAAATATTTTTACTGGCAGAGAAAGTGACCGGCCTTGCGGTGAGAGATATTTGTTTTGAAGAAAACGACCGCCTTGGAATTACAGAGTTTACCCAGGTGTGTCTTCTTACGGCTGAGCTTGCGGCGCTGGCGGCTGTGCAAAAGTGCGGGCTTGTTCCCGATGTGACAGCTGGATTAAGTCTTGGAGAATATGCGGCTTTAGTGGCTGCAGGGAAGCTTGACGCGGCCTTGGCCCTGGCACTTGTTAGGAAGCGGGGCATTTATATGCAGGAGGCTGTTCCTTTTGGCGGAGCTATGTCTGCGGTTTTGGGGCTTGACAATGAAACTGTGGAAAATATTTGCCGCGATACGCAAGGTCTTGTAGAGCTGGCAAATTATAACTGCCCCGGACAAATCGTTATTTCCGGGGAAAGCAGCGCGGTACAGCAGGCAGGGGAGGCTTTGAGGGCTGCGGGGGCAAGAAAAGTGGCGCCTCTTAAAGTCAGCGGTCCTTTTCATTCTTCCATGCTTTCCGGCGCGGGGGAAAAACTGGCCCGGGAGCTTGAAACGGTAAATTTTTCAGATTCGGATATTCCTTATGTGTGCAATACGAAGGCTGAATATGTTTACAGTGCCAGGGAGATTAAGACGCTGCTGACCCTCCAGGTATCTTCTTCGGTGCGCTGGGAGCAGAGCGTTTGTGCTATGATTGCCGGAGGCGTGGATACTTTTATTGAGATTGGACCGGGAAGAACATTGTGCGGCTTTTTAAAGCGTATTGACAGAGCTGTGAAGGCGGTAAATATTGATAAATATGAGGATTTGAAAAAATTGGAGGAATATGTATGCTGACAGGAAAGATTGCCCTCGTTACCGGAGCCAGCCGGGGAATCGGCCGGCAGATTGCAAAAACACTGGCCGGACAGGGCGCCCATGTGATTATTAATTATAATGGCTCAGAAGAAGCCGCAAAGGCAGTGGAGACGGAAATTATCCAGGCTAAGGGCACGGCCTCCTGTTACCGGTGCAATGTGGCGGACCATGACAAAGTGAAGGAAATGATGACATGGATCGTCAAGACATATAAGCGTCTGGATATTGTTGTCAACAATGCAGGAATCACAAAAGATACATTGCTGATGGCTATGAGCGAGAATGATTTTGACAGCGTGCTTAATATTAATTTAAAGGGAACCTTTAACTGCATTAAACATGCTTCCCGTCCAATGCTTAAGCAGCGCAGCGGCCGGATTGTGAATATTTCTTCGGTTGTAGGCCGCGCAGGCAATGCCGGGCAGGCTAATTATGCGGCTTCAAAGGCAGGGATCATAGGCCTTACAATGTCTGCGGCCAAGGAGCTTGGAAGCCGGGGGATCACTGTGAATGCAGTGGCACCGGGATTTATTGAAACTGAGATGACTGACGTACTAGCTGAGGATGTGAAGTCTGCAATTATTAAGGCGATTCCTTTACAGACATTGGGAAATACACAGGATGTTGCCAATACGGTGGCATTTCTTGTATCTGATGAGGCAAGATATATTACCGGACAGACAATCAGTGTGGACGGCGGCATGTATATGGGTTAAGGAGGATGTTATGAAGAGAAGAGTTGTAATTACCGGTATGGGCGCCATTACTCCGGTGGGCAACAGTGTGGATGAATATTGGGAGTCATTGAAGGCAGGTAAAGTTGGTATTGGGCCAATCACTTATTTTGATACAACCGATTATAAGGCCAAGCTGGCAGCTGAGGTTAAGGGTTTTAACGCTAAAGATTATATGGATGCCAAGGCGGCCCGCCGTATGGAAGCATTTTCACAGTTTGCGGTGGCTGCGTCAAGGGAGGCTATGGAAAATGCCGGGCTTGATATGAGCCGGGAGGATGCCTACCGCGTAGGTGTTTCCATTGGCTGCGGCGTGGGAAGCCTGCAAAATATGGAGAAGGAGGAGCAAAAGCTTCTTTCTAAAGGACCTTCAAAAATAAGCCCTCTGATGGTTCCTATGATGATTTCCAATATGGCGGCCGGAAACGTGTCGATTCAGTTTGGGTTAAAAGGAAAGAGCATTAACATCGTTACAGCTTGTACGACAGGAACCCATTCGATTGGCGAGGCTTACCGGACGATTCAGTACGGTGATGCGGATGTCATGCTGGCCGGCGGAACAGAAAGCTCCATTTGTCCGATTGGCATTGCCGGATTTTCTGCGCTGACAGCACTGACATTTTCAGAAAATCCTCTCCGGGCCTCCATTCCTTTTGATAAGGAACGCAGCGGCTTTGTTATGGGCGAGGGCGCAGGTGTTGTTGTCCTTGAAAGCCTTGACCATGCCCTTGAGCGGGGGGCCCATATTTTCGCCGAGATTACCGGTTATGGCGCTACGAGTGACGCTTATCACATTACTTCTCCGGCGGAGGATGGCATGGGAGCTGCCCGGGCGATGATGGACGCTATGAAGGAGGCTGGTGTTTCTCCCGAAGAGGTCAGCTATATTAACGCCCACGGCACAAGCACCCACCATAATGATTTGTTTGAAACCCGGGCAATTAAGCTGGCTTTGGGCGACGCGGCGTACAAGGTGCCAATCAGCTCTACGAAATCGATGATTGGCCATCTTCTGGGCGCTGCAGGAGCCGTAGAGTTTATTGCCTGCGTAAAATCGATTGAGGATGGGTTTATTCACCCAACGGCTGGGCTTACAATGCCCGATGAGGAATGTGATTTGAATTATGTGCCAGTCAATGGAATTAAGGCTGATGTGGATGTCGTTTTGTCCAATTCACTTGGCTTTGGCGGCCATAACGGAACAATCCTCGTGAGAAAATACGTAACTATTTAGCCATGCATCTCGGATTCACGCAGCTAATGCTGCTTACCGCCGCTATCGCGGCCAAATCCTCGATTCGGGCTAAGCGCCCTAGACTAAAGGAGAACAAAAACTCTCTGCAAGCCAGCTTGCGGTCTACGCTCCGCTTCGGTCGGCGCAGGACAGACGTCCACCGGACGTCTTGCGCCAAGTTTTTGCCCTCCTTTGCCGCATGGCTAAATAGTTACGAAAAAACAAATAACCTGATGCCGTGAGAAACCGGCAGTAACAAGGAAACCCCGCAAGGGGATAACCTGATGCCGTGAGAAACCGGCAGTAACAAGGAAAGGGTGGCTGAATATGGATATTGATAAGATTATGCAGCTTATAGATAAAGTCGACGCTTCTGGGATTTCCAGTTTGACGGTTGAGGAAGGATGTCTTAAAATAAGTATTGAAAAGAGTAAAGGCCAGGCTTTTGCCTCGGAAGGCTCTGCGAGTTTTGTGACAGCTGTCGGTCAGGCACCTTCAGCTATGGAAATAGCTAAAACCATGCCTGCCATGGATATTAAATCCGGGGAGGAGGCTGCTGTTTTGGCGGGAGCTTCTGCAGCTTTGCCATCTTTGGATAAAAAGGCAGCAGAGGAAGGGCAAGAGTGCTCCGTATTTATTACATCCCCGATTGTCGGCGTATTTTACAGAGCCTCCGGCCCGGAAGAGGAGCCTTTTGTGAAGGTAGGCGACACTGTAAAAAAAGGGCAGGTCGTTGGTATCGTTGAGGCGATGAAGCTGATGAACGAGATTGAGAGCGATGTCGATGGAGTGATCGAAGAGATTCTCGTAGAGAATGCCCAGAGTGTGGAGTATGGCCAGTCTTTATTCAAAGTAAAGTAAATAGACATGCCGCCTGAAGGCGGCACCACTATGCATGAAAGCCAGATGGCTCCGTGCCTGCGGCACTCCGCCATCTGCCGGTGGTATTCGTGCTTTACGTTCTGCCTTCGGCATAACCCGCACTCATACCACCTTGCCTGTCCGATGTCTATGAGTCATTGCGTGCAAGCACGCCCTGCCTCATAGCCGCCGTCCGGGGCTTTCATAGTAAGTAAAGGATTGGTATTAAAGCGATGAAAACACTTGGTATTAAAGAAATTATGGAAATTATTCCTCACAGACATCCATTTTTGCTTGTCGATAAAGTGGAAATCATAGAGGAAGGGAAAAAAGCAACCGGCTATAAAGCAGTTACCTATGATGAGCCTTACTTTGCCGGGCATTTCCCACAGGAACCGGTAATGCCCGGTGTCCTGATTATGGAAGCGATGGCACAGGTGGGTGCGGTGCTTATTCTTTCCCAGGAAGGAATGCAGGGGAAGATTGCTTATTTTGGCGGTATTAATAAAGCCCGTTTTCGTAAAAAGGTTGTTCCTGGAACAATGCTGCGTATGGAGGTGGAGCTTACGAAGCAAAAAGGGCCTATGGGCGTTGGCGAGGGCAAGGCCTATGACGGCGATGTTTTAGTTGCTTCGGGAGAATTAACCTTCATGGTCGGTTAAATGAAAACAGTTCAGGCAACCGGCGGGTAAATGATGAGGTGAAATATAAATGAAAAAGGTATTGATTGCTAACCGGGGAGAAATTGCCGTTCGCATTATCCGGGCATGCCGTGAACTGGGAATTGAAACCGTTGCCGTATATTCCACGGCAGATGCGCAGGCGCTTCATACCCAGTTGGCGGATGAGGCCGTCTGTATCGGCCCTGCGCCTTCAAAAGACAGCTATTTGAATATGGAAAATATTATCAGCGCAACAGTCATCAGCGGCGCAGATGCCATTCATCCGGGCTTTGGCTTTTTGTCAGAAAATACAAGATTTGTGGAAATGTGTGAGGAGTGCCATATTACATTTATCGGGCCGTCTTCAGATTTGATTCATAAGATGGGGAATAAATCCCAGGCCAGAGCTACGATGGTGGAAGCAGGGGTTCCCGTTGTTCCGGGCACAAAGGAGCCGGTATATGACGCCCTGGCAGGACTTGAGATCGCCAAAAAGATAGGTTTTCCTGTGATGATTAAGGCGTCCAGCGGCGGAGGCGGGAAAGGAATGCGCATAGCCTGGGATGAGGCTGGCTTTGGAAAAAGCTTTCATACAGCACAGATGGAGTCCGTCAATGCCTTTGGGGATGATACGATGTATATTGAGAAATATATTGTTCATCCCCGCCATATTGAATTTCAGATATTGGCGGATAAGCAGGGAAATGTTGTTCATTTAGGTGAAAGAGACTGCTCGGTCCAGCGCCGCCACCAGAAGGTTTTAGAGGAATCCCCTTCTTGTGCCATTGGCGGGGACTTAAGAGTGCGCATGGGTGCTGTAGCTGTGGCTGCCGCCCGGGCAGTAGGCTATGAAAATGCGGGAACCATTGAGTTTTTACTCGACGGCAATAAGGATTTTTATTTTATGGAGATGAATACCCGTATCCAAGTTGAGCACCCGGTGACAGAGATGGTGACGGGGATTGACCTGATTAAGGAACAGATCCGCATTGCCGCAGGGCTTCCTCTGTCTTTTTCACAGGAAGATATTAAGGTTTCGGGCCATGCGATTGAGTGCCGGATTAACGCGGAAAATCCCAAGAAAAACTTCCGGCCATCGCCGGGAACCATACAAGAGGTTCATTTTCCAGGGGGCAATGGTATTCGGGTGGATACGGCGGTCTATCCGGGTTATACGATACCGCCGACCTATGATTCGATGATTGCCAAATTAATTGTCCATGGTAAAGACCGGGCAGAGGCTATCGCAAAAATG
>JAGZDD010000004.1 GCA_018369015.1 Clostridiales bacterium | reverse complement strand
ATTCGCATAACAATATTTGCACCCGTGAGGGCAGGTATTATAGCTGCCTATATCAATGCTTTCAACGCATTGGCAGGCGCCCCGCTGGTTTTTATCCTTTTTTGCTGTGATATTGCCGCCAATGAGCTTCTCGATCAGCGCTTTATCGATACAGCTATTATGAGCAATGCCCCATTTTTCCAAGTCAATCCTCTCTGCACAGGAAGCCATCTCCATACGAAAGCTTTCCGCAATTTCCCGAAGCTTCCCGGCAAAAGCCGCAATCCTGCCCGGGTCCGGGGAGGCAAATTCAAGACGGCGGACATTTTTCTTAATCTTGGCATACATATCCACAAAGCTAATCACGCACTTATCCGTATACCCGTAAAGGGCCTTTGCTATCTTCTCAAATTCATAAAGGTGATAAGCTTCCGTATATTTGGGTGTAAAAATAATAGGGTCATAGCGCCAGATCACTCTCTCCCGCCCGATTTTTTGTGCAAGACTGGCAAAAACAGACAGCAAATGCTCCTTTTGGCCGCCCAAGCCAGGCTCTATATCCGTACCATAACCCGTCAGCGTAAATTGAAAATAAAAAGGATATCCGCTCAGCTCGTCCAAATATTTAAGCATTGGCTCTGGATTTTTTGTCCAAAAGACAATGCAGTCCACAACCTCCGGCGACAGGTCAATCCGGCTGATCTGACGGGGATTCATAGGATTTTTCACATAGACAAAACCTGCCTGAAGGCGCTTAAAAAACCACTCCCCGTAGAACGCCGGAATATCCGTCCTGCGGCTCACACTTAATATCATCTAAAACGCCCTCCCTTCACATCAGTTACATAGCATGGCTGTTTTACAAATCTTTAATGCTGCGTTTGGCTCCACCATGGAGGACAAACAGCAGCGCTTCACCTTACCTGACAGACGGCATTTTCTTGGCAATCACATTGATCCACCGCTCATTTTTCCGATCCTGCCGGACATCTGTGGTTATAAAATATTCCAGCGGATAGAACAGTGATCTCCTGTCCAAAATTATTTTTAATGTATTCTTTGTAAAATCGCAAAAAAAACGTCCGTTTCTATAACCTGCAAAGCTGCCCTCTTTAAAGGAAGCGTATAATATACCGCCAGCCCTTAAGGCAGTATATAGCTTTTCTAATACATCGTCCAAAGCTTCCGGCTTTAGATGCAGCAAAGACGCACAAGCCCATATTCCGTCATATCGATATTCTCCCGAAATATCGTCAAAGCCACAACAACGTACAGGAAGCCCTGTGTAAGCCTTGGCATACTCACATACCGCTTCCGATGCGTCAAAAGCCTCTACCTTGTAGCCTCCCAGCCCAAACGCCCGGCTGTCCCGCCCGCTTCCACAGCCAGCATCCAGAATCCGGCCGCCCTTAGGAATATATGATAAAAATTTATTTCTGCAAAATGACATATCCGCATTTACAGTAGCCTCACAAAACTCCTGTGCATGCTGATTATAATATTCGATTGTTTTATTCATTTTTCTTATACATCCAATCATCAAAGCCGCAATTTTTCGCAGACTGGTACACTGGAAGCATAACCTCCTCTAACTGTGAACTAAATCTATGAAAATCCAGCCCTTTTGTATAAAGGCGAATACGGACATCATTGCTATTTATGTGTTCTTTAGCACAGCGTTCAAAAGCTTCATGGACTTTATCCCATCTCCATATAAGCTCATAAGCCTTATATTCCTGCTTACAAAACTCTGAAAAATATTTCTCCCAGTTTGGCAGATGATTACTTTTCTGGCTGTTTATGCTTTTCGTCGTAGGATGCAGATTCCATAGCTCATCATGGGCCACATAGGACCACGGAACAAAATGATCTATGGAAATATCTTTATCGGTCAGCCTGTAATTTCCATAAATATCATAAACCGGTTCTACATCTATGATCGCCTTCCAATAGCGCTTTACTTTTTCGAGCTTTCGCTCAACTGGGGGAAAAAGCTTATCCGCAATACCCGGAACACTGGGATTGCGTTTCTGAAGGTAAATAATCATATGATATTGCAGCCAGCCGTAAATTATTTCCTGATTTTTCTTTATATATTCAATCCAATCCGAATCCATGCCGATCTGAGTATAGATACCATTATATTCTCTAAAATAATACATCAGCCGTTGATGTTGGTTAATTTTATTAATTCTCTCATATACAGAGCAATCAAAATCACAGCTTTTCAAGTCTGGCAAAAATGGAGCAAGAAGACGGTAGGGAACATTTTCTGTCAGAACCTTTTTAAGCCTAACCACAAACTTATCGCTGCAATTTTCCAGGCAGCTTAAAATCACAGACTTCTTTTCTGACGGTTTAATTCCTGTTGTGTGATGAAGATGTAAAACAAGCAATTCAAGATTATCTCTCGGGCCAAGGTTCAGGTGATATTCTGTCACCATATACCATGCTTCCGCTATCATTTCATTCACCAGTTCCTCAAAGGAAAACTCACACCTTCCCTCCCGGATTTTGGTTAAAATTGCTTTAAACCAAAAGAATTTATAACATTCACTTGTATTTCCAAACAGCCTTGAAAGCTGTCCAACATCTAATTCCTCAGAATAAGGAAGCTGCACGATACCACCTTCTTCCTATGATTTTGCAAACATACCCTCAGCCGCCAAGCCTCCGCATTATGGAAGCCCGACGGCTGAGGGCCGTTTCATTTCCTTTAAAATTCCAATTCCTTAATAACGCCCAAAAGCTGCCCTGCGGAGCTGTGAAGAGCCTCGTCCTCCTTCTCGTTCAAAGGGATTTCAAGAATCTTTTCCACACCGCGCTTTCCTACAACCGAAGGAATACTTAAGGCCAGGCCGGAAAGTTTGTATTCGCCTTCAAGAATGACAGATACCGGAAGTACCGCCTGCTCATCCTTCACAATACACTCCGCAATCCGGGCTACTGCCATTGCGATTCCATAGTAGGTCGCCCCCTTGCGCTTTATAATCTCATAGGCACTGTCGCGCACATCCTCGTAAATGCGCTGCATGGATTCATCATGTTTAAAATGGCCGCGGATTTCACAAAAATGGTTCAGGTCAATACCAGATACATTCGCGCCGCTCCATACGGCCAGCTCACTGTCGCCATGCTCGCCAATAATAACCGCGTGAACGCTGCGGCTGTCCACATCCAGGTGGCGTCCGAGAATGTATTTAAGACGGGCAGTATCAAGAACCGTACCCGAACCAATCACCCGGTGCGCCGGATAGCCGGAAATCTTCCAGGCCGCATAGGTCAGTACGTCCACCGGATTTGATACAATCATCAAAATACCTTCAAAACTGGTGGCTGTAATCTGTGGAATAATGCTTTTTAATATAGCCACATTTTTTCCAATCAGGTCAAGCCGTGTTTCCCCTGGCTTCTGGTTCGCCCCTGCTGTAATAATAATCAGAGAACAGTCGGCAACATCCTTATAATCTCCTGCATATATATCCATCGCTGCGGTGTAAGGAAGCCCATGGCTTAAATCCAGCGCTTCGCCTTCCGCCTTTGCATGATTTGCGTCAATAAGCACAAGCTCCGAATAGATTCCCTTCTGCATTAAACTAAAGGCAATCGAGGAACCTACAAAACCACATCCGACAACAGCAACTTTTCTTGGGTTCATCATATAAAAACACTCCTTCCAACAGACACTCATATTGTGATGCCGCAGATTGCTTTGCGCTTACCCGAGCCTGAAAATCAGCGCTTTAGTTCGCGCGGATCCGGGAACACTCACACGATATTATTATAAATCTTAATAGCTGAGTAAGTAAACTATAAATATAAATTTATACTGTTTTCCAGAAATTGTATGTTGTTTAAACAACCAAAAGTCATAAAGTCAAATCTTCGGTGACAAAATTTTTGTAAATAGTAACGCCGCGGCTTATGCCGCGGCGCATTTCGTGCGATAAACCCGGCAAGCAGCCGCCGTGTTCACACAGGCAGCCATCTGCCGGACAGCAAGGCTGTGAGCTGGGTATTATATCGCAGCGGATAGGGAAAGAAGACCTTCCCCTATCTGATTTATTATTTAACGAATCTTCCCATAATCCCCCCGGGCGCCCTAAGACAAACTATACTTCAAAAAACTGTGCTTCTTTGCGTATTTTAAGCAAAGAACCTTCGAGCCACTCTACTGTAGCCTCAAAAGCCGGACTCTGTGCCTTACGTGCAGACACCGGACATGCCCGGACACAGGCAAAGCAGTCAATACACTTCCTTGTGTCAGTTTTTTCCGGTTCTTCGACAGAAATAGCACCCACAGGGCAGACGCTGGCGCAAATACCGCAGCGGGTACATCCGTCAGATCCGTCCGGGAAAAAAGCCATAGTTTTTATTTCCTTATAAGGAAAATTTCCCGGCACACCAACGGCTCCCGAAATCTCCTCCGGCCGTAAAAGCAGAGCGTACAGCTTTCCGGCAAATTCAGTGATTTTTTCCTGATCCTTTGCGTCAGGACGTCCTGCCGCAATTTTGCCTGAAAACGTATGCGGCGCAATCCACGCGCCTGCCCCGATCCCTACAAATCCCCGGGCCTCGCAAAGCATTTTTTCTTCTAAAAGGGCATCCTCAAACTCCCGGTTCCCATAACTGACATTGAAAACAGCAGGCGTATGGCTGCCGCTCAGATTTTCAAAAATACCTCCATCCACGAAAGGCAGGCGCCCAGCATAGACCGGTGCTCCGAAAAGCACCAGATCATTTTCTGAAAAACTGCGGCGCTGTCTGCGCGTTTCTATATCCGTAAGATCAATACATTCAAAATATCCGGGCATTTCCGGATATTTACAAAGTTCCCGGGCAAGACCTTCCACATAGTTTTTTGTGCCATGGGTCGGGCTAAAGAAAACCGCAAAAATACGTTGGATATTCATTATCTTTCACTTCCTTTGTGCAACTGCTTACTCCCGCTTAGCCCCGCATTTTACGCAAAAGAGCGCATCCTCAGGAAGCTTAGCCCCGCAGCTTTTACAGATATTTTCCTTGATTCTGCGCGAAGTCACGCGAATCCGGCCCATATTAAGCGGGCAGACTTTTAATGCCTTATTCATTATGGAAATGACTTCATCCCCGGAAATATGCTTATCCTCTGTCATCAATGGCTTTAGGGAAAGCGTTTCATCCTGCTGTATGTATGGCGCGTGAATACGCTCCATAAGTGCCCGGACACTGTTAAGATTGGCGTTCATAGGCGCCATCATTGCCTCATACTGGTTTTCAAGCGCCGCGCCCTCCTCCTCGGTATCGGGCGGCAAAAACCGGGTGCCTCCAAGGGTGATCCATCCAAAATCATCCTGATATTTTTCTGCCCAAAGCCCTGAAACGCTGTTTTTTAATGATGAGAAAAATCCCTTACTGGCATTATTTTTCTCGTCAATATATTTTTTATAAGCAATTGCATGGGAAAGAACCTTATAATAGCTGCGGTTCGCCTCCTGGGCGTTGTCGTACATGACGCCCTTGACCGTCAGGAAATCCCGGCGCATCATTTCATACCACTTAAGGTATGAATCGTTTTTAATTCCAATAATCTCCCCGGCATTAAACAGCTCCAGTGCCTCAAACCACATCGCCGTATAAGCGTTGCGTTTTTCCGGGCGGTAAAGCGCTTTTGTAGAATATAAAATATCCTGTCGGTTCCATACATCCCCCATAACGCCTGCCAGGTGGGCGTACAGCTCCTTAACCTTTGTTTCCATGGCGTCCGCGCAGTTCCTAAGCTTTTCAAGCTCCTGTGGGCTGCCGCACGGCGATGCAAGCAGAGCCTCAAAATCTTCACATTCCTTCCGTGCCTTCTGCGCCTCCTCACGGCTGTCAAACATCATATTTTTGACTGTTTTGTACCGAAGCTCCGCCCGTTTTAAAGCCTCCTCCAAATAAGAAATATACTTTTGACGGCTCTGGCAGGAAAATTGCTCCACATCCTGAATAATACTGCGGATTTCATCCTCCTTATTGCCGCTCATTTCATCGGTTCTTTCAAAAAGAGACTTAAGCTCCTTCCTGGCCTTATCTGCGGACGTATCATCCTCATACAAAATACCGTCTACATTTCTTGCATAAGTGCCGGCAATTTTTACAAGCTCATCAAAGGCAGCCATATAATCCTTCGATTCCACGCCTCCCTGCCGGCAGATTTCCCGGATTCTTTCCTGCCCGTCCTTTAGGGCCGTAAGATCGGTAAAATCTACTTCTCCGATTTTTGTTTCCACAGATTTTACCTTATAATGATCTATAAAATCCCCAAGGCCGAAATATTTTGTCATTTCCGGCAATGTATTCCCCGGATCGCCGTACTTGTCAAACATAAACATATACAATTCTTTTTTAAATGGATAAATGCGCACGAGAGAAGCCGCCTGAACAACAATGTCCTCTGGCGCCACAAGCCCGCCGACAATATTATTAAAAACTACTGGAAAATCCCGGAGCTTTTCGTCATCAAGGCCTAAAATCTCATGGTCGGACTGTTCGATCAGTACCCGGACAAGGCCCTTATGCATTCCTGCAACGGCGCGGTATAAGCTTTCAGCCAAAGTTTTCAGCGTGTCCTCGCTGTTAAACAGTGCAACCAGATTCGGGTAGACGCCGGGGGCAATACTGTCGCCGACAGACGGATATTCCATTCCCGTAGACCAGTCCACCGGCATTTTCCCAACTGCGGGCATACAGGAAAATGCGCTGCCAAGCCATTTACTGCGGTAATTTTGCTGCCACTGCTTCACAGCCCCGGACATCGCCGCGTTAACAATAATGGATGTATAGGAATTGGCAATCTTGTCACAGGCATTAATCCAAACCTCCATCGAAGGAAGGCCAAAGCTTTTAATAAACCGCTCCGTATCATAATTATAAATATGATTCCTGCCCATAAGCTCAATGCACCAGGAGGCTGCACGCACAATATATTCCTCGCCCACATTAAATACATTTGCTACAACCTGGTCAATACTGCGGTATTCATTTTTGTAGCGCTGTATAAATTCTTCCTTCAACTGGCCGGCAATCTTTTCCATCTCCTGACGGAGACGGATATAGTTTTCCCAGCCATCGCTGATCACAATTTTCTCACCATAAAAATCAAATTCTTTCACTGCTTCTTACCCCTTTCCTCGTTATTTTGGGTTCTTTTGCAAAGGCCCAAAATTATCCCGGCGTTTTTCCTCCTGGCGTATATGCGCATCTTCAAACTCCCGGTAGCCAAGGCGTATATCTTCCATAAGCTGTACCATATCCTGAGGAATATTTTCCATAAGGTACTGGCCGCCCTTGCTGTGGCGCTTCAAATAGGCTTCCGAAAGCGCCCTACGGGCTTCCTGTATTTCTTCTAACAGTCCTCTGGCAGAAAGGCGCCTTGCCCCCTGGCCCATAATAATGACCTGCTCTGTTCCATCAGAGGTTGCTACCGTCACATGATGCCTGCGCCCAATATCATGGACCGTTTTTTCGATATATTGATCCGCTGTTTCAGCTTCTTTTGTATACACAATATAAATATTCTTATATCTGAGTATCTCTCCCGGATGCCCTTCGACCCGGTAAGCGTCAAAAACAAGAATCAATGTGTTGTTACAATAGCCCTGATAATCGCACAAAATGTCTGCAAGCTTCATCCGGGCGCTGTCCATATTCGTTTTGGATAACTCATTAAGGTCATCCCATGCAAATATTATATTATATCCGTCAACTAAAAGATACTCTTTTGGCACATGCTTTATAAAAATTTTATCGTTATGGTAAGCCGGCCTGTCTGCAAACCCACCCCCTGTCCTGTCTGCGCTCCCCCGCGTTTTCTTGGGGCTTCCACCGGTATGTATGTTTTCAGGCGCCTGTCCGCTGCCGCGCTTTTCCGGCCCGCCGATTTGCTTTCGCCGGCCAACGTTTCTTTTAATCGGCCCGTAGGTTCTTACAAAAATTTCTTCCAGCTCTTTTTCGTCCGCCCAGCCGATACTTTCCACCTTTTCCGGAAAAGCCGCCGTTTCCTTAACAGCGCCTTGAGCCTCCTGCCTTTTAAGGCAGCTTGGCAAATGCATATACTGGGGAACCTCATTCCAGGGTACATTAAATCCAGAACCATGGGCACAAAATACAGAACCCGTAGGGTTTTCCAAATCACTCTCGCTGTCATAGCCGGCGGCAGCTATGATTTCATCGGCATTATGGCAGGGCGCATAGCCTAAAACCTCGCAAAAGAGGCGGCCCCGGCCCTTTGTATACACAGACACCTCCGACGGATAGCCCCGCATCAGCGCTACCGGGGCAGTTCCCCGGATGACTGACATTTCTCCAAAAATCTCCGGCGGCTCAAAGGTACCGCACATTTTTTGAATGTCCGACAAAGCGCGCCCCACATTCTCCCCGGGAATTTCCAGGGAAAAGGCATAGACCGGCTCAAGCAAAATACACCGGGCGCTTTTAAGCCCCTGGCGTACGGCCCGGTACGTGGCCTGGCGGAAATCACCGCCCTCGGTATGCTTTAAATGCGCACGGCCCGACATAAGTGTTATTTTCATATCTGTAATTTCCGACCCTGTAAGAACGCCCGGATGCCTGCGTTCCGCCAAATGAGTCAGCACAAGCCGCTGCCAGTTACGGTCCAATACATCCTCAGAGCAGTCCGCAGCAAAAATAAGGCCGCTTCCTTCCGGCAAAGGCTCCATGAGCAAATGAACTTCTGCATAGTGGCGCAGCGGTTCAAAATGCCCGACACCCTCCACAGCTTCGGCAATCGTTTCTTTATACACAATACTGCCCGGGCCAAATTCCACATCTACGCCATAGCGGCTGGCAATCATGCTTTTTAAAATTTCAAGCTGGACCTCCCCCATAACCTGGGCGTGGATCTCCCGGCTTTGCTCGTTCCACACAATATTAAGTTCAGGTATCTCTTCGCCAAGCTCCCGAAGGCGCAGGAGCATTTCATGGACATTGCTGCCCTCAGGAAGCCGTATTTCATAGGTAAGCACAGGCTTAAGCACCGGGCCTGTGCCGTCGGCCTGGACGCCAAGCCCCTGACCTGCATAGGTATGCACAGGCCCGGCCACCGCGCAAATATCGCCGGCAGCGGCTTCACTTTCTAATTTATATCCGGAACCGGAATACACTCGGATTTGATCCGCCTTTTCCGGCTCCCCTCCGGCTGTGCTTAAGGGCTGCTTTACTTTAAGGACGCCCCCGGTAATTTTCATATGCGTCAGACGTGTTCCCTTATCATCCCGGGATATTTTATAAACCCGTGCGCCAAATTCTGCGGGATATTCTTTACAGACAGTATATGTATCAATCCCCCAAAGAAGGCCCCAAACCCCTTCGTTTTTCAGCGCGGTGCCGAAAAAGCACGGAAAAAGTCTGCGGGCCTTAATTTCCCGGGCAATCTCTGAATTTTCTATATTTCCTGTATCAAGATATTTTTCCAGAAGCGTTTCGCCGCTCATAGCGACAGCTTCCAGGAAATCACTGTTTAATCCAGAGCGCGCAGCATTCAAAGCTTCGCCTTTTTGCCCGCTGCCCAAAAAAGCCTCCCCTGCCGGCTTTTTTTCAGCCACAGCTTCCGAAAAATCCACACAATGGCTTTTAAACTTTTCATTAAGCTCCTTAAGCAGTTCTTCCCGGACGCAGCCCGGCTGATCCATTTTATTGACAAATATAAAGGTAGGTATACGATAACGTTCAAGCAGCCGCCAAAGCGTTTCATCATGCCCGCGGACACCGTCCGCCCCGCTGATGATCAGCACCGCATAATCCAGCACGGACAATGTCCGTTCCATTTCCGCCCCAAAGTCCTCATGGCCCGGCGTATCTAATAAGGTGATTTCCCTGTTCTCAAGTAAGAAACGGGCCTGTTTGGAAAATATGGTAATCCCCCGCGCCCGCTCAAGCTCATAGGTATCTAAAAAAGCGTCCTTATGGTCGACACGGCCCTGCTTCCTAATACTTCCTGAAAGGTAAAGCATACTTTCAGCCAATGTTGTTTTCCCCGCGTCCACATGGGCCAGGATCCCAAGACATAAATGATCCGTCAGCCTTTGCGCCCGCTCTGCAATTTTTCGCGTATTTTTTTCTCTGTTTTCGGATGTATTTTCCATGAAAATGCTCCTTTTATATGTAGTAGCGCCGCGCACGGTGCGGCATTGGTATTTCTAATGTCATTGATTATCATATCACACAAAGAGGCGTACGTCGAACAATTAAAATAGCCGATAGGACTTCGTTTCACAATCTCTATCGGCTATACTGTTATTATGATCTTCTGACACAATGTATGTTCACATTTAAACGGCATCTTTTTGTAAAGTTTCCGCGTCCTTGCTGTCCACATTCAGAAAACGGCGCTTTACGTAAGAACTCCGCATCAGGAGGATTTTGCCGGCTCTTTCCTCACATTCATATAAACTTCTACAGGCTCCATGCCACAGGCAAATAAAGTTATCTTCGCATTGCCTTTTCCTCCCAAGGTACGGACAAAGGTTCCAAAGCAGCCGCCCTTAAGGCTTATCGTGTCAGGCCCTACAAGCGCTATCGGCCCCGACACTTTAATGCGCACCGGCTCATTATAATACGGCAGCAAAAGACCCTGGGCATCCACCGCATGTATGCGCAGCAGCGCCATATCATAGCTGTCTCTTTCCACAAGACAGGTATGGCTGCACAGTACATCTAAATAGGCTTTTGACGCTGGCCGCCGTAAGATCCGCTGAATAAGGCGGCAATTTTTAATAAATTCAAAACGAAATATTCCGTTTCCCTGCTGTAACCTGTCTCCATAAAGAATGTGCGCCGGAATTTCCACCGGGGGATGGGGCAAATGCCGAAAACGGCTCTGATCCGGGAAAAATTCTCCCAAAAAGCTCCCTTCCCGGAAGGCTCTCACATAATCACAGTTCGTAAATACCCAAAGACTTCCTGGCCGCCCGGCTTCATAATCCCAATTATCCATATTTGATGACAGCATACCGACATTCTCCCAGCCCTGGCTGGCATAAAGCCAGCCCGCAGGCTTCATGTTCCGGAACATGTCCATCACCCCATGATAGCATATCCCATCACCGCTTCCGGCTCCCCGACGGGTCTGATAATCGGACATGCACCAGCCAAGGCTTCCCGCAGCCGTATCACTGCCAAAAACATTTTCAAGCACTCGTGCATGGCGCATAGCATGTTCTAAGCGGCGCGTCTCATCATCAAACATTTTTGCCGGATAAGTACATCCGGCTTTTTTAGAAACGCCATAAGCTCCGGCACTGTTTCCGGAAACTCTCGTTGGGTCCATACGCCGGGCAATCCGGTCTGTTTTAATGTAAAGAGCATCCTCCGAATCTTCCTCATTTTCCCTCAATTCCCAGAAAATAATTGACGGATGATTTCTATACTGGGCAATCATATCCCTCACATTATTCACTATAGCACTCTGGCCGTTTCCCGCCGTTTTGCCTCCCGCAGGCTCCATAAATACAAGAAGCCCCAATTCGTCACACCGGTTAATAAAATGCCTGGAAGGCGTGCAGTGTGCAGTGCGCACCACATTTACTCCCAGCTCATTCTTTAAAAGCTCTGCGTCCAGCCGCTGCATTGATTCTGGAACAGCATAGCCCACATATGGAAAGCTTTGGTGCCGGTTCAGCCCGATAAGCTTAAGCTTCCTGCCATTTAAGTAAAAGCCGTCTTGCCGAAACTGTATATCCCTAAATCCAAAGCTCACCCTGGAACTGTCCAATATTTCTCCCCGGCCGCTCCACAAAAGCACCTCAGCAAAGTAAAGGCAGGGCTGGTCCACATCCCAATAGAAAACCTGTTCAAAATTCATACGTACCGTTGCGGTACGGCTTTTATTTGTTTCAAAGGATGAGCCGCCGCTGCCCAAAAAACGGCTAAGCCGCTGCTTTTTAACACACAGGCAATTATCCATCCCATCGAAAACAGAAACCTGGATGTAGCCCCCGCCTTCGATAACTTTATTTTCTTTACAGGCCCCGCGCGACAGCCGGACAGAAAGCGCCATATGAGAACCTCCGTGCAAAACGGGCTTTTCCATGCGCCGGCTTCCTGCTGTCCGCTCACAGCGGGCTTCATATCCATTCTTCGTACGTATAAAAATATCTTCAATATGCGAAGGCTTTTTAACTTCTACATAGACATCCCGGTAAATGCCCCCGTAAATCAGAGCGTTGTCAATACCGCCGTGAAATGGCGCCTGCTGTTCATGGCTATCCACCTTTACAGCAATACGGTTTTCACATCCAAAATGAACATACGGCGCAATATTCACAGAAAATGCCGTATACCCGCAAAAATGGCTTGCCGCGCTTTTTCCATTTATAAAAACCTCTGCCTTATGGGCAATCCCTTCAAAGGTAAGCCAAAGCTCTTTTCCCGAAAAATCCTCCGGTACAGATAGCATACGTACATAACCGCATATCCTTTGATAATCTTCTTCATCTTGATAGTTATATGGTAAAATGGCAGCCGTATGGGGAATACGAACCTTCTCCCCTTCGGCCGCCACAGTCGTCCGAATACATGCATTACTCCAGGACGGATAAAAGGTCCATCCATCATTTAAGTAAATCCGTCTCATAGAATACCTCTTTTCTAATTGTGTAAGCTCGTAACTATTCAGCCAGGTCCGCGCACTTACTACTTTGTACGCATTCTCACTAGGCTCGAGAATACCTCGCCAAGTGTTCAATGTGTGCGCTGATTGTCTGAAAAGATACAAGAGTGCAAAAATCCCATCGCCGCAGGCGATTTTAAATGGATTTTTTCAGGTAACAGTTCAGCTGGCTGAACTCAACGTACCAAGCAACCCTGGACGGTTATACTTTTATAGTATATCGGATTCATTTGCCAATTACAATAAAAACCGGGCTTATATAGCCCGGTTTTTACCATTTTGCTGTGAGCTGGATGTTGTATCGCAGCGGATAAGGGAAGAACCTCTTCCTCTATCCAATTGTACTTAAAAAATATATAATAGTCAGACCATCCGCTGTAAACAACGACGCTACCGCTCTTTTTTTACCGGAGAGCATCCGCCGCAGGCTCCGCAGCTCCCTGAACACCCGCCGCAAGGGTTCCCGCTTTTCTTACTCTTTATCATATAGCGGACAATAAGGCCAACGATCACAATAAGTATTATTAAAACGACCGCTGTTGCTCCATTTATCATATCAATCACCTCTTGAGGTTAGTTTTTTCTAACCATAATTAGAATAGCACATTCTTAAGAGATTGTCAACACAAAGAAAGTTTCTACATTACGGTTGTAACTATTCAGGTTATTGTTCAGACCAGCCTCAAACACTTTGCTCTCCCCGGCGTAAGAACGTGAAGGTTACTGTTTACAGGATACCTGTACACAGTAACCTATCAGCCATGCAACTCGGATTTTCACAGCTAACGCTGCTAACCATAATGTTTCACCTGCGGCCGGCATTGGGTAAACGCCAACTTTATTTGAACTTTTTCAAATTTTGTGATATGCTTTAAAGGATAAAGTATACTATATTTTTTATTTACAGGGGGTATAAACATTGGCAATACATGAATCCGCCGAAAATTATCTTGAAACTATTCTCATGCTCAGTCAGTGCAAGCCGGAGGTACGCTCCATTGACATTGCTACCGAATTGAACTTTTCCAAGCCAAGCGTTAGTGTTGCCATGAAAAATCTTCGGAAAAGCGGCCATATTAAGGTCGACGAAAATGGCTTTATCACCTTAACAGAATCTGGATATGCCATTGCCAGCACAATTTATGAGCGCCACACACTGATCTCAAAAGCGCTGATGATTCTCGGTGTTGACGAAAAGACAGCCGTTTCCGATGCCTGCCGCATTGAACATGTGATAAGCCCGGAAAGCTTCCAGGCAATTAAAGAACATTTGCAAAGAAAAGAGAATATGAAGCCATGAGTACAAAGTTAGAACGTAATGACCCCTGCTGGTGCGGCAGCGGTCAAAAATACAAAAAATGCCATATGGCCTTTGACGAAAAGATTCAGCATTTTGCAGATCAGGGCCATAGCGTTCCTGACCATTCAATGATCAAAACGCCTGAGCAAATCCGCCTTATAAAAGAAAGCTGCAAGATCAATAACGCAGTTCTTGACTATGTTGCCGCCAACCTTGGCCCCGGTGTTTCCACTGGAGAAATTGATAAAATGGTCTATGAAAAAACAACGGAACTTGGAGGGATCCCTGCGCCGCTGGGGTTTGAGGGCTTTCCCAAAAGCGTATGCACTTCCGTCAATGACCAGGTATGCCACGGCATACCATCGGAAAATGATATTTTAAAAGAAGGCGATATTATCAATGTGGACATATCAACGATCTATAATGGCTATTATTCCGATGCATCCCGTATGTTTTGTATCGGAAAGGTTTCAGAAGATGCCCGCCGCCTTGTCGATGTCACTCTTGAATGTGTCAAGGTCGGTATTTCGATGGTAAAGCCTTGGACATTTCTGGGCGACATGGGGGCGGCTGTCCATGCCCATGCGGTTAAAAATGGCTATAGTGTTGTCCGGGAAATCGGCGGCCACGGCGTTGGCCTTCAATTCCATGAGGAACCTTGGGTCAGCTATGTATCTGAGCCAGGCACAGAAATGCTTATGGTTCCGGGTATGATTTTTACTATCGAGCCTATGGTCAACATGGGAAGTGATGAAATTTTTTGTGATGAGGAAAACGGCTGGACCGTCTATACCGAAGACGGCTCCTTATCGGCACAGTGGGAAGTAACTGTCCTCGTTACCGAGGATGGCTGTGAGGTTTTGGCCTGGTAAAAAGCACGAGCTTTGCAATGGCATACATTTGTGTGTCTTTTGTCAAAGCTCTTTTTGTTATTTTTTCTCAATAGCAGCAAATCTCCTGTTTAATTAAACGACAGTATGTTAAAGAGCACTTTTAGAATTGTTAAATTTGTCCATGTATAAAAGGCTGTGTCCATGGTATAATGTCCAAGTAGGTGGACATTATACTGCGTCTTCCACGCGGCGGCGCAAGACGTCCGGTGGACATCTGTTCTGCGCCGACCGAAGCGGAGCGTAGAGCGCAAGCGAGCCTGCCGTTGCGAGGAAGTACGCATCAAGGCGGAGCCATAATACGGCCGTGATCGGCCATATTATAATAAGCGGAAACAGACCTACGGAAAGTGCTGCCAAACGGTACAGCCTGTGAGCAGCAGTATAAATTTAGCAGAAAAGAAGGCATCACCATGAAAAAATTAATTCTTGTTACTTCCCCTCCGGCCTGCGGAAAAACTTATGTAGCCAAACAGCTTGCAAAGGCATTGAACCATGTTGTTTATCTGGACAAAGATACTTTAATTGTTCTGAGCAAGCAAATTTTTAAAGTCGCCAATGAACCCTACAACAGAAGCTCAGACTTTTTTGAAAAAAACATCCGTGACTATGAGTATGAGGCAATTCTTGACCTGGCCATGGATGCGCTGGAATATGACGATATTGTTCTAATCAATGCACCATTTACAAGAGAAGTCCGCAATCCTGAATATATCCGTTCCCTGCGCGCAGCTTTGTCAAAAAAGCAGGTACAGCTCTGTATTATATGGGTTGTCACAGACCCCGAAGTGTGCCATCAAAGAATGATCGCAAGAAACAGCGACAGAGATACATGGAAACTTGCACACTGGGATGAATATATCAGCAAATGTGATTTTTCTATTCCCAAAGGCATCGGTGATCCGGCTAAAAAGAAAGAGCTGATTCTATTCTACAATTCTAATGAAAAAGAGTTTCAGGCATCTATGAAAGAAATGTTGGAAATTCTCCAGAAATAGCCAAATCCCAAGCTCAAAAGATGGACGCATTATTCACGCATGCAGCCTTACGGCTTTCATGCGTGGCGGTGCTGCGCACAGCGCGGTATAAAATTTTGCTGTAAAGCTTATGAATGTAGCCTGTTCTTTATCCGCAGGCAGGCTTCTGTGTGCATTATCCAATGTCTTGAAAATGGCATTTGAATGAGTCCGCGAATATCTTTATTACACCAATAGTCAACCAGCCAAATGGCATTTTCATTGTCGCTGACTACATTCAACGATTCTAAGTATCCTTTTCTTTCTTCTGGTATTTTTCTTTTCAATTCGTCATAGGGCAGCTGTTCAAGCATTTTCTCAGTGCTTTCACGTACTGCAAAAATATAGGAATAGAGTTCTTCCAGATTAAGCTGTTTTGAAAAATCTGCAATCTGCTGTTTAATGAGTTCATTTCCTGTAGTAATGATAGGTGAATTGATGCGCTCCTGATAATTGCCCGCAAAAAATACTTGTTCGTCTTCGTTGATCACTGTATGTACCACTATATCTTCAATACGAAAAATATGCCAAATAGAATAAGCAATCGTCTTACTATGATAGCCGTCAGCGTTTATAAAGGGGATTGAGTTAAAATCTTCTCTGCATAATTCCTCCCTGAAGGATACTAAGGCTTGCATTAACTGGCTTCGTAAATGAAGCAACGTATCAATACCCAGCTTATAAGTGTCTTTCTTTTTTATTTGCGCCTGCATTGTTTTATTAAGTTCAGACCATTCCTTATTCATATTCAATCCTCTTTCAAATCCGGCATTTCTTTAGTCAATAATTATTTTAACAGGCGAACATTTACCGCTATTACATTTACTTTCAGATACGCTGCAAGCGGCGGCTCCAAGTGTAATATCCAGCAATGCTTTTATTACAATTTTATCTCCTGCTCTGGAAATCGGCGCTTCTACCACAATACTGCCGTCCGTATTGATTTTCGTATGCATAAATAAATTAACAGGTGTAATAACAGGACGCTGCTCGTTAAGGGCTGTATTGATATTGTCGAAGCAGTTTGGATGTCCTTTACCGTTGTGGTAAAAAAAATCATACATTTCTGGCCGGCAACATGGGTGTAATAAATCATGCTCTCCAACGTCATCTGAAAGAACTTTCATCATTGGGCGATACAAATTCGTATAAATAATATCTCCAATTTTTAATTTCAAAGACTCATTGCAGTCAATCGTTACCCCTGTTGATAAAAACTCATTTGGGCTGTCTGCCGCCTCAGCGAAAAAATCAACGACTTGACCGCCTTCTATATCAATTACCGTAATATTTTGACCTTTTTTAACGTCAAGCTTTATTCCTGAACACGCTGATATTATATATTCTTTACCCATTATTTCTGCCTCCCAAACGTTACTGTTCACAGGTACTCTATAAACAGTAATTCCCAAACTCCAGTGTTATAGAGATATTATACTGTGAAAAGGAAACGATGGCAACAATAGGATACTTTTATTAAAGTTATCCTAAGGCAAGCACAAAAGCCGATTTATCTGACCCTATATTATTGTATAACCTTTACAAGTATTGTAAAATGAAAACACCCTATGAAACAGGGAAATATATTATAAGCAAACAGGGGGAATTATCATGTACCATAAACCTTATATTATTCCTGCACCCCAGTCTTTTGAGTGGAATCGGGAAATCGTTTTTCAGCTCTATTTATGCGACGGTATTCTTATTTGCCCGAATCTTTCTAAAAAAACGGCAGGCTTCCACCACGCCCGCCTGCTGCAAAATACCATTGAAGAGGCCACCGGGCTGCATATCCCCATTGCCGTGCGTGAATTTTCCGGTCCGCACAAAATCTGGCTCCGAACCGATTTTGACCTTGAGAAAGACACCTATGTGCTGGGTATTACACAAGACCACATTATCGTATCTGGGGCTGGGGAAAGAGAAGTACTATGGGGCATACAAACGCTGCGGCAAATCATTTCCCAGGAGGGTGCCCTTTTGCACGGCGCTCTCATCCAAGATTATCCAAAAATCCGCCACCGCGGTTTTTACCATGATACGACCCGCGGCCGTATTCCGGATCTTGCAGCTTTAAAAAGGCTTGCCGACCGATGCAGCTATTATAAAATCAATGAGCTTCAATTTTATGTGGAACACAGCTATCTTTTTCGCGGCTGCAGCGAAGTATGGAGGGATGAAACACCCCTCACAGCCGAGGAAATCATGGAATTTGACCAGTATTGCCAACTGCTTGGCATTGATTTAATCCCTTCAATTTCCACCTTCGGGCACCTCTATAAAATGCTTGGAACAAAAACATTTTCATCATTATGCGAGCTGGATGGCAGTGAAGGCCAGCCATTCTCCTTTGGAAACCGTATGGCCCACCACACGCTGGACGCATCGGATCCCCGGGCACTAAAACTTATGAAGGAACGCATCGACGAATATATGAGCTTATTTTCTTCAAAATATTTTAATATCTGCGCCGATGAAACCTTTGACATTGGCCTTGGAAAAACAAAAGATCTGGTAGCTCAGCTTGGCCGTGAGAGTGTTTATATCCGCTTTGTTGACGAATTATGCCAGCATATAGCGCGCCGCGGAAAAATTCCCATGTTCTGGGGAGACATTATTGCTTCAGCCCCTAAAAAAGCAGCCATTCTCCCAAACGGCACCATTTGCTTAAACTGGGGATATGCTCCGGACCAGGATGACAGCTCGGTAAAGGCATTTCATTCCGTGGGTGTGAAGCAATATGTCTGCCCCGGCGTCCAGGGCTGGAACAGCCTTATTAACGTTATGCCGGATGCCTATGCCAACATTTCCCGCATGTGTACCTATGCCCATCAATATGAAGCAGATGGAGTCCTTAATACTGACTGGGGCGACATGGGCCATCCAAACCATCCGGATTTTTCCGCCTTCGGCCTGATCCTTGGCGCTGCATTTTCCTGGAACAGCCGTATTCCGGCATTTGACGAAATATGCCGTCAGGTATCGGTTGTCGAATACCGCGACTTTTCCGAAACTGTTATGGACTGTATTTCAAAAATTTCCACAAAAGCAATAATGAATTGGACAACCGCAGTTCTTTTTAAAGAGGACAGCCAGGGATTATTTGAGGGCAGTTCCTTTGCGCAATATTTCCGGAGCCACAAAAAGAACATGCTCGATGGGCTTTCGCTCCAAAAGTATGTAACCGTGAATACAGAGCTTGCAAAGCTGACCCTCCAGCTTTCCTCTTACCTTTGCCAGGCTCCGGCCCCGGTCAAATACACTCTGACCTGCTTTATTAACGCAGCCATAGGCCAGCATATTTTTAATACGATTGCCTTCCACCTTTGGTATAAGGAGCACGGCGGACAACATCCATACGCCCCCGGCACACATACACCGGACAAAGTCGATCCCTCTCAAGCTCAAATCCCATCCCCATGTGAAACTGCCGTCATGCTTGAAACATGGTTTATGTCCTACAAAGATATTTGGAGAAAGCAGGGAAAAGAAGCTGACCTTTACCGGCTGCAGGAGGTTATTAACTGGTATGGGGATTATTTAAGGGAAATGTAAGTTCCAAAATTTAGAATATAATTAGGACTAGGTTACTATGAAAGTTATCAAGTGGGCAGACATAGGAACAAGTTTACCTGACCCTGTGCCTGCACATTTGATACACCCAAAGTATGAGCACGAGTTGCCGTCAGGCAACGACCGAATGCGACGGGCCTTGGAAGCGACATCTTCCATTCCGCCGCAGTGCGATCTCCAAAGCGGAGCTTTTTTATTTAATAGGAAACGGCAGTTCCCTGATAAACATTCAGGTTACTGCCGCTTTCTATTGAAGCCCTTCCAAAATAAAATTTTCGTGTTTCAAAAATAAATTTCAAATATTTTATTCTAAGTTATTCTAAGTTTTTGTGCTAAATCATGCTATTTTTAGAAATAAAAAAACAGCCGCAATTCCTCTCAAAGCCGCTGTTTTGCTTAAAAGCAAAGAGCGCGAGACGGGATTCGAACCCGCGACCCTCGCCTTGGCAAGGCGATACTCCACCACTGAGCCACTCGCGCATAATAACTATTTTGTTTATTTTTTGTTGCTGTCTTAAGGACAAGTAATAATATACATGATAAATAGATGTTTGTCAACAACTTTTTTGAAATTTTATAAGCCATTTGGGGAATGTTTTTAAGGTCAATGGCAAAATTTCAGCCATATCTCAGATTTGGCAGTTAACGCTGCTAACCGCCTCCAACAAGGCTAAACCCTCGATTCGAGCTAAACGCTCTATACTTAAGGAAGGAAAAGCCACTCTGCATGCCAGCTTGCGGTCTAGGCTGTGCTCCGGTCGGCGCAAGACGTCCGGCGGACGTCTTGCGCCAAAGTTTTCCTCCTCAGCCCCATGGCTGAATAATTACGATAAGCTTAGAAAAATACGCCAAGGGTATTGTAAAGGTCAATCACCCAGGATTCATAGCTGTGAGACTGTCCGGGCTTATCCGCAAACAGGGTATTTTCCCCTTCTTTAAGCTTATCCGGCAGAAGCTCGAGCATCTGCTTGTAAGCTTCACAGTGCTCATCGTGGGCCATATCAACCGTTCCATTCCCATTGTACCAATATAAGATCGGGTACTGGGCATAGTCTGTGTTCAGCGAATCGGTGACTGCGGCCACATCGGACTTGCAGCCGGAAAAGCTTCCGATATAGCCGATATAATCCGTGCATCCCATAAGCACAGACTGGAAGCTTGTCATCGATCCCATAGACAACCCGTCATAAGCCCGATGCTCACGGGTAGCGATAAGGTTTTCTTCAGAAACATCTCCGCCGGCATAAGTCGAATACTTTGTTTCAACGGCAGGAATCAGATCATTTTTCAGTTCGTACTGAAATGTTGACGTTCCATTGACCCCGGCATTTTCCGGAGTATTTTCAGCCTCAGTCATCAAAGACGGAGTGACAACGATCAGCGGTTCGCAGTAGCCCTTTTCAATCAATGCATCCAGCATTGCCACTGTAAAGTTTTTATCTGAGGAGTCCTTTGCCCCTCCGGCCGCGTAATCGCCCTGTCCGAGCCAGAAGCCTGCGCTGTCGCCGCCGCCGTGAAGCAGGTATAAAACATTATACTGCTGATCCCTGGAATACCCGGCTGGCAGGTAAACATAGGCTTCATTGGTCTGTTCCTCCAAAGGCTCGCCATCCTCGCCATATTCACAGGTCGTATATTCCATATGCTCGACCGTTCCCTTTTGGGCGGCATCGGCGCCCCTGTATTCCTCGGGAACCTGATCCAGGGCAAAATCGGTGGACTCCACATTGGCGGTAAAAGAGCCTTTGGCCGTCACCCCGTTTTGCGTATACGACAGCTCAAATTCCTGTTCACCCAGGGCGCTGAGATCCCCGGTGAAAATACTTCTATCTGTAACATCCCTGCTGCTGCCGTCGCTCATATTCGCAGTTACAGTATAGCGCAGGACGTCCACAGATTCACATGTATAGATCGTATAGTTTTCAGGAACCTCTACCTCTAAAGATTCCAGCACCGGAACACCCTCGCCGACAGCTGCGCTGCTTTCTGCCTCTGACCACGTAACGTTGGCGGCGCTCTGCACATCCAGGTAGTCAAAATTGGGGAGCTTATCGCATACGGTTTCCACCGTTATCTTTTTTTGGATGCCTTCCTCGGTAAAGCTGTCTCTTGCATATTGCTCCTCATGGGAAAATACGTAAATTTCAATCAGGTTATCCCCTTCATTGAGGCTTGTTTCAAAGCTTATATCCTGCCATGCGGTTTCCGTAAGGCTGTCGCTTCCTTTAATTACCGTACCGGAAAGATCAAGCATAGTGCCATTCACTGTGATTGCCATCTTCTGTTCCAGATGGTCTATGTCGTTTGTCTTTTTCCCCATCCAGTCCAGGTCATTGCTGGCCACCCGGAAGGTCAGCACGGCATCCCCCGCCTGGTCGGCATGAAGCTCAAAGCGCACGGCATTTTCAGGCGAATCGAGCTGGCGCAGGTATTTCCCGCCGCTGGCATCTTCGGAAGCGCCGGTCAGCTCCGGCGTCCACCCGTTAATCTCATCTATGGAAAAGCCTAAAATACCGATAACATCCTCGGCCCTGGCCGTTTCCCCGAAAATTTTTTTAATCACCGCTTCTCCCTCATCGGTGAGATAGCTTTTAGGCTCGGCAAAAGGATCGCTTTGCTCACTGCAATATTTCAGATTGGCATCCTCCGCTTCAAACCGGAAGGCTTTGCTTTCCCCGCCTTCGGACTCCGAAGCCTGACGGCTTAATTCCGTCTCTGAAGCCGGACCGTCCGTTCCCCCATCTGGATTTTGCCCGGCATTTTGCTGTGCCGCCTGGCCGCAGCCGGTACAAAGCAGGGCAGCCATAAGCGCCCCGGCCGCTGCTGTAACATATTTGTGTTTCATTGTGTATCCCTCCAATGTTTATTATGTTGGATACAGCATAACAATTTGGATTTTCTTCATCCATAACTTTTCTGACATATTCATCATACATTTCAGACAACCGTAAATTTCTTCATCAGGCAGTCCGCGCTGCTTTTCCCTGCAAAAAGCTCAAATTCCCCAGGCTCGACAATATAGTTCAGCTCCCGGTCATAAAAGCCAAGCTCCCTCACCGGAAGCTCAAAATTTATTTCGCGGCTCTGCCCCGGAAGAAGATGGATTTTGCAAAACCGCTTTAATTCCTTCACCGGACGGACGCAGGAGGCCGAAACGTCATGGACATAAAGCTGGACGATCTCGTCGGCCTCAAAGTCGCCTGTATTTGTCACCGTCAGATGGCAGCGCACCTTTGAATCCGCTTTTACCACAGGCGTCTCAATTTCAAAACCGCTGTAAGCAAAGGCTGTATAGCTCAGGCCATAGCCAAAAGGATACAGGGGGCTTATGGGGACATCCTGGTATTTGGATGTAAACTTAAACGTTCCGCCGGGCTTCCCTGTGTTGGGATGATTATAATACATCGGCTCCTGGCCGGCCTCATTGGCAAAGGTCACTGTTAATTTCCCGGACGGGCTGCATTTGCCGTAAAGGAGATCGGCCAGGGCATTTCCGGTTTCCGTCCCCATATGCCAGGCTTCTAAAATCGCTCCGATCCCTTTATTGTCTTTAAGGCAGCCAATGGCCAGAGGGCGTCCGTTAATCAAAACAACCGCTGTCGGCGTTCCCGTTAAAGCCAGCCGGCTTAAAAATTCCTCCTGGGCTCCGGCCAGATGCAGGTTTGCCCTTGACGCCGCTTCGCCGCTCATAAACGCGGTTTCCCCGGCTACGGCGATCACAAGATCTGCTTCTGCCGCTGCCGCCAGGGCTTCTTCAAAGCCTTCGGTTCCGTCATGGACGCCAAAGCCCGGGATATAAGACACTTCCATGCCTTCGGGGCAGTTGTTTTTCATGCCTTCAACAATCGTCACCGTATTTTCCTTATCGCCGGTAAACGCCCACGGGCCGTGGAGGGCTTCCTTATCCTGCGCCAGCTCCCCGATGATGAGCAGCTTTTTCACCGATTGTTTTACAGGAAGCACGCCGTCGTTTTTCAGGAGTACCGCGCACTGCCGCGCCGCCCTTCGCTCTGCCTCCCTGTGGTCGGCGCACAGCACCGTCGCTTTGATTTTTTCCGGATCGTAAACATAATCCTCTTCAAAAAGCCCATACTCCGCCTTTTTCCTTAAAATGCGCCGGACGGCCCGGTCAATCGCCGCTTCCGGCACCTCGCCGGATAAAACAAGCTCTTTTAAATATTTGGAATAGCTTTCCGAAGACATATCCATATCGCCCCCGGCCAAAAGTGACATTTTTGCTGCCTCGCGCTCATCGGCTGCGATCCCATGAACCGCACACTGCTTTACGGCTTCCGCGTCGCTGACGACAAAGCCTTCAAAGCCAAGCGTCTCCCTTAAAATCTTTGTCAGAAGCCACGAGTCGCATGTACACGGAATACCGTTAAGGTCATGGAAGGCGCTCATCACCGCCCCGACGCCGGCCTCAACGGCTGCCTTAAAGGGCGGCAGATGGGTTTCGTAAAGCTGGCGCAGGGACAGGTCAACCGTATTATAGTCCTGGCCGCCGCTGACAGCGCCATAGGCAAGAAAATGCTTGGCCGTCGCCAGCATAGCGCCGCCGTCGCCGGTATTTTCCTGCCAGGCTTTAACCATTGCCCGGGCGGCCTCTGATACGATATAGGGATCTTCCCCAAAGGTTTCCACAATACGGCCCCAGCGGGCGTCTCTGGCCACGTCCAGCATCGGCCCGAAGACCCAGTTGACGCCGCAGACCCTGGCTTCCCTTTTGGCTGTACGGATCATTTCCCGGCAGACATCCATATCCCAGCTGCAGGACATGGCCAGCGGCGACGGGAAGATCGTCCGGTAGCCCCGGATAGCGTCCACGCCGAAAAATAAAGGAATTTTAAGACGGCTTTCATTGGCCGCCTCACGTATTTTTGCAATTTTTTCATCATCATATAAATTGACGAAATTTCCGATTTTCCCTTCCCTGACCTGATCCAGCTTTAAATCTTCCTCGCACATGGACAGGCGGCGATCCAATTCATCCTTGCTGATGCGGCCTTCCATCATGTCCGTCACCCACTGGTCAATATCCGCCGCCATTCCCGGAAGAGTGCAGCTCATCGTTGTGCCTGTCTGATTAAGCTGCCCGATTTTTTCTTCCAGGGTCATCTGCGCCATAAGCTTTTGAACCTTTAATTCAATATCCGTTTTCTCCATGTTTCCACCTTCCCTTAATCGAAAGCGGCGCATAAACGAAAGCGCCGCCCAAACCGTTCCTATAAAAGCGCCAGGCTGAGGATTTCCAGCAGCTCTGGCTCTTCAAATTTTAAAACAAGCTCATATTCTCCCGCATCCATAGAAAGCGCACCTTCACAGACTTCCGTTCCTTCCGGCGCCTCGGCGCTCACACTTCCCGCAGACCTTCCATTCATAAAAACATGGATTTTCCCTTTACCCCGGCATGTGATACGGATTTTTTCCCAGGGCTTACCGCTTTTTACATAGCGATAAACCGCCGAATCCCCGTCTGAAATATTGGTAAGCACCTCCAAAGGCTCTGCGCTGTCTTCCCCGGCCGCTTCGTTGACGCCGATATAAAGCTGCCCCTGCACGCCGCAGGCCTGAAAGCCCATAATCGTCTCTCCCGGCGCAAAAGGCTCCCCGATGCCCTGGGAAGTCATTTTCACTTCCTGAATCGTACCATCTTCCCCGATTGTGATCCGCTCAATACAAAGCCTGCGGTACTGCTGTTTCCCTCTGCTGCACCGATGGTAAAAAACATACCACTGGCCGTCCACACATTCAATCGACCCGTGGTTGTTCCAGCTTGCCGGGTCGCATCCATCATTGTCAATAATAATCCCCCGGTAGGTAAACGGCCCCAGAGGAGACGCTCCTGTCGAATAGCCGAGCGCCGTCGGCTTCCCCCTTTCCATGTCTGCATAAACATAATAATAGGTATCGCCGATTTTTCTCATGGAAGAGCCCTCGTGGAAGCAATGCTCTTCCTCAGTGACTAAATCGTGGACGACCTCATTTTCATTAAAAGAAGTCATCCCCGGATCCAGCTTGACGCCGTGGGAAAAAAGCTGGCCCCAATAGTAATACACCTGCCCGTCACTGTCAATAAAGACCGCCGGGTCAATCCCGCCGCAGGGCAGCTTGACCGGATCTGTAAACGGGCCGTAAGGCGTCTTTGCCCGGGCCACACCCTCGCTGTCGTCCGGCATACAAAAATAAAGATAATACGTGCCGTCCTTTGGCAGGCAGTCCGGCGCAAACAAAAGCGCCGGCTTTTCCTCCATGGCCGCCTGTTCAAAGGCCGCCTTCATATCCTTGCCCTTCTTTGCTTCCTCCTCAAGCATCTTTCGGATAAAGGGCGTCGGGCGGCTCCAGTCAATGCCGGGATATTTATAATCCTCCGGGTCACGAAACCACGAAACGCTGCTGCCGTTAAAGGCTTCGTCATAAATCGTCCAGTGTTCCATATCCTCCGTGGAAGCAACATAATAACGCTCACTGCAAAAAACGTCCGCCCGGTCGTCAAAGCTCCCGTAAATATACAGCTTTCCGTCCGGCATCACATGGGCTTCACTGTCAGGGATATGGTATTTTAGCGGTAAAACCGGATTTCGCGTATTTATAAATTTTTCCAGGATCTTCTCCCCCTCATTCATAGTCTTCGACCCTCCATTCATCCATCCAGTCAATATAGACCTGCTCCCCGTCAAATTTCAGCGGAAGCCATACATAATCTGAAACCGATGTATTGATCCGCATATCCTTGGCATCCTCCGGCCCAAAGACGAAGGTTCCCTTCGGGTCAAAAATTTTCCGGAACTTTTCCTGAATTTTTTTAGAATATTCCCCACATTCCCAGGATTGTCCGGCTTCGCCCTCAAGCTCCGGCCGCCATCGGTCAGCCAGGGCAATATACAAATCCTTTTTCCCGGGATAACGGAAAACAGAGCTGATCTGCGAAGAAAAAGAGGTCATCGAAGGATCGTTTCTGTGGGGATTCCCAAGGATCTTATATGGGCCGTGCCAGTTATCCGCCTCCGAAACCTCCGAAGGATTGGGGAAATAGCCGGTCGTTCCCGATGTGATCAGATAATGGCGTCCGTTTCTTATAAAATGAGCCGGAGCCTCCCTGGCATCCGGAGGAGCCTCATGTTTAAAATGCTCCGAATATTTTCCCATGACGCCGGTATATTCATCGTTGAGCTTAATCACATAAATCGTCGTATGGGGCCTCTGGCTGATAAGATAGGCATCCCCGGTCGCCTCGTCTGCCTGAAGGTCAAAGTCGCCCACCGGCAGGCCGCAGGGATTTACTTTTGGATTCTCCATTGTATAAGGCCCTAAAATGTGATCCGCCGTCAATACGGCAAAGCAGGGCGGCTCCCCCATGATTTTAAGCCATGCCACATATTTTTTTGTCTTTTTATTATACAGGATATGGGGCCGGTCCATCATTGCAAAGGGATGCAGCGGCGATGTTTTATCCTCAAGCTTTGGCGGTATAATGATCCCCTCGTCCTTCCAGTTATACAGATCCGTTGAAGAATAGCAGCGCACGCCCCAGTGCCAGATCTCATCCTTCCCTGTTGTTTTTTCCTTATTTTCGCCATACCAGTAAAAAATACCGTCGACAACAATAATGCTCCCCCCGTGGGCCTGTATGCGCTTTCCTTCGGTATCCAGCCATACCTGCCCCGGCCTTATCGTATGATACATATGAAATATTCCTCCTTTTAATCCCGGTGGACAGACACGTAAATTTTGCCGCTCCCCCGCTCCTTAAGATGCTCTGTGCAAATGTCAAGCTTTATATTCCCGGGCGCTGTAATATCCAGATGGATGCCGTCGGAGCAAAGCCTTATGCGGACTTCCATGCGCCCCCGCACACAATGATAGGAGCAATAAAGCGCCGTCATTGTCTCCGGGAGATAAGGGCAAATCTGCACCTGTGCAAAGCCCGGCTTTTGAGGCCGTATGCCGGCAAGCCCGTTATAATACCATTCAATAATATGCCCCATCATATCGTGGCAGTGGCTTCTGGGATTTTCTTCCCAGTACTCCCCAAGGGTCGTCATGCCGTCTTTTACAAAGGCATAGTAGCCTGGGTGCTTTTCCCGCAGCATGTACCGGGCGATCCGGTAGTTCTGGCCGCATCCGGACGCTGCCTGGATAATATAGGGCAGCCCGATCTCCCCGGCGGCAAAGGCCCCCCTGTTCTCCAAAGTCCATATCAGGGCACGCTCGACATCCGCCCGCTTTTCATCCGGCACAAGCCCCCAGTATAATGGCAGGGCCTGGGCCGCCTGCGTAAGAAATACACGGTCTTTGTGTTCCCAGACGCGGTAGCACCAGAAATCCCTGGACGGATGACGCACCAGAAGCTTTTCATTATAATTTTCCTTTATCTGCGACGCCCATCGTTCCAATTCCCGCTGCTCCTTTATCCGGCCAAGAAGCCCGGCAAACCATGCCAGCGTACACACATCCGCATACAAAAACGCGGTTTCAATATTTTCCCTGGCCAGCTCCCCGTCCGGATGCCCCCAGTCACCAAGCCCGTGGCTGATAAAGCCGTTTTCATCCACCCTTGTCTTTAAATATCGGACATAATTAAGCCCTGTCTGATAATTATCTTTAATAACCTGAATATCCCCATAAAACAGATAATGCCAGCGCGTTCCCAGAATACAGGCGCTGCCCCAGGCGATCGTGTCATAAAAGCTTCCCATCCCGGGAACCGGCAAAACGTTTGGAATATAGCAGGGACACTGGGAAGGAATCAGCCCCTCCCCCGGGAAATAATGCCCGCCGGACAGATCGTTAAAGCAATCTCCCCTCTTATGCTGCGCCATGCGCATGTCGGTCAGAAATTTTTCCCACAGCCCTTTTCCGTCCTTCATATAAAAAATTGACGGAGCCATCAGATGATTGATCTCCTGCCAGGCAAACCGTTCAATCGTCGGGCAGTCGGTGTGGACGCTTAACAGGTTTGCCTCCACGGTTTTTTCTATCATGTCATAAATCTGCATGTACCGCCCGTCATCACAAAAAAATGCGCCGTCCGTTTTCCATGCGCTGCTGATAGCGTGGGCCTTCATGTTTTTTATCTGTATTTTTTCATTGCCGCCTTCCCGGGTATGGGCCGGGAGCTTTTCCACAGCAGCATATCTTCCCCCAAAATAAGTGAATTTCATGCGGAAGGTTTCCCACGCGTCGTCCTCGCCAAGAATATAGGTCATGCATGAAGCCACATCCGTCCAGCCTTTGGCGGTCTGGTCAATATCGCCGTCCGCTTTCAGCTTTTCCGCCGGATAAATTAAAAGCTTATCCCCGGCCTTTCCCTTTGCCTCAAATTCCAGCAGCCCCGCCATATTCTGGCCAAAATCATAGATTTCACGGCCTCCGGCGCGCCCGGACAAAATCCCGTCATAGCTTCGGATGACCTTAACCGCCGGCTGGAGCTGGGGCCTTGGCAGCCCGGCAGGCTCCTCATCCGGCTCCAGCAGGCGCGCCGGTTCCCATCCGCCGTCAGAGCTTTCTGCCAGACACCAGTCCTTAACCCTCAGGCGCCTATCCTCTGTTTCCGATCCATAGACATTGGTCATCGTTACCGGATGCGCATGAACCCGGAAGCTTTCATCGGACCACAAAACTTCCCGGCTTCCGTCCTCAAACTCAAGCTCAAGCTTCACCGCCAATATCAAAGACCTGCCAAAGGGCCGGTAGAGATTTGGGTTGGGCGGCATAAAATCCGGAAAAGAAAACGTATAACCGTCATCCATTTTTATATACCATCCGTTCCCCACTTCCGCCCCCATCATGTTTTCACCGGCTTTTAGCGCCTGCGCCACATCGAAGGTGACATACTGTATCCACTGCCTGTAATCCGTCCACCCCGGGTCAAGCTCGTGATCGCCGATTTTCTGGCCGTTCATATAAAAAATAAACTGCCCGAGGCCGCACACCGATGCCCGAGCGCTTTTTACCGCCTGCGGGATAAAAAAACGCCGGCGCGCATAAAAGGGCCGGGCGCTTCCCGCAGTGATCCAGTGTCCGCAAAACAAAGCTTTTTCCTCCATATACTCACTCCCTTCCGGCATTCTCCCCCGACTGGCCGCTCTCCTCGCGGGAACAGTCTTTTCTGTACTGTTCGGGGGTCATGCCTTCCTTCTTTTTAAATATCCGTATAAAATACGAAGAATAGGAAAATCCTGTCCTGGCCGCAATATCGACCACCGAAAGCCGGGTATTTTTCAAAAGCTTTTTAGCAAAGGCTATTTTTTTCTGAATAATGTATTCGGATAAGCCTATGCCTTCCGATTTTTTAAACAGCCGGGATAAATAATCCGGATTCATATAAACAAGACGGGCCAGATCCTCCCGCAAAATATCCATGGAAATATGCTCCGCAATGTATTGCTTTACCTGCTCCACGGCAGACATATCGTGGCTTTCCTCTGAAAGATTTTCATAGAGCGCGTCAATCTCACGGCGCTGATCCTGATGCTTAAGCAAAGCAATCGTCTTTTTTAAAATCTGCTCCAGCTCGTCATAGGGAATAGGCTTTAACAGATAATCCACAGCCCCGAGGCGAAGCGCCTCCTGGGCGTAGGAAAATTCCGCATGGCAGGTATAAAAAATACACGCCGTTTCCGGTTTGTTCTTTCTGACCCACCGGATCAGCTCAATACCGGAGCCCTCCGGCATCTCAATATCGGTCAGGACAATATCGATATTGTAGGCGCCAAGCATTCTGACGGCCGTCTTCATGCTATGCGCCTTAAAAACCGTATCGACCGACAGGCCGTCCCAGTCAACGCCTCTTTCGATCCCACGGATCGCCAGCTCTTCATCGTCTACAAGTAAAATATGATACCCCATACGCTCATCTCCACTTAACATCTTGCCAATCATTTCTTTTCGCCGCGTTTCTACATTTCCTTTAAAATCAGCGGCAGACGTATATGCGTCACCGCGCCGCCATCATTGGACAAAGCTACCTCTGCTTTATCGCCGTAAATAAGCGCCAGCCTTTCCATCACATTGCGTATCCCAACTCTGCCTCCATGGCTGTCTTCCAGCACATGGCCGCTGTTAATGGCCCGGATCACTTCATCGCTGTAGCCATTGCCGTTATCCCGGATTTCAATCATTAAATATTCCCCGTCATTTTCAGCCTCCTGCCATGCCTGGATAAACAGACGGCCCTTTTTCCGGTTTTTCAGCGCATATTTAATGCTGTTTTCCACAAAACTCTGGATAATAAAGGGAGGGATCAGTGCTTCTATGACATCCGCATCCGGCCGCTCCTCGTAGTCAATGGCATCTGAAAAGCGTATCTGTGAAATATCGATATAGCTGCGCACATGCTCAAGCTCCTGAGTGACCGTCACCAGTGTATTGACATCCTGGAAATGGTACCTTAAATATTTGACAAGCGCCAGGATCATTCTCTGGATTGTCTTAAAATCCCCAATCTCCGCCAGGGAATAGACAATATTTAATGCGTTCAGATAAAAATGGGGATTGATCTGGAGCTGGAGATACTGCAAATAAACCTTCTGGTTTTGCAGCTGCGCCTCATAATTTTTAATTTTCAGATTTTTAATTTCATGGATCATTTCATTAAAGGTCGAAATCAACGTCCGAAACTCCCGGACGCATCCCGTCACCTGCAGCGGCTCGTTCCACTGGCCTTCGCCGGTACGTTTCATCCCAAAAACAAGCTGCTCTGCCGGATAATTGATAAAACGGCAGATCAGATAAACAAAAAGTTCAACAACTGCAAGGACAATCACAACCATGACCACAAGCATTGTCCTTACATGATTGATCCCAACAAAAATTTCCGATGCCGCAAGCATCTGCCCGACATAAAAATCACCATTTTGTGACATCACATTGATCTGAAGCATCTGTGTTCCCGACACATCTGCGGCTGTTCCGTTTTCGGAAATGTCGATCTGGCCGGGCATATCCCCAGTCGCTTCCAGGACAGTGCCGTCATTTCCGGCAATAAAAAGCAACGAATCCCGGTCCTCCATGGATGCCTGCAGTGACGAAAGAATACTCTCAAGGGCGATGCCCATACCGACATAGCTGTTATGTATCTTATAAAATCGCAGGATATAGTCTTTGCTTGCGCACCGGGCGATCATATAGCCCGAACGCCGGATCGTCCGTTTTTTAATTTCCCCGTCAATCCAATCCTTTAACTGCTGCTGCATAGATTCCCGGTTTTGAAATTCCGGCTCAAGCCCGTTTTCAATCAGTACCTTATCCGGGCTTTTGGGGGAATAAAAGATCAGGCTTTCCACCCTCTTGTCCCAGCTCGCAATATTGGACAGCGCCTTCGCTATATCCAGCCGGGCAAAAGCTGTCTCCGTTTCTGTTCCCCCGGTTTCGATCCTTGTCATCGCCGGCGATTCTGAAAGTGTTGCATATAAATAGTTCTGTAAGGAATTAAAGCTTGCATCCATTTCACTGGCATAAATCTTAAAAATCGTATTCAGGTCATCCACCTTTTGGCAAATCAGGGCGGATTTCATGGATCGCTCAAATAAAAAACCGATGAGCAGAATAAAAAAAAGGAGCAAAAGCAGAAAAAGCCTGAACCAGTAAACGATTGAATGGCCTTTGCCTGATTTTCCGATTTTTTCTTTGAAATGAAATCCCATAGGATGCCCCCTCCTGTCCGCCCCAGATTGACTGTTTTTACGCCCCGCCCCTGCGTTCCGGCAAGCCTTCTTTCAGCCCTTCACTGCGCCAAGGGTCAGTCCTTTGGCAAAATACTTCTGGAAAAACGGATAAATACACATCAACGGCACTGCGCCCAAAACGGCCACCGCCATACGCACCGCCGTCGTCGGCACTGCGTCCATGGCGACCGAACCGTACTGGGCCGTCTGCTGGAGATACTGGGCGTTTGTCAGCATTTTATTCAGCAGCGCCTGGATGCTGTTTAAATGATTATCTGTAATATAGTATAAAGCATTGTTCCAGTCATTCCAATAGGTGATTCCCGCCATAAGCCCGATCGTAGCGACAATCGGAAGGCTCATAGGCACAACAATCCGAAACAGGATCTTCAGTTCCGATGCCCCGTCAATACGGGCGCTTTCCAGAATTTCCTTAGGAATATTCGTGGCAAAGTAGGTGCGCATGATCATAATCGTAAAGCCATTGGTAATCAGGTTCGGAACAATCAGCGCCCATATCGTATTTTTTATATGGAAAATCTGCGTCCACATCATATAGCTTGGAACAAGGCCGCCGGAAAAGAGCATCGTAAAAAATACAAGGAACATAAAAACATTTTTTCCCGGAAGATTCCCCATGGACAGCGGATAGGCCAGCAGGGTCGTGACAAGAATCGAGCAGGCAACGCCCACGGCAGTGACAAAAATCGTTATCCCGTAAGCCCTGAAAATGCTGTTATCCCTGAATAAATACTGGTAAGCGTCTAAAGTAAAGTCTTTAATAATAAAATTATAGCCTTCGGATACAAGGGTATTTTCCCCTGTAAATGAAGCCGCGATCAGCATAATAAATGGCGCTATGCATAATACGCATAATACAATCAGCAATGTATTAATGGCTATGCGGTGGCCGAGATCTTTTTTAACCATTCCTTTTCCTCCACATTTTATAAATCAGCCTGTACCTTTCGTCAGAACATGGCATTTTCCCTGCTGACTTTGCGCACAATAGCATTGCTGCCCAAAACAAGGATAAAGCCGACAATCGACTGATAAAAACCGGCGGCTGCAGTCATGCCGATATTGCTGTTGGATGTCAGGCCGTAAAATACGTAGGTATCGATCGTCTGGGTCACGCTAAAGAGCATCCCGGACTGCATAGGCACCTGGTAGAAAAGGCCGAAATCCGAATAAAACATTTTTCCAATCGCAAGAATCAAAAGCGTAATAATGGTCGGCTTCAGGCATGGCAGCGTGATCTTCCAAAACATCTGCCGCCTTGTCGCCCCGTCAATGGCAGCGGCCTCATAAAAGCCCGGGTCAATCCCGGCCAGGTTGGCCAGATACAAAATACAGCTGTAGCCCACGCTTTTCCACAGGTTGACAAACACAAGGATAAACGGCCAGTATTTTGGTTCCGAGTAAAATGAGATCGGTTCAAGCCCGAGAGGCTCCAGAATCTTTGTATTAATAAACCCTGTATCGCCGGCTAAAAACGCATTGGCCAGATAGGCCACCACAATGATTGAAATAATATACGGAAGTAAAATAATCGTCTGATAAATCTGTTTGCGGATCTTGCTGCGTATCTGATTTAAGCATACCGCAACGCCGATGGCGGCGGCATTTCCGAGAATAATAAAAGTAATATTATATAAAATTGTATTCCGTGTGATCAGCCATGCATCGTCTGTGGCAAAAAGATATTCAAAATTTTCCAGGCCGCAAAACGGGCTTCCAAACATCCCCCCGCGCACATTATATTTCTCAAAGGCCATCACGAGCCCGGCCATGGGAATATAATTATTAATCAGCAGATACAAAAGCCCTGGAATCATCATAAGATAAAATGGCATAAAGCGTCTGATCGTTTTTCCGGCGCCATTTTTCTTTTTCATTTACGTTCTCCCCTTTTTACAACGGGGCTTTTGCATTTTTTGCAAAAGCCCCGGATAATTACTGTTCATTTAGCCATGTATCAAGCTGAGCCTGTTTTTCATCAATAATCTTCTGAATATTTGCTTTTTCCAGCGCCGCAATAAATTCAGGAAGCACCGAATCCACATCCACAGCGCCAAGCTCCAGAGCCGTCGCGTACTGGGCGACCACATTATCGCAGGCCGTAATTTCGTTGGTGACAGAAGCTGAATCAAAGGTAAAGCCAAGCGCCGGAGAAACAACCGCAGATTCGTTAAACGCATTGGCCTCCTCAACAGTCACCGGCAGATTGCCTGCCCATGTCAGGGTATTGTACTGATTCGGCAGCACCCAGTCAATGCTTGGATGGTATTTGCAGTTATCCATGCTCTCCCCTTCAACAAAGTCAATCGTACCGTCATCAAGAACCTGATAGTTGACGCCTTCCTCTCCATAGGCAAACAATGTGGCAATCTCCTGATCAGAATACATTAAATTCAAAAACTTCATTGCCGCTTCCGGATGCTCGGAAGTTACCGGAATACTCCACATAATACTGATCATTGCGTTATAGGAAAAGGGCTCTGTCAGGGCAATCGTATCGATTTCCTTTCCGGCATTAACCGATTCCTTCTGCACATACACCTCGTGGATATTTTCGCTGGCTAACGTGGAAAATGCTTTCCCGGCTTTGCACAGCGTTATAAAGGTATCCGTTTCCGTAATGGCGTCCTGGGCAATATAGCCTTTTTGGTCCCAGCTTTCCATCAGCTTGCACAATTCCCTGTACTCATCTGTGGCGTAAACGTTTTCCAGCGTCAGCGTATCCGGGTCTTCCCCAAGCATAAGGACGCCGTATTTATTTCCCGGGGCATCCCAGTCATACATATTGAACATGGACACCGTATTCCCTCCGTTGGGCGTAAACGGGATAATATCCGGATATGCCTCTTTAACCTGCTCCATAACGGACTCCCAGTCCTCCAGCGTCTTAACCCCGCTGACATCAATCCCCAGCTCCTTTACAATTCCGGCGTCATACTCGATCACCGAGGCATTGGCATACATATTCGTCGACGGGATACCGTACAGGGCGCCGTTAAACTTCCCTGCTGCAAGATATTTATCCGGGATATAATTGGGAATATCCGTTCCATACTCAGCGTAAAGCTGCGTCAGGTCGGTAAAGGCTCCCTGATTGATTGCCCCGGCCATGGCGTCGGTAAAGTTCGGCATAAGATCCACGGATTCGCTTCCCGAAATCAGCATACTGTACTGCTCAAACCACTGTCCTATATCCATCATCGTCAGGTCAACGGCTACGCCAATCTCCGGCACGCTGATGGCGTTAATCGCATCTTCCACATTTTGATAATCGGAAGCCACCCCCATATTCATACAATACATTTTTATTGTTTCTGTTTTCTGGTTTTCTCCCTGGGACTGCGTACTTTCTGCGCTCCCTGTACTTTGTGCGCCTCCTGTACTGTCTCCCCCGGCGCTGCCCGTTCCTCCGGAACCCTGGCACCCGGCTAAAACGCCTGCTGCCATAACGCCGCTCATCAGTACTGCGAAAACTTTTTTATTCATCCGAACGCTCCTCCTTTATCATTAAAAACCTGTCGTTTAAGATGATTTTAGTATATTACGAACGGCCGATGGTATCCATAAAAAAAACGACCTGTCGATGATACTTTTCTGACATTGGGGGAGCGTACGCTTTGGGCGGCGTTTTTTTAACCGTTTCCGGCTTCCTTTGCAGGCCTGCGGTTATTCAGGATAAATCGCGCTGTGACGGATGGGCAGCCACTGGGCAATGGCTTTTTTCAGGGAAAGATCCCAGAAATCCCATTCATGGGCATAGCCCGGAACACTTTCAAAAAATGTATCATAGCCGAGAGCCGTCAGCGCTTCATAGCCCTGACGGCACCGCGCCATGGCAAAATCTTTATCCCCGCAGGTAAAAAAGAACTTTGTTTCCGTTTTTTTCTCTTTTGCATTTTTCTCAGCCGCCGCATAGGCATCGCAATTGCTTCCTTTAAAACGGGTCAGATCACCGTAAATGGTTTTCATATCCGGCATAGGCATAATCTCCGGATCCACGCCGGGAATCGGCTTTGGAGCGCTGAAATTTTGTATAATGTCCGGATGTCTGGCCGCGCCGGACATGATTAATGCAGCGCGAAACATCTCCGGTTTCATAAGCGCCCATTTCATCGCCCCGTGCGCCCCCATGGAAAGCCCGCCGACAAAATTATCCTCCTGGCGGTCAGATAAGGCAAACAGGCTCCGGCACATCGCCGGAAGCTCTTCCGTCAGATACCTCCAATATTTGGGGCCATTGGGCTGATCCGTATAATCTGCATTATAATCACAGGGCATTACAACTGCCAGCTTATGGTCATCGGCATAACGTACAATGTTGGAAAAGTTTACATAATCCGAATCATCTCCGCTGCCCCCGTGGAGCAGATACAATACCTGATACTGCATCCCTTTTACATAATTGTCGCTGGCCCTGCCATTCATAACATCCGCAAAGCTAAAGCTTGGAAGGCAGATCGTTACATTGGTCTGCATCCCGAGAAATTTTGACAAAAAATTCATTTTAATTACTGCCATACTAAAACCTCCATTTTCCACAGCAATTCTTTGTAACCGTTCGGCATAGCCGGATGATTACTATTCTTTAACACTGCCCAACGTAATCCCCCTAACAAAATATTTCTGAAAAAACGGGTAGATCACTAAAATCGGCAAAATCCCCACCGTTGCGATCGCCATCCGTATCGTCGTACTCGGCAGCTCTGTCACAGATACTCCCAGGCTCGAAGCGCTGGAAGCCAGTGCCTGGACATTTTCATTAATATTATTTAATACAATCTGGATTGTGTAAAACCGGCTCCCCTCCCTCGGCGTTAAATAGTAAAGCCCATTCATCCAGTCATTCCAGTACATAAGCCCCGTCATCAGCCCTATTGTCGCCAATATCGGTATGCTCAGGGGCATGACGACCTTAAAAAATATGTAAAGTTCCCCGCCTCCGTCAATTCTTGCCGCTTCAAGCAGCGCTGCCGGAATACTGTTTTTATAATAATTTTTCATAAGAATCACATTAAACGCATTCATCAGCAGGCTTGGGATAATCAATGCCCATATCGTGTTTCTTATATGGTAAACATTGGCATAGATATAATAATTAGCAACAATACCTCCGTTAAAAAGCAATGTGAGTACAAGCATAAAATTCACCAGCTTAATTCCGGGCAGCCCATCCCTGCAAAGGGCCCAGGCAAACAGCGATGTAATTATAATGCTAAGGAATGTTCCAACTGCCGTAACAATGATCGTCATAAGATAAGCCCGCCCGATCGTGTCTAAAGAGGCAAGGATATATTTATAGGCTTCCAGGCTCAGGGCTTGCGGAAAATAAGAATAGCCATTAAGCTCTGCCCACTCATTATCCGTAAATGAAGCAATAATCAGCAGTATAAACGGCAGCAGCGCCATCAGAGCGGCGATACCGCAAAACAAATGGGCAATGACCTGGGTAATCCGGTGTTCCTTTGATTTCATCCATTTCCCTCCTCTCAAAACAGCGCGCTACTTTTCTCATATTTTCTCAGAATCTGGTTAGAGAACAGTACAAGGATAAATCCAACAATTGATTGGAATGCGCTGGCTGCGCTGGACATTCCATAGTTGTTATTGAGCATCAGCGCCTGGTATACATAAACATCTAAGGTCCGGGTTGTGGAATACAGAAGGGAGCTGTTCCGCGGCAGCTGATAAAACAAGCCAAAATCGGAATTGAGGATTCTTCCTATACTCAATATGAACAATGTAATTACCGTCGGTTTTAGTAAGGGCAGAGTAATCCTTGTAATCTGCTGCCATTTTCCTGCGCCGTCTAAGGCGGCTGCCTCATAATATTCACGGCTGATACCTACAACGCTGGATAAATAGATAATCATACTGTACCCCACCCCCTTCCATGCGTTAAAAAATATGAGGATAAACGGCCACATATTTTTTTCGCCATACCAGTTTACAGCCTCAAATCCCATAGGTTCTAAAATGCCTGTATTAATAAGCCCCGTAGAGTTGGCCAGGTATGCATATGCCAGATAGCTGACAATGACCCAGCTCATCAAATAGGGCAACAATACCAGGGTCTGATACAGCTTCGATGTCCGTTTATTCCGTATTTCGTTCAGAAGAACAGCCATTGCAATCGCCAGCACATTATTCACAATCAGAAAAATAATATTATAGCCGATCGTATTTCTTGTAATGATCCAGGCATCCGACGAACCAAACAAAAACTTAAAGTTTTCAAAGCCGCACCATGGGCTTCCTAAAAGCCCTTTTCCAAAATCCAGACGCTTGAAGGCAATCACCACGCCAAACATAGGAACATAATTATTCAGCAGCATATAGAGCAGTCCGGGCAAAAGCATGAGATAAACCGGCATGGCCGCTTTTAGCTTAAATTTTTTCTTAGGAGGCTTTAACAGTTCCTGCTTTGTCTTTCTCATAAGCATCTTCCTTACTTAGATTCCAAAAACGCATCCAGCTGTTTCTGATTTTCTGCAATCACATCGTCAATCCCGGCACTTTTTAGCTTTTCAATAAACTCCGGAAGTATTGTTTCCGGATCAGCGCTTCCCGTAGTAATAATACTCTGATACTCTGAAATAACTGTTGTCACCGATGCGTATTGGGAGGCGACATTGTCCGTAACAAAGACATATCCCAGTGTCGGCGATACCCGCTCCGGCTTTAAGGCTGCGGAAATAGCGTCATATTCCTGATTTCTCGTAATCGGAGCCGGGCTTTCCACAAAATAATGGGTGACGTCCCCATAAGCTCCAAGCATCATCCGGTAGGTTCCGGTATCCAGATATTTAATGACCTGATCCTCGCCGTTATCCTCAATAATTTCATAATCCGTTCCTTCAATTCCGCTTTTAATCAGATGCAGCAGGGTTCTGTCCTCTCCATATAAAAGATTCAAAAACTTCATAGCCTCCTCGGGGTGTTTGCTGGTCACAGGAATACTCCATAATACATTGCTGAACATATGGGCAGCCGAGTACAGATCGACCGTGCGAATCAGGGTCATGTCTTCCCCGATCTGGCCTTCTGTGCCATAGGCCTCCGTGGCAAAGCCAAAATTCCCAAGATAATTTCCGCCAGTAAGCGCAGACATCATTGCCATGGAATCTGTATTTTCAAGGCAATCCGGGGCAAAATATCCCTTTTGGTTCCAACGGTAAATCCGCTCTGCCGCTTCTTTGTATTCCTCCGTTTCAAACATATTCACTACCTGATAATCCGTATTATCCGTACCAAAATAGTCATCCAGCATCAAAACGCCGCTTCCGCATGTCTGCCCGAGCTGATCGACAGGAAATGCCGCTCCGCCCAGGATTTGCTGGGTGCTGGTGAGCATATCTCCGGTAGCAAAAATGTAGAAATCTTCGCCCTCCCCGGCTTTAATCGTGTCAAAAATTTTTTCCGCCTCGTCCAGCGTATATATTTTGTCCTCATCAATTTCAATATGATATTTATCTAAAAATTTTGTAAGCACCTGAAAGCCATAGGCTTCGCCGTTAATATAGGCTGTCGGTATACCATACAGCTGTGTTCCGCAATATCCCCCTGAAATGCGGCTTCCGCAGGCTGATAAAATATCCTGTCCATAAGCCTCGACCAATTCATCCAGGGGCTTAAGCGCCCCGGAGCTTACAAGGCTTCCAACCCCTGTGCCGATGGAAATACATAAATCAAGCTGTTCGCCCGATGATACGGAAAACGTTGTCTGGTTTGCCAGATTGCTAAACTGCACAGGCTCAAAAGTTACATGGATCCCGTATTCCGGTTCAATTATGGCATTAATCGCATCTTCAACGCCGGACAGCCCTTCCTCCGTCCCTGTAACGGATGGCCACTGCATAATAATCTCCGCAATATCACCGCCTTCGCTCTGGGCATTGTTTTGCGCACTGTCAGACCCTGTTCCCTCCGGCGCCGCCTGCTCCGGGCTTTTTCCGCACCCTGAAAATGCGGGCATTGCCACTAAAATCCCCATAAATATTGCCATCCACTTCTTCATTAAACCTCACTCCTCTTTTTTGTCTGCACATCCAGCGTGCAGGTATTTATCTCCTGTTTTCTTCTGCCGCCCTGGCCTGAAAATAACCGCCAAAAATCATGCTAAGCCCCGGCGTACAGTACTGTATCTCGATATGGCCTTCATCAATAAAATTCATCCGGATCTTTTTTTCCTCATTTTCTTCAATAAATCTGGAAGAAATCTCAAATGTACACTCATCAAGCCACACCCCGCTGCAATAAACAATATCCGGAAGCTTGTCTGTCACCCGGCTGCGTCTGCTTGTTCCGTCAATCCCTATGTCCACCGGTATATTTTGCCCGTTTTTCCAAATATCCAGCCGGCACTCTCCTGCATTAAACTGCAAAGAAAAGAACTCCCAGCTATCTTTCATCTCCTCGGTCAGCCCGGGCATTGCAAACGTGTTCCGCAGGGAAACATTGCCCTGAGTTACTTTAAAAATCTTATCGGAAATTCTTCGGGCCAGATCAGGTATAGCCCGGCACCAGGGTCTGGGAAATGATAATGTATCCAGTCTCAGTTTCAGCTTCATTGCCTCTGACACATCCGGTTCTATCGCCTCCGGCTTTAAATACGGCAGCAGACATTCAAATACGGCGCTCATAATATGGTGCGGGGCATCCGGCCTTTGTATAATTTCATGGATAGCCACAGCCATCTCCTGCTTCGGGAAAAGCAATACATACTGCCCTCCGGCCCCATCCATACGGCAGCTTTTCTCCGGCCTGCACATCCACATCTGATAACCGTACCCGCAGAAATTATCTGCCGCATAAGAATCCGGCCAATTTGCCGTATCATTTTGTTTTTCCATCGCCTGCTGTACATAATCTTGGGCCAAAATACGCTCGCCATTCCACAGGCCTCCGTTAAGATACAATATCCCCAGCCTTAAATTATCTTCTGTCGTGGAATACAAACCGCCTGCCCCGTTCTCAATATCCCCGAGCAGTTCCCAGCGGAGATTTTCACTGTCAATACCAATCTTGTCAAAAAGCCTTGGCTTCAAAAATTCATGCAGGCCCATTTTCGTCTTTCTTTTTAATATCTCCACAAGCATACAGGACGCCATATTATTATAAAGGAACGTCGAGCCCGGTTCATCTTCAACCGGTATTTCAAAAAATTCCCGAATCAGATTATTTGGAATATTCACCTGCTTGCGTGTTCCAACCCCCATCATTAGCAAATGGCGTATCGTCAAACGCTGTAATCTGGGATTATCTTTCTGGCTTTGCGGAATATCAGCTTCAAAAATATCTGCCAGGCGTTCATCAAGATCCAGCAATTTTTGCGTATATGCAATCCCTATAGCCGTTCCTGCATAGGTTTTCGTCAAAGAAGCATTGATATGCCTCTGGCCCGGCGCATAAGGCGCCCGCCATCCTTCCGCACATATTTTCCCTTTACGGTAAATCATAATGCCATGCAGTTGTGTGAAGCCGGATTCCAGCCGGTCTAAAAGCTGCTGTATGCACCCGGACGGAATCCCAACGGCTTCCGGAGATGTCCGTTCTAACTCTGTTTTCATACCCTTCCTCCCTCTAAATCAAACGTTTCGGCGATTTTCGGTAATATCCGTCAGTTCTTGGCAGCCAGTCCATAAATTTGCGTATTTCCAGTTCCCAGAAATCCCACTCATGCGCGTACTCCCCCGGCCCGTCAAATTCTGCTTCATAGCCCATTTCCTTTAAAAATTGCGCCCAGGCCATGCTGCACGGATACAGGCAGTCTTTCTGCCCGCAGGCAATATAGGCCTTTGGAAAAGGTATGCCCTGTTCTGCAATTTCCCTCATCCGCGCTTTCACTTCCGGCATGATCAATTCTTTTTTGTTGATAACATTTTCAGGATCAAAACAATCATCATTCATGTTCATCCGGTTTGCGCCAGAAGAAAACATGCCGAAAGCCCCGTAATTTTCAGGATGCCTGAGGACCTGCATACGCGCCCCGGCTCCTCCCATGGACAGCCCGGCAATATAATGATCCTTCGCCTGTCCTGACACCGGAAAATTTGCCGTCAAAAAATCCATAAGCTCTGTTTCTAAAAATGTTCCCATTTTCAGCCCTTCATCCTGATCTTCAAATTCACTGTTTTCCCCGGAAATGGAAACAATCGCCAGATTTCTTTCTTCCCCATAGCGTTCGACCGGCGCATAATGGAACCATGTATGATAATTATTCCCTCCGCCGTGGAGCAGGATAAGTATCGGATAGGGTTCCTGCACTCTATGCCGTTTCTCTCCGGCAATATTTCCCGGAAGCGGCAGCGACGGAATGACAACGCCGATTTCCACATCCCGGTCCAGCGTATAGGATGTAAAGCAGCAGTCAAAATATGCCATATTTCTTCCCTCCTTAAAATCTTCTCTTTGGGCTTTCCTGGTAATAGGTATCTGTTCTTGGAAGCCAGTCAAGAAATCTTTCAATTCCAATATTCCAGTATGCCCATTCATGGGCATAGCCGGAAACGCCTTCAAAGGTTGCGTCAAATCCCATCTCATTGAGCTTTACAGCAGTTGTCATAGCGCCGAGAAACCCTCCGTCATAGCCTCCGATGCCAATATAGGCTTTCGGGAAACGCAGCCCTGCCCGTTTGATTTCTTCCAGCCTCTTTAGTGCATCCGGATGGACAGGTTTATATTTCACCGGGAATCTGAATTTTGAAAAATCAACCGGCTTGCCGTCATCCGGTATTTTGGGCATATCGGCCGCATTAAATAGATCATCCGCTTTATCTACATGGTAAAAGCCCTCCAAGGATAAACTGCAGCCGCTCCCCATAGGGCCAACCGCTGACGACGACAGCATCCCAAACGCCGCATACCTTTCCGGATGATCCAGAACCTGCGCCCATGCCCCGGCGCCTCCCTGAGACAGCCCTGCAATATAGGTATCTTTTGCCTTTGCCGATACCGGAAAATAGGCGCTTATAAATTCTGGAAGCTCTTTTTCGATAAATGTAAAATATTTAGGGCCATGGCCGGGATGATCGGCATAACGCCCATTCTCTGCTGACATTGTGACAACAGCAATATTCCTGACCTCGGCAAAGTAGCGCAGCTGAGTATATAAAAACCAGCTGTGACAGTCATTCCCGCCGCCGTGGAGCAGATACAGGACTGGGTAGGGCGCCTTATGCTGATGTGTCCTTTTACCGCAAATTGCTCCCGGCAGCGGAGGCGATGGAACGGTAACACATATATCCACAGCCCGGCCCAACGTATAGGAAATAAAATTACACTTGTAAAATGCCATAATTCCCTCCTTGACAAAATTTAAATTATTATGCAAAATAAATATATCTCTAACGCAATTTTATTATATCAGCAGCACATTCAAAATACATTGTAGTTATTCACACTCACCCATTGTATATTTTGCCTATTTCTTATAGAACTGTTTGCGGGGGATTTTTATGATAAACAGACTGATTGATAAATATATCATTGAAACTCGATTGAACCTGGAAAGCAATCCGAAACTTCTAAAAGAAATCCAAAAAAAGGTTCAGTCCAATGAAGAATTTAATCTCCATGATCTTGAACCTTGCGGCGATATTGCCATTATCCTGCATCCTAAAATTGCGAACTGTCTGGATCCATCCCGCCTGCACACCCATAATTGCTTCGAGCTTGTCTATGTCCACTCAGGTAACTGCCATCAGCATTTTGCAAACCATGGGATTGAATTAAGCGAGGGAGAGTTTTGCCTGTTAAATATGAATATCCGGCACGGAATTGCCATTGACGACGATTCAAGTATTATTTTTAATATTCTTATTGATAAACAGATTCTTGCCAAATCTTTTTTCTTCCTTTTGGCAGATAATGATGTGTTGAGCAGTTTTTTTATGAACTCTACGTATAATGCGAAAAACCATGAACAATATATTTATTTTGAACAAAACACCTCCAGCAATGCCCGCCTGTTCATCGAAAAGCTGATCTGTGAGTATTTTCAAAACAGCCCCGGCTGCCATGGTGCCATTCAGGCTTATCTGTCATTGACATTTACCGAATTGCTCAGGAACCATGTTTTCCATATTGAATCTATATCCAGTAAAGAGCTGCTGTTTTCCTCAGTCATGGCTTACGTTAATGAGCATTTAAATACTGTAACTTTACAGGAGCTGGCGTCCCACTTCCATTATCACCCGAATTATCTGTCGAATTTATTCAGGCTCCATACCGCAAAGACCTTCTCCTGTGTGGTCAATGACCTGAAGTTCTTTAAAGCTACAGCCTATTTAAAGGAAACGGACATGCCAATCAACCATCTTGTAGATATGCTTGGATTTTACGACCGAAGCTATTTTAACAGGGAATTTAAAAAAAGATATGGTGTTTCACCAAAAGAATACCGAAACCAATGGATACATTAAGCTAACAGGTTTTACTCCCCCCCGCCTTTTTCACCCATAATAAAATCAGCCCGGCCCAGCTTCTGTATTTTAAGCAGAAGCCGACTCGGGCTGATTTTATTAAATAATACAGCTATACATCGCTCCTACCGGGCGGCGGATCCGTCCGTCGGATGTGAGGAAAAAGTCTTCTGCAATCTCCCGGATGAAAAATTCAGCCATTTTCAGATCTCTGTCGTTTGGCCGTTCCTGAAGGCCGTAATGAAAATACTTGCTTCCCTGCATACCGCACCCCATAGGGTCATTGTCAAACATTGTGCGTTTGCCCGCCATAAGCGGGTTGCCGTTTTCATCAAAATCTATTTTTTTTGCAACCTTTCGGATGATGTCTAATTTTTCCCCAGGCATGGCGCGAAATTCCCGACTGTCCGGATCGTCCATAAACCGCTGTAAAAGCGCCTGGGCATCATCAATATCAATCTTTAATCGGGCGTTCAGCTCATCCACCGGGCCGTGGCGCAGCTGTTTGCCCGGACACGCAAATTCTCCCACAGGAGTAAAGCCGTACAGGCTTAAATATTCCTTCTCTAAAGCCAGCGTCGGCAGCGCTTCTCTTGGTCCGGCGACAGTTCCTCCAAAAGTAGCAAAAGCCACGCCCACCTTTAAAGGCGATGGGTCACTGGGGTTTGGCCGTGTTCCCCGGTAAAGGTCTACATGCTTTCCCGACCAGCCGACAACACTGCTCATCTCCTTGTACGGCAGCGCCGCGATAATGGGCGCTCCGATGCATAAAAGGTCGCAGTCATCCAAATAAATCGGTTCCTTTGTGTAATCTCTGGCCGGATGCACCTTTTCCAGAGCAGCGTCAAAATGATAAGCTTTAAGCGTATCCGCAAAAACCTCGGCAACCTTTTGTGTATTTCCTGTAATTGATGAATACATGACAATAGCTTTTCTCATTGTGATCTCCCTTCTCTATACAAAACCTTCATGCCGCGCTGCGCGCGGTTTTACTGTACATGAAAGCTGATCGCTCCATGCCTAAGGTATACCACCTTGTTCCTCCGATATCTATGAGTCATTGCGTGCAGGCACGCCCTGCCTCATAACCGCTTACCGAGCCTTCTTAATAAATCCCACAGCGCTTTGAGCAGCGATCCTCCCCATATTTAACGCGAAGGAGGAGGTCAGTCCGGCGGTAAAAAAGCTGTATGTATCCAGACATATACTGCATGCGTCGTTTCCGGCCGCATACAGCCCCGGGATCACCGCCTGGCGCGTATCAAGTACCGAGGCATTTTTGTCAATTTTTACGCCGCCCAGAGAACAGAAGGACGATGCGCGGTAACGGGCCATATAATACTTCTTTCCGCGGATCGGCAAAAGATATTCCGGTTTCTTAAAAAACTGCCGGTCCTGCTTCTGATCGCAGATCTCATTATATTCCCGTACAGTATCTTCTAATTGGCCGGGATCAATCCCCGCGCTCAGCGCCAGCTCCCTGATAGTATCGGCTTCAAAAACATCGTCGCTTCGGTCAACGACCTCGGCAAGACTCTTTTCAAAGTTTTTCGGCCAGTCCGCATATTCATTCTGAAACGGCGGCTTTAGCGGGAGCAGGATCGGCATGCCTTCTTTTTTATACTTTGCGACGATCTCATCGGTCAGGATCATATAGCCGCACAAATCCTCCTGCTGCGACACAATATTGATCGCATACGCCCCATTATGCATCACCGCTTCGTTTGTAAAACGTTTTCCCGATTTATTGACCATAAGATTGGGCTGCTTAAACGCGTCAAAGTCATTGCTCACGCCGGCAGCTCCGGCAAGCTTCGGGTCAATAAGGCTGACATGGGCATCCATCATCATCCGGTCTTTAGCCGCTCCTGCCTCCCACATCATTTTAAGTCCGTCACCGTCGGTCAGCGTCGAACCGCACACCAGATTTTTCCCAAGCTCATATTTCGTATATTTTTTTACCATTTCCGGATTACTTCCAAAGCCTCCGGTAGATACGATCACCGCCTTTGACCTGATGCGGTACTGTACGCCCGCATCATCCACGGCGCACACGCCGACGGCCCGTCCGTCCTTCATAAGGATCTTCGTCGCCTTTGTCTTTGTCATCGCTGTAACGCCAAGCGCCTTTGCCGCCGCCCACAAGTGATCGGTAATAAAGCCTTTGGACATATCATTTTCATGCCATGTATGATAACCGCCGTCAATATAGCAGACAACGTGCTCAAAGCTGCACCCGAGCGCTTCCAGCCACTGGATCGTTTCCGCAGATTTTCCCACAAAGGCGGCTACAAGTCCGGGATCGGTCTGCCAGTGGGTAAAATTCATAAAAAACTCAAATGCGTCTTCCGGCGTCAGCGTCTTTCTTTCACGGCGCTGCTGGATCGTACCCGCGGCAAAAGGCCCGGTGCCTCCCATCATCACGCCTCCAAGGCGGTCGCGTTTATCCAGCACGATCGACGTTACGCCAAGCTGGGCGGCCTGCAACGCCGCAGCCAGGCCTCCGGGTCCTCCGCCGATAATGGCAATATCGGTTTGAAGCTCCTTCATTTTTTCACTTTTTAATTCATTGATCTCTGTTGTTTTTTCCATACCTTTAACCTCCATTGATTAACCTTTCACAGCGCCGATCGTAATACCTTTGGCAAAGTATTCCTGAAAAAACGGATAGGCGGCCACAATCGGCAGGATCCCCACCACGGCGACAGCCATACGCGTTGTTTCCGTTGGTATACTGGCAACATTCCCGCCCATCGTCGCCAGGTATTTGGCGTTGGAATTGATCGCGTTCAAAATGTTCTGGATCCCGTACAGGCTTTGATCGTCAATATAATACATGCCATTTTGCCAGTCATTCCAATACATGACCCCGACCATTAAGGCAATCGTGGCAATGATGGGCTTTGCCAGAGGAAACGCGATCTTAAAGAAAATTTTATACTCAGATGCCCCGTCAATACGCGCGGCCTCCATAAGCTCCTCCGGGATACTGTTTAAAAAGTATCCCTTCGTCAGCATGACATAAAAGGCGTTGCATAAAATCCCGGGAACAATATACGCCCAGAGCGTATTTTTAATATGAAAAACATTGGAATAGTTAATATAAGTAGCGACAAGCCCCCCATTGAAAAGCATGGTAAAAATAATATAAAAATCCATAAGCTTTACAAACGGCATTTGACGCTTAGACAGCATATAGCCGAGCATTGTCGTGATCAATATGCAAAGGATGACGCCTACCACCGTAACAATGATCGTGATCCCGTATCCCCTGCCAAACCAGGCAATCTTACTGAACAGATATTTATAGGCATCTAAAGAAAGACTGACCGGAAATAAAGAATAGCCGTGATGCGCGACATAGCTTTCATCCGTAAAGGATGCCGCTAACAGCAGCCAGAATGGAACAAGGGCAGCCACGCAGCACAATATTAATACAATATGAGATAATGCCAGAAACTTTTTATGTCCTCTCACTTTTGATCTCCTCCCAACTTAAAGCACAGCTGACATCGCTTTTTCACTCCTACCTGCGCGCCCTTAAGACAGCGCAGATTCCGTTTAAAACAGCGCATCATCCTTACTGATACGGTGGATAATGCCGTTAAAGACCAGAATCGTAATAAAGCATACGATCGACTGATAAAATGCCGCGGCCGAAGACATGGCAATATTTCCGTTATTCATCAGCGCCCGGAACACATAAGTATCGATCGTATCTGTCACCGAGTAGAGAAGCCCCTGGTTTCTCGGCGTCTGGTAAAACAAGCCAAAGTCGGACCGAAAGATCATTCCCATGGCAATGGTCGTCATCATAATGATCGTCGGTTTTAGCCTGGGCAGCGTAATATACCGGATCTGCTGCCATTTGGTAGCGCCGTCGATCTCCGCCGCTTCATAGTAGGTCGGATCGATCCCCACGATCGTTGATAAATAAATGATCATCTGATAACCGGTATTTTTCCACAAATACACAATCGTCAAAACCCAGGGCCAGTATTTGGCCTCCGTATAAAACGGGATCTTTTGGACGCCCAGGTTTTCTAAAAGCCCGTTAATCAGCCCGTTAGAATCGCCCAGGAAGGCATAGGTAAAATAAGAAATAACAACAAAGGACATAATATAGGGCAGCAAAATAATGGTCTGATAGATCTTTTTACTTGTCCGCTTCCGTACTTCATTTAAAAATATTGCCAGCGTTACGCCAAAGAGAATATTAAGGATCATAAAAGCCAGATTATAGGCCAATGTGTTACGGGTAATGATCCACGCGTCATCGGTGGCAAACAGATATTTAAAATTTTCCAGGCCATTCCATTCACTTCCCCATATCCCTTTAGAATAATCGTACTTTTTAAAAGCGATCAGCATACCGTACAGCGGCATATAGCAATTAATAAAAAAGTAGATCAGGCCCGGAAGCCCCATGATAAATACCGGAAGCCAGCGTTTTAATTTCGTCCTAGTGCTCATAGTGATCGCCTGCCTTTAATATGTATCTTCAAACGTTTCATAGGGCGCCAAAAGCGTCTTCATGCTGTCTTTATGCGCCTCAAGCTTTGGGATCGCCTCCGCGACCATGGAATTAATCTCATTATAATGCTCGAGCTGCCCTTCCCATTTTCCTCGGGCACGGTTTTGCTCCTTCGCGCCAAAAACAACTTTAATCTTGCCGTCGGCAATCTGAAGCGTTCCCCGTATGCCGCACAGCGGACATTCCACATCATCCGCGCATTCCCCGGGGCTTATGGAAATAAGGCGGTTATGGCATACCGGGCAGATTCCCTCATCGCCAAACCAGGCGATTTCCTCCGGCTTTTTTCCATCACACATTGCCATATGGCGTCCAAAAGCGGCGGCTTTGGCCATGAGCGCCTCATCAAAGGCCGGATTCGCCCTCCGGCCCATATCCCATACGTCCATCTGGCCCACGACCGTCCAGCACGAGGACGCCGCAAACATTTTAAATCCCGGAAGCCCCATAGATACCCAGTGGTGGGTAACAGCACCGCCCACGGAAATATAGCCGATATATTTATCCGAAAACATCCGCTCATCCAGCAAAGGCTTTCCTCCTGCCCTCCGCTTCTCCTGCTCATGGCTGGCCCCGGCAATATCGTGGGCCGGACCAAAACGGTCAATAAAGTTTTTCAGCTGCCCGACCGGGCCAATGGCATAGACAGGCGCGGTGATCAAAATGGCGTCTGCCTCCAAAACAGCGTCTTCAAGGACAGCGTAATCATCTTTTAAGGCACATTGGATCGGACCGCCCCGGTCTCTGGATATAATGCAGGCGGCACACGACCGGCAATGGCCGATATCCATCTGTATCGTATTGATAAATTTCACCTGCGCGCCCAGTGCCTTTGCCGCAAGCAGCGCGTGTTTCGTCAGAATATCACAGCTTCTGCCTTTTCGGCCAAAAGATATCCCCAGTAATTTCATTGCTTTGTTCCTCCCCTTTTATATTTTCGTACCCTGGCGTCATCGATCACACCGGAAAAATCCATTCCAAAGCCAAAATCATACACATGGCCCTCACTGTCCTTATGCGGCTCCATATCAAAGGGTACATCCTCCATATGCTTTTCAACCGTTTCCATGCCCGAAGGGATCTGTACCGGAAGCAGGGCTGTCGGCTTTGCTTTTCCCGTAATAAAGTCATAGATCACCTGCTCCTCAACGCCAAAATGCAAAAAGAGCACATCCGCCAGCGCTTCAAATTCCTTCACCACGCACGGCCGCATCATATTGACCGACACAATGACCGGTTTTGTTCCCATCACCTTTCTCGCTTCGATCACCATATCCAGATCGGTTTTATTGATCGCCTCGGCGGTCTTTCCATAATAAGAGCGGCCGCCCCGGCGCTTTTCACAATCATCCGACGCGATGCTTTCCCTGCGCCCCTCCCAGGCGGTATATGGGCTATATTGAAGACTGATCGGTACATAGCCGTTCCCGTCATCCTTTGGATCAAATCCAAATCCGCTGTTGGGTCCATCCATAAATACAATGGCCGCGTCCGCCTTTTCAGGATCCCTGGTCCGTTCAAAATATTCCTCCAAAAGCCCGGCCTGAACCGGAAGCTCTGTGCGGGCTTTATGGACAACGCCAAACCAGTCCACACTTTCAGGGATATATTTTTCAGGCACATAAACGGTCGGCCTTTGGCGCATTGGAACAATACCGCCTTTATTTTTGACCATGACCACCGACTTTAACTGGGCGTCATAGCCGGCCTGACGGTGCTCCCTGCTGTGAAGGATATTTCCCGCTTCGCCTTCATCCGCATAGGGATTCTCAAAAAGCCCAAGCCGAAACATCACGGTCAAAATACGCACTGCCGAACGTTCCAGGCAGCGCCGCATGGTTTTCTCACCCAACGCGCCGCAGCCGGTACGATAGGCTTCAAGCAGCGGCTCCACATTATTGGCCCCGCCAAACTGGTCGATACCGCAAAGGATCCCTCTTAAATGGCGCGTACTTTCTTTTTCCTCCTCCATGCCCCAGCACCTTCCCGGAGCCTCTTTGGGCGTTTTAGGCGTGACATCCTTTGTCACCTTCCAGTCTGTACATATAACGCCGTCATAACCGTACCGGACTCTTAACAGGTCATGGATAATATACTGTGAAAAAGCATTTCCCACATTTTCATAGCCGATCTTATCCTGATCATAAGAAATCGTATAATAAGGCATCACGCCTCCTGCTTTCCCGGTTCCTCCATCCAGGTCAAAGGCGCCTTCCGTAAAAACGCGGATATGCTCTTCCATACATTTTCCCGGATAGACACCGTATTTTCCAAAGTCAAAGTGAGCGTCTCTGCCGCCCTCCCCGGTTCCGCCTCCGGGCCAGTGCTTCACGATCGCGTTGACGCTGTTCCTGCCCCAGCCCTCAAAAATCTCGTCGGCGCCATAAGAGGTCTGGAGCCCTTCACAGCAGGCCTTTGCCATATCTGTGCACAGCCTGGGCGATTGTCCGAAGGTTCCCCGGTAACGCATCCAGCGCGGCTCCGTTCCCACATCAATCTGAGGCCCTAAAAGCGTGGCAAAACCCATGGCCCGAAGGTCCTTTGAAACGATCTCCCCAAACGCCGCGGCAAGCTTCGGGTCAAAGGAAGCCGCAAGCCCCGGAGATTCCGGCCATATGGAGATACCTCCGCCGCAGGACATGTTATACTCGGCGGAAATATCCAGCGTATGCCTGGGATCTGTGGCATTGTTGACCGGAATACCAAAAGGCAGCGATTCCGCCAGCGCCTGGACCGAATTGTTCCACCGGACCATTGTTTTTTCATCCTTGATCTGCGCCACCAGGATGTGCCGCCCATCATTGTTTGTTATAAAATCATACTGCATATCGGAGATTTCCCATGGAGCCGTCGTATTTTCATCATACGTTTCCCCAAAGTAAGTATCCTCGCTCACAGGCGCCAGCGTTGCCGGCAAAAGCGTATAATCGCTGTAAAGCATCAGCCCGGCAAGCTGTTCCACCGATAAGCGGCCGGCAAGGTCCTTTGCCCGCTCATGGGGAGATAAACGCCAGTCCTCATATGGGTCCAGCCAACCGTTCTTATCTAAATCCTTAAAATAGCATCCATCCTGCTCAAGCACACAAACGCCCGTGCCGCAGGCATACACAAGCGTGGGGCCGTTTTTATTTTCCTGCTTTATCAATACAGGGAGAGCCTCTCCCGTCCGTTTTCTTTCCATAATATTCCTTTCTTTAATATTGCCGTGCCTATTACGGCATCAGGTTATCCCTTTACGGGGTTTCCTTAATATTGCCGTGTTTTTTACGGCATCAGGTTATCCCTTTACGGGGCTTCGTTGCCGGTCCGATGCCTGCCCGTGCAAGCACGTCGGGCGCCTAACCGGCGTATCGCGCAAAAAGGGCAGTGAAGTGCTTTTCATTTCTTCACAGCTTCACTGCCCGATGAAATTGAACGTTCTGACGCGCTATGGCTTAGTTTGAAAGACCGCGTCCGCCTGAGCCTGGCTTACTCTGAAAGATAAGCGTCGACCTGAGCCTGGGTGTCCCCGATAATCTTCCCCATGCCTGCGGTTTCAAGTTCTTCTAAAAACTTCGGCAGGGTTTCATCCACATCTACAACACCGCAGCCTAAAGACGGCGCATATTTCTGGATGACAGTCATCACAGCCGCATTATCAGTCACGACATTGGACATATCATAATTTAATCCAAGATACGGCGACGGTGCTGCTTCAGAAATACCGTACTTTGTAACGCCTGCTAAGGATTCCTCCGTCCAGCTGTCGCTCCACGCGTAAAGGAGCGTCCGGTCGCCAAAGCTGCCCGTTGTTACGCTTGTTCCATAGGTCATATTCGACGGGTCCACGCCCTCAGGATAATCAATGAGCCGGCTGCTTTCCGATGTCTTGACATAATGCCTGCCTTCAATACCGTAATTGAAAAGGTTGGAAAGCTCGCTGTCCGTATATAGCAGCTCCATAAACTCCATGACCTTTTCAGGATTTTCACAGGACGAGGAAATGCCCCATGTATTGACAACAACATCACTGCTGCGCACGATCGGTTCCGAGATCGTTACCTTGCCTAATTTTTTTCCTGTTTGTTTCTCATAATATTCTTTTCCTACGGAAGCGCCGTCGCTGGATATAAAGCCGAATACCGTTCCCTGGGCCATACAGTCATAATAGGTATAGCCATTGGACAATGAATCCGGGATCAGATACCCTGCTTCATACCATTCCCGGTGCAGCCGGCACATCTGCTCATATTCCTCGGACGCATACCAGTTGACAACCTCTGTATTTTCGCCGTTCCCTAAAATAACGCCTCTGGAACAGTAGTTGTCACCGAAATTCTCCATGTCGTAGCCAAAAGTATGATAAACAAGAACGCCGTCGCCATACGTCATAGCATATTGGCTCATACCGCTGTTTTTCACCTGTTCAAGCACGGATTCCAATTCAGCCTCGGTCGTTACGCTCTCCGGAAGCGTAATACCGTATTGCTCGGCCAGGGCTTCATCATAAAAGAAAGCCGAGCCATTTCCCAAATACAGATCCAGCGGATAGGCATAGGTGACTCCCTGATACCGGCAGGCCTGCAATAAATCCCCGGCAAGCTCTGTCAGCTTGTCTGAAGAGGCAAGCAGGTCGTCTAAAGGATACAAAAGCCCCTGTTCTGCAAGCTGCTGCGGATCGGTCATCATCCCGGTCATAAGGACGTCGACCTTATCGCCGCTGGAATGCCACAGCCCCGGCTTTGTCGCCATCTCGGAAAATGATGTGGGCACAAAGCTGACCGTGGCATTAATGGCCGGAACCGTAATGGCATTAATGGCGTCAAGCACCTCCTGCATATCCTGGTCCTCCATGCCAAAATACAGCATTTCAATGGCGATATCATAGGGTTCTGCGCTTCCTTTACCAGAGCTGTCGGTTACCGCACTGTTCCCGGTATCTGGCGAGCCGCTCCCGGAAGTATCGCCGGCGGGTGTATCCTTTGCTCCACACCCCATAAGGGAACCAAGGACCATAGCTGCGGTTAAAAATAGTGCTGTTTTTTTCATTTGATAAACCTCCTATCCCATAGCGCAAACAAATCTGTCTGCTGCTTATGTGACTATTATACCGGAGGCTGTACGCCGGTCAGTATAACATTACTGACATAAACTATTAAAATCATAACCTTCCCTAAAGCCCGCCTGTTTTTTAATCTTTGAGGCTCCTGCATTTTTCGTTTTTCAGCGCTTGGGTTATCCGTAAAGCTTGCGGAACAAAGACGGCGTCATCCCCGTCTCTCTGTGGAAGATCCGGGTAAAATAAGCACAGTCACCGTAGCCGACCATGTCTGCAACATCCTTGACCGGAAGACGGGTTCCCTTAAGGAGCTTTCTTGCTGCCTCCATCCTCGCGGTGACAATATACTCTAATATGGACATTCCCGTTTCATTTTTAAAAACCCGCATCAGATAATTCGGATGGAAATGCAGACAGCCGGCAATCTCCGCGACAGACATATCTTCACTTAAATGCTCCCGCACATAACGCTTCACCTCCAGATCAATATGGCGCAGGCTTTGTTCGTCTTTCTTTAGGATATCGGTATTCATAAGCGTTCCAAAATGCTCCTTGCCAGAACGCTCTCCGGCTTCCTGCCGCTCCATCTTTTCAACCATTTCCGATAGCAGTTCCGTAAATTCTTCATAATCAATGGGCTTTAAAATATAGTCATAGCATTGCAGCTGCAACGCCTGCCGCATCAGATGATATTCCTGATGGCACGTTACGAAAATACAGCTCAAATTAAATCGGTTTTCTCTGAGCCATTTAAGAAGCGACGTTCCATACCCGTTTGGCATTTCAATATCGCAGATCAAAACCTCGATCTGCGCTTCCTGGATCGTTTTCATTGCCGCAGCTATATTTGAAGCCTCATAGACTTTCCGTATCCCACATCTTTTCCAGGGGATATTTTCTTTGAGCGCCGCTACTGCTCTCGGCTCATCATCAACAATAATCGCATTATACATTTGTCTGCCCCCATTTCTTTTGTAAACCGGCGTCACCCTGCGCTCAGCGGAAGAAACAGCTCAACGACCGCCCCGCCATAAAGAGCGTTGTGTATATGGACATCCACATGCTTTCCATACAAAATATCCATTCGCTCGATAGCGTTTTGTATGCCGATCCCAAGATCATCACAATATTCCCGTGTCTTTATGAACGTCTCGATCTTTTCTAAGACTTCCCCGCTAAACCCATTCCCGCTGTCGGCTATGACAAGCTTAAGCAGCCCATCCTGCTCATTGGCCAGAACATAGACAAACATTGGCTCATCGCACCTTTTTCCGTATTTCAGGCAATTTTCCGCAAAGGTCTGGATGATGAGCGGCGGGATATGGCAGTCAGAAACGCCGGATTCCCATTCCACAAAAAAATCAAAGGCATCCATGTACCTCTCTTTCTGGATATTGAGATAATTTTCAATATGGCGCATTTCCTGCGAAAGGGTCACAAAGTCTGCCCGCAGATAAACAACATACCGGAAATATTCCATCAGATAGCGGATCATTTTTTTCATCAGTCCAAATTCGTTTTTCCGGTATGTATACATAATGTTAAGGGCGTTAAGGACAAAGTGGGGCTGGATCATCTGGCTGATATACTTAAGCTTAATCTTCTGCTCCCGTATTTTTGTCTTATAAAGACTGACCGACAAGGTATTGATCTCTTCCATCATACGGTTAAAGCCGTTCATCAGCCGCTCCAGCTCATTGGGCCGCCCCGGTACGATCTCCCGGATACGGTAATCCAGATCGCCTTCTCCCGCGGCTTTCATTGCAGTATCTAAAATCTGTATCGGGCGGACGATCCTGCGCCTTAACCATACGATCACCATGGGAAACAGCAAAACACAAATGCCTAAAAGTAAGAAAATCCCTTTGACCGGCAACGGGATATCCTCCCAAAAATAACGTTTTGAAACCAATATGCCAAGATATAATCTCTGATCCGGGGCTTCGACACGGTAATTGTGGTAACTTTTTCCTTCCGCCCTTATGTTTTCTTCAAAGCCCTTAAGCTTGAGCAAAGCGCCAAGTTTGGTATCTGAAACCGTATTTTCCATCGAGGCATCCATCAGATAGGTAAGTCTATACCCCCCCCGAACATTTTTTTGCTGTCCATCTTCGAGGCCGGAAGCCATACACCTCCGTAAAAGCTCCCGTAATGCTTTATTGTTATAAGATATTGTTCCCCGGCAACGGTCACAAGCTCCCACACGTTACATTCGCCATCCACGTTTTTTAACCTTTTTACAATATACTCATGGATGCTTTGGTCTGCCATCCCGCGAAAAAGCATCAGGTCGATATTTTCATAATAAACAAAGGCGCCCGATACCAGATGGTAAAGGCCCACCATATGATTCATCCAGTCCACAGTTTCAAGCTGGTACTCAAGGAACATATCCACCGGCTTCCTGGAATCAATCCGGCTCAAATAACCGCAGCTGTCGCTTTGGTTCCAGTATTTTAAAAAGGCTTCATCGATCTGTCCAAGCTCGTTTTGCAGCTGGTTCACAGCGATGTGCAATCCGTTCATCACATTTTCCACACTCCTTTTGTCAAGGATGTGGATACTGAAAAAGCACAGGCTGATGGCAGCGAGCAAAATGAACAGTGTCACAGACGCAGGAAACAAAATGACCTGCCGGAGTATGGATTTACTTTTCTTTTTTCGCATTATTGTCCTTCCCCTCCCCTGGAATACGGATCACCACAACCGCGCCGCCGTCATTATAGACGTTCATCCCGGCTCTGGCACCGAAAAAGAGCTTCAGGCGCTCGCAGGCATTAAACACGCCCACACATTCCCGGGCATCACACACAACCGGGCGGCCGGAGCAAATATCTGCAAGAACATTCCCCGGGAATCCTGGCCCATGATCGCGGACCGTCATCACCGTATCATTTCCCTCTTTTTTTGCGCTTATAAAAATGTCGATCTTCCCAGCCGGATCTCCGCCGTACTTAAAGCTGTTCTCCACAAAGGTCTGCAGCAGCAGCGGCGGCAGAAGGCACAGACCGCACGCCTCATCTATGGAGATCTCATAAAAGACATGCTCCGGCCGGCGCAGCTTTTGTATCTTTATATACATAGACACATGCTCAATTTCTTCTGTTATCAATATAAGCTCTGTCGGTTTGTTATACAAAAACTGAAAATACCTGGACAAATAAATGCACATATCCAAGGCTCCCTGTTCCCGCTTCATATTGATCATCGAATACACCGTATTGAGGGCATTGACTAAAAAGTGGGGCCGTATCTGCATTTGCAGCCAGGCAAGCTTTGTTTTTTGTTCCCTGAGCGCGTCCTCGTAAACCGTGATCTTTAAGTTTTTGATCTCATCCACCATTGTATTAAAGGTCTGGTTAAGGATCCTTATTTCCCGCAGATTTGTTGCGTCCGTGATATGGGCCTCAAAGTTGCCTTCGGAGATTTCCACCATTTTAGACACAAGCTTTCGTATGGGCCTGTATAAAAAATATTCCATATAGGCCGAAAACAGTATGAGCGCCCCTCCGAGAATGACGGTCAGCACGACCATAATATTTCGTATTCCCACAAGGGAAGCCTCCTGGGCGCTGATTTCAATATGCTCGACAAAATAAATATCCATCAGATCGGATTTCACAGCGATCTGCCGGCAGCGTTCCCCATTTTGGGGATCTTCCCATGAATCTGCAAAAAGATCCACAGCTTCGCCGTCCAGATAGCCGTCCGTCCTTGATATGCCGCTGCCATCGGTTATAAAAAAATGTCTGAAATCACCCTCTTCATTTTCAGCCATATCGATAAGATGCTCCACCAGACACCAGCATCCGGCATAATTGCCGTTTTTTTCATTGATATAAATGAGATAGTTTTCCCCATCGATCTTTTCAATAACCCACTTTTTTGTCACACCGGACTTCTGGTAAAGAGCGATCATCTCGTCTATGCGCTCGTAAGTCGTCCTGGAGGTCATAGGCGTATTTTGATAGGCTGAAAGATATTCTTTTTCTTCTCCGTTTTCATAGTAAAAAAACAGCTCATTCATCCCATAATTTAACAGGGCATATTCGTCCATGGATTTTTTAATATCCTGAAGGGCGTAAACTTTATCCTCGTGCCGCCGCGCCACGTTAAGTCTGGCCACCGCCTCGCTGTTAGCAATAAAGTTCTCCACAAATACTGTATTATTTTCCAGCGTATCGTTCCATACTTTCGCAAAACTGCCAAGAAGCTCCTGCTCGCTGGCATACTCCGAGGCGCGCAGCTTCCGAAGGGCAAAGGCGTTAATGTAAATAACAATCCCAATAAACAGGATAATCAGTATCACCGTATAAAGCCGCACAAGGTGCAGCATTTTGACTTCTCTTTTCAACTTTTGGACCTCCGTTTCCGATACCGCCGGGCTTTCCCTTCCGTTTTCCCGGCCGCTTCCCCATCCGCTTTATACACCAGCCTGTCATATACGCATTTGTTTTCGGTACTCTTTGGGCGTCATCCCAAGCTCCCGCTTAAACAGACGTATAAAATACGCCGTCGTTTCATAACCGACCGTCTCACCAATGCCGGATATGGACATGTTCGTTTGGATGAGCAGCTTTTTTGCCATATTTAAACGTTTTTGCAAAATATAATCGGAAATGGACATTCCCGTTTCTTTATGAAACAGCCGCGACAGATAATTTTCACTCAAAGCCACATACTCCGCGATATCGGTCCGGCTGATCTTTTCTTTGATATGCCCCTCAATATATTTTTTTACATTTTCAACAATATTTTCCACATTTCCGGCTCTTTGGAGCATCTCGATCTGTTGCAGGAAATGCCGGACAAAGCGCCTGAAATCCTCAACGGACAAAACGGCCCGCTCCTGAAGTTCATTAAGACTTTCATCAGCGGCAATATCCTGGCGGCTGCTGAAATTTTCTCCGATATAGTGATACACTATCTGCATAAAATTATTGTACAGCTTACGAAGGGCCGCCGCGTCCATTTTTCCGGACACTACAATGCTCTGGACCGTAAAATCAATGGCAGCTTCCAGCTTTTTCATATCTGCGTCCTCAAGGAGCACCGCCCATTTTCCATAATCGATCCGGCTGCTTTCTTCGCTGTATATGTTCCGGTTTCCCACGAGCACGACCTTATTCTGATAAAGTACATTTTTCGCATCTCTGTCGGCCAGCTTGCGCAGGGCCGGGATCATCTGCTCAATTTGGAGCAGCTCGGAAAAAAAGCAGCAGCACGGCTCCGGACGCTTTTCAATAATGGCCGCCGCCACGCTCCTTGCTTTATCCATCACCGGCAGATGTTCCTTTGTATATTCCAGGCATATACAAAGCTTTCCTATGGAAAAGCCGGAAATAAAAATATTGACCCCGGATTCTTCGTATGCCTCATAAAATTCCTTTTTGATCAGCTCCGTATCATTGTAATCCGGCGCGCTTTTTTCCAGAAAATGGATCCATAAAAGCAAAAAGCGGCTTTCCGAAGAAAAGCCCATATGAAAACGCTCGCACAGCTCCTGAAGCTGTGTTCCCCTAAATTCTTCTTTGGATTTAAGGGCAAAGCGGATAAAATCGTCCATCAATTCTCCCTGCTTTAGCGTATAAATACTTCGCATCTGCTTTTCTTTTTCTCTAAGCTCCGCCTTTTTTAAAATATCGCTGATCTTCTTTGCAAGCTCGTCGTAGCGCACCGGCTTTAAAATATAATCCTCGGCTTTTAGGGCGACTGCCGCTTTCGCATAGGAAAACTGTGCATAGCCCGTTAAAAACAAGATGGCCGTGTCCGGCACATGCTCACGCAGCCATCCTGCAAAGGTAATGCCATTTACCCCCCCCCGGCATCTCAATATCGCTGACAGCCAGGGCGATCTCATGGGTCTGGCAAAGCTCCATCGCCGCCGATACATTATCGCACAGGTACACATGTCCGGCGCCGACAGCCTCCCAGTCAATATTTTCCTTAATCGCTTCAATCACAAGCATTTCATCGTCCAGTAAAAGAATATCCTTCATCCGTTACAGCCTCCTAAACATCTTAAGCCCAGGCAAATAAAAGCAAATCTCCCGATATGCTCCCGTTGGCCTGGGCTTTTGTTACTACTATTAAAGCACTAATATTTAAAAATGTCTATATCCGCGCAAAGAGGCAGATCCTGGCTGGACGGCCCGGCCATGATCGTACGCATGCCGCCAATCCTTTGCCAGCGGTTCCATGTGCCGTCGGCGCTTTGTACTTCCTCAGCCATAGGATCCCAGTACCAAAAGCGGTCATAGGGGATCTGGATATCTGCACTGCGTTTCTCACCGGGCTTCATATGGGCAAGCCGCGCAAAGCCGCATAATTGTTTTTGGGCCAGCATGACGTGGGCAGGCACCGTTCCACCGGACACGTAAATCTGGACGATTTCATCGCCTTCCATTTGTCCGGTATTTTCTACGGATAATGACACCAACAGCCCCTGCGCCTGTTTTTGCACATGAAGACCGCTGTACTCAAACGTCGTATAGCTTTTCCCGAACCCAAAGGGGAACAATGGCGCTTTTCCCGTTTTATCATACCAGCGGTAGCCGGTGAAGATCCCTTCCGATGCCCGTATCTTATCCGGTTTTCCCGGAGTTTTTTCCCCGTACCAGCGCTCCTGCTCATGGGCTTTGGAATCCGTAATTAATGTGTCTTCATTAAACGCCGGAAAGCTTTGGGAGAGCTTGCCGGAAGGATTGCGCTGCCCTAAGAGCAGCTTAGCCAGCGCCGCGGCCCCGCCCTGACCGGGCATCCACATATAAAGCAGAGCATCCGTTTCATCGATCCATGGCCCCATAGCAAAGGCGCTGCCATTATAGGCCGCAACGATGAATTTATGTCCGTGGCTGTGGCATGCTTTAGCGGTTTCCAAAAGCAGGCTCTTTTGCTCTTCTTCCAGCTCAAGGCTTAAGCCCTCCGCAAAGGAAAGGCCGCTTTCCGCCTTGCCATAAGCTATTTTATAGCCGCTGTGGATAAAAAAGACCGTCGCTGCCGCCCGCTTCGCCGCTTCAAGCGCCTCCTGCCGCAGCTTTAAACGGGCAGACGGCGTGACCCATGTAAGGCGCAGCTGTAAATCCTTTGTTTCCATAAGAGCCTTCGCGTAAATAATGACCGGGTAGCGCCGTCCGCCTTCAAGGAACACACGGGTCGAAGCGATCTCCATACCCGACGGCGTACACATAAGATTTCCCCAGGGCCACTGAGAACCTTCACGCATTTTTATAAGCCCCATATCGGTATATCCGCTGCCATCTACATCCATCTTAAAAACAAGCGTGCCGCCGATCCCCTCAAGGTTAAACTGATATTCCCCGGTTTCCTGTGCATATAGATAGCCCTTCCATGTATAGGCTTCACCTTTGACAAAAGCATTGCCCCGTCCGCTGTTTTTATAGGCAGTCACCGCTGCATCATTTTCCTTATCTGGCACAGGGCATGAAAAATCGATCACCGGATCCGTTCCCCACAGGCTCCCCGTTTCAAAGCCTTCCATATCCACAGCGTCATTGGACGGCATAAATAAGTCAAGGGGCTTAAAATCAAGGGTTCCTTCCTCCTCGTCGGCATCAGCGTCTCTTGATGCGGTTCCTATAAATTCCTCACCTTCGCCGCCAACGCCTAGAGGCGGCCGGTAGCCATCTTCTTTTGAAATACCGTAATATCTTAAAAGCCCCGGACTTTTTCCATCCGCGTCGGCAGACAGCGCCTGCTGTGGAACTACGGTTCCAAAAATGCCGATCCCCTCAAAAGCCTGGTATTTTTCCGGACGGCCGCTTATCTCTTTCAGCGCTTCAAAAGGGCTGTCCATATATTTTAATGTACCGTAGGCGCGCTCCTGTCCATAGCCGCATACCGGACGGAGTCCTGCGGGGCCGATCAGCGCGATAAAATCATCATCTGAAAGGGCATCTTCGCAAATCGGCAGTGCCTTGTCTTCGTTTTTTAAAAGCACCGCGCCTCTTATGGCGGCTTCCTGAGCCAGCCGGGCGTTTTCTTCAAGACGTTCTTGATTTTCTTTATATGTATCCGGCATACGGATCGGCGTCTCCCGGTTTTCCTCAGCCTGAACGTGCCCCTCGCAGTCAAGAGCTACTAAAGACAGATAGCCAAGCTTGCCCATTCCCGTAAGTACATGGCGGGCCGCCGCGTTTAATTCATCATGGGATAACCGCCCATCCTCCAGGAATTTTAAAATACGTTCGGTACTGTTATAAGCGCCCGCAGGCATTTCGATATCCATCCCGTTTCTCAAAGAAAAGCTGTGGTTTCCTCCCCAGTCGCACATGGCAAAGCCGTCAAAATTCCATTGATGTCTCAGTACATCCTTTAGCAGAGCCGCCGAATTGGCGGCATAGGGTCCGTTGATCCGGTTATAGGCGGTCATCACTGCCGCGGCATTTCCCTCGTGTATGCATTTTTCAAAAGGCTTTAAGTAAAGCTCATGCATCGTCTGCTCATCGATCCGGGTATCCGGCGAATTTGCCGGGTTTGCGCTCACGATATAGCCGGCAAAATGCTTTAATGTTGCCATAACGCCCTCTTCCTGGATCCCTTTCACGATTTCCACGGCCAGTTCCGACGCAAGGCACGGGTCCTCGCCCAGCATATCCCTTGTCCGGTTAAAATGAGTCGTCCGCGCAAGGTCTACTTCGGCTCCAAGCTGGCAGTTGCCGGAGATCATGGCATTTTCGCTGCCCGTCACACGCCCGTATTCCCGGGCCAGCGATCTGTCCCATGTACATGCGAGCATTTCCTCTGCCGGAAGTCCTGTTGTTTCATAAATAGAGGTCACGCCCGCAGGGCCGTCAAACATGCGTATTTCCGGTACGCCCAGACGTGGAACGCCTAAAATATAACCGCCGTTTGCGATCTGTCCGGGTATTTTGGGATTCACTCCGCCGTGACACAAGCCTGCTTTTTCTTCATCGGTCATCGCCATAAGAAGAGCGTCAACCTTTTTTTGTATGACTGCGTTACTTTCTTTTTTAAAACAGTCTTTTGTAAAATATTGCGGATATTTCATTTTCTTCCTCCTCATCCTTTAACTGCGCCGATCGTAATGCCCTTCACATAATATTTCTGGAAAAATGGAAAGACACACATGATCGGCAGCGCTCCAAGTACCGCCACGGCCATTTTGATCGAAGTGCTTGGCAGCTCCATACTGACATTGGTTGCTATGGTCTTGATGGCATCGGCATTTTGGATCATTTTATTTAATATGAGCTGGATCGTGTACAATTTGGACTCATTGACATAGTACAGACCATTCTGCCAGTCGTTCCAGTAGGTAATGGCCATCATCATCCCCACAGTGGCAATAATGGGCACCGCCATAGGCGCTACGATCCGGGCAAAAATACGAAATTCCCCGGCGCCGTCCATCCGGGCGGACTCCAAAACCTCTCCCGGGATATTCGTTGTAAAATAGGTGCGCATCATAATGACATAAAAGCCAAAAACAAGATAATTCGGTACGATCAGCGCCCATATGGTATTTTTTATATGAAACAGGTTGGACCACATGATATAGGAAGGAACAATACCCCCGTTAAACAGCATGGCAAAAAATACAATAAACGCTATGATATTTCTGCCGGGCAGGGTCTTTATGGAAATGCAGTACGCCAGCAATGTGGTCATTAAAACTCCGGCCGCTGTTCCGATGAGTGTCACGATAATCGTCATCCCATAAGCCCTGAAAATCGTGATCCCATCGGCAAATAAATATTGATAAGCCGCCAGGCTGATCTGAGCCGGGATAAAGTTATAGCCCTCAACGATCAGGGCGCTCTCACTTGTAAACGAAGCCGCAAGCATCAGCAAAAAAGGAATCACGCAGATTGCAGCCAATAAAATCAAAATAATATAGACAACCTTCAGATATAGTTTATTCTCGATCATCGTCAGCTCCCCTTCCTCTCGTTAAAACAAAGCGTTTTCCTTACTCAGCCTGCGGACGGTTCCGTTCGCTGCAAGGATCAGCACAAAGCCCACAAGTGACTGATAAAAGCCTGCCGCCGCGCTCATCCCGATATTCCCCCGTTCCATTAATCCCCGGAAAACATAAGTATCAATAGTGCTTGTGGCGTCAATAAGGCTTCCGGAGTTCATCGTGACCTGATAGAACAGACCAAAGTCCGAAAAAAAGATACGGCCCACAGACATTAAGGTTAATGTGATAACGGTCGGCTTTAAGCATGGCAGCGTCACATAGCGGATCTGCTGCCATTTCGTCGCCCCGTCCACAGCGGCCGCTTCGTACATGGTCGTGTCAAAACCGGCGATGGTCGCCACATAAATAATGCTGTTATAGCCAAAGGATTTCCATATGTACACAAAAACAAGAATAAACGGCCAGTATTTGCCTTCCTCGTACCAGGAAATGCCTTCCTTTCCCAGAGCCTCTAAGATATGGGTGTTAATATATCCTGTGGACGGGCTTAAAAAGCCGTAGACAAGATAGGCGACCACAACGATCGACACAAGATAGGGCAGCAAGATCAATGTCTGGAAAATATTCCTTGGCACCTTCCGCTTCACTTCGGACAGCAGGATCGCGACAAAGATCGCAAAAACCGTGCCGATCACAATAAAGGCCAGATTATATAAAATGGTATTTTTTGTAATATTTAAGGCATCCGGCGAGCTGAACAGGAATTTAAAATTATCCAGTCCGCACCAGTCGCTCCCAAAGATCCCTTTCGTGACTTTATAATTTTTAAACGCGATCACAATTCCCGCCATGGGTATGTAATTATTAATAAGAATATAGATCAGAGCCGGCAGAGCCATAATATAAAATGGCAGATACCGTTTCCACCGTATTTTTTCCTTTACCCCTTTGCTCTTTGGGCGAATTTTTCCTTCTTTTTTCCTTGTAGCCTGTTTCACACCTGTCGCTGCGTTCACTGCGCTCCTCCTCCTTTTGCGGTTATATGTCATTTTCTAAATTTATTTTACCGGCTTTCTTAATGGCGCTCTATCAGCATTGTGCCCCATAATGGCATAATTGTAGCTTTGTCCTTAATGAACGCGTTCCGATACGCGAGAGCGCAAAATGGACAGGTGCAGGTATATCCTCCAGGCTCGCCGCCCGCAAAAGTCAACTACCCCGCAGCAAGCTACGGGGCATCAAACTTGCAGCGCAGCAGAGCTGCGGGGTATTTGACCCTCGCGGCATTCGCCAAGTGGACATGCAAGCATGTCCGTTTGGCTCATTGCCCGCGGGAATAAATGACAGGGCGGCAAAAGATATATTCCTTTTATATCTTCTGCCGCCCTGCTTTGAACCGGTTATTTATCCGGCATCAGCAAAACTCTCGCCACATCAAGCTCATGGTCTGCCAGCTGTTCCATCTTTTTAATACCTTCGGTCAGAGGCGCCTTTTCCAAAGTATAAAAATCCGTCTTAAATTTCCCGGAAGCGATCATGCCAAAAAGCATATGGATTTCTTCTTTTGTATATGTGAAAGAAAATTTCAGATCATATTCCTTTGGTCCAAGGGCCGCCGTAATGAGTTCATAGGGGCGCCCGTCGTTCCCGATGAGCATGATCTGGCCTCCGGCCATTGTCAGTCCTACACAGACATCGATGCCTGAAGCGTTCCCAGCCGCCTCAAAAGAAACGGCCGCTCCGCCGGTATGCGCCAGCAGCTGATGTGCCAGCGCCATGTCATCATCCTTTCGCGGGTCCAGCGCCACATCCGCGCCCGCCTGTACCGCCATTTTTCTTCGGGATTCCACAATATCAAAGGCAATGACCTGCTTTGCACCGGCAAGCTTTGCGCTCTGAATAGCCGCCAGGCCAATGGAGCCGCAGCCGGTAACGACAACGTCGTCTCCGATTTTCAGTTCGCTTCGGCGGACACTGTGGAAGCCTACGCCGATCACATCAAATAAGACCGCCTGCTCCCAGGACATTTGCTCCGGTATGGGAAACAGCTCATTCTCAGGATAATGCGACAGGACATATTCTGCGTAAGCGCCCTGAGTGCCCGGGCCTATTCCCAGCGTATTTGGAAATGCGTTAGCGCATATATTCGGATGCCCGGTATTGCAGGCGTAACAATGGCCGCAGTCGCCCGGAGGCCCCACAGCGACACGATCCCCCGCCTTAACGCATGTAACGCCCTCGCCGACCTCTTCAACGATTCCCACAGATTCATGGCCCAGGATCAATTCCCAGTCAAAAATTCCCGGTGTCGTATAGGCATGGATATCTGTTCCGCACATCCCGCAATAAACAACCTTCACAAGCACCTGCCCCGGCCCTGCTTTTGGTTTCTTTATGTCTGCCAGCTCCAGATTACGGACGCCATGGTATTTTATCGCTTTCATTGGCAGCCTCCTTCATTTTTAGAAGGCAGCTTCACAACCGCCTGTCCGTCACAGTAAATATAATGATCGATTGTTTCGATCCACCATACAAGCTCTACAAGATGCTCGCCATTCTCGATATATTTGTCTGTCACATAGGATTTCACTAAAGCAATATCCTCTGTGAGCGGATGAGCGTCCAGGAATTTATCCCGCATATAGGGCACCTGTTTCATATAATTGCCAATAAACGGAGATAAAGGAACCTTCTTATCATATAATTCCATCAGCTCTTTTGTCATAATTTCCCAGCGGATTGTTTTGAGCCAGCCATGATCGCCTATCCAGTTATTGATATGGCGCACGGCAATATCCCGGCCCACATAATTCATCAGCACGCCGCGGACACCGCTGGATTCATCTTTAAGATGGATTTCTACCTCGCTGAAATTTTCTCCGCGCTCATCGCTTTTTGAGTCTCCGCTCAGATTTGGAAATTCAGGGATATAGTCGGAACGTTTTTTCGGTGTATACAGTCCGGTTTTGGGATCACGATCCATCGTCTGCTTGTAGTCGGTTTCAAGCATCAGCTTCTTTAAAGTTACACTGCCGCCTTTGCCGTGGCCGGAGCTTTCATCAGGCACAGGGCCTTCCATGATCGGCCCGTCCAGGGTCGGCGCCGGCTCATCGCCGATCTTAACATCTTCCCAGTACAGAGGCTGTGCGCCCTGGAGCTTTTCATTTTTCCAAATATCAATAATAAACTCCCAATCCTGGTCTGTGTAATGGTGCTGCGGACGTTTCAGCCAGTCCGGTCCTTCCCAGGAATCGCCAAAGCCCATGTCCTCCCGCTTCATCGGACGGCACTCCTCTTTAAAGATACGGATGCCTTCACAAATATTCCATACCATATCATTGACCTTTTCGCCGTCCTGATTGTAGATACTTGCTTCGCCGGAAATCGCCAGGAAACGGTGTGTGCTTCCCTCCTCGGGCGTAATGTCGCGAATCGTGCGCTTATTAACTACAAGGTACAGCGTATCTCCCGGATAGATCGGAAGATAGGAGGTAATATTGCCGTTGAGCTGATTTGCCAGGATCGTATCTCTTGCCGCCGGCGGAAATGCCTTATCCACATTGGAATGAGGCGTAAATGTGGGAAGGGCAAAAATATTTTTATACCCCATACTTTTTGCATATTCTTTGTCGTTAATGAGCCGGTTTTCCGGGTCAATACGGGCGTTCTGGTATTTTACAAGCTCTTCAGGAACCGGAAATATCTTTTCATAGCCCGGAGTATCTTCAGGAAGCTTCCCTGAAATCATTGCCGAAACATCAATCGTTCCCCTTTTATTGATCGCCTCACATTCATCCAGATAAGCCTTAAAAAGCTCTTTTTCCCCCTCGGTGTAAACTCCCGGGTAAAGTGTTATAAAATCGCTGTCTTTGTATTGTGCCATTGTTTCAACCCCCATTTTTTAATCTAAAGTGTTCATTCCTATTTTTACTTCCATGGCCTTTTTCTCAATCTCCCCATCAGGATAGCCCAAAGCCATGATCGCCGTTGGTTTAAAATCCTCCGGCAGCCCAAGCGCGTCCACAAGCGTCGGATCATTGGCAAGCGCCTCTGCCGCCGCAAGTAAATACACGCTTCCAAGGCCGATGTCCGCGGCCGCGAGCATCATTGTCTGCATAATACAACCGCAGTTGGCGCTTTCAATTCCCGGAATCGGAATTTTCCCCGGTTTTGTGGACACAACGACAAGGGCCGGCGCTCCATAAACAGGGTGGGCATCCTCCCGACCAAGCTTTCTGGCCGCCGCCTTATCAATCGCGTCAATCAGTCCGGCGTCATTAATAACCGTGATATGTATACAGTCGTAAGCGCCCATCCCCACAGGACTTAAGCTGGCGCACTGCACGACATAGTCCAGATCCTTTTTTGTGACCGGGATATTTTTATAAGCTCTGACGCTCCTCCGGCGGCAGGCCGCCTCCAGAAATTCCATAAATATACGCCTCCTCATCTTTATGGATCGTATGGCGGCAGAGTGTGTCGGAAAATTGTACAAAAGCAACTGTTCCTTTGCCGTTACGATTCCCGGCGAAGCCGTGAATCCTAATCCTTTGCCTCTGCGCCATACGGTTATTGTAGCGAAAAATAGTGTCTTACCGCTATAAAAATCCTAACCTGAAATTGCATTATTATAGCTTTATCCAAACTTTACTCTTATAGCCCTTAAGCTTCAGGCTTCTTATTCCATGCCGTTTGTCTTTGCCCATTCATCAAGCTGTGCCTGTTTTTCTGCGATAACATCGTCAATACCGGCGCCCTTAAGCTCCTCGATAAATTTAGGCAGCTCAGTTTCAGGATCTAATGAACCACATTCAAGCCCTCGGCGGTATTTTGCGCTGACGGTATCTAACGCGGCAAGCTGGTTAGATACGCTGCCGCTGTCATAGGAAAATCCCAGAGCTTTTGATTTTGTGGCGGATTCATTAAAGGCCGCAATATCTTCATTCAAAGTTACCGGAGATGTGGATTCCACATAACCTGCCAGGGAATTTCCAACCTTTAATTTATTGACATATTTACAGGTCATCATATCCTGGCCGTCAACATAATCAACAACGCCACTTTCCGTATCGATAACCTGGTAATGTTCGCCTTCGATACCATAATACAGTAAGTTAATTAATGTAGGATCTGTGTAAAGCAGATGAATAAACTCTACGGCCTTTTCCGGGCTTGCCGCGGTTGTTGGCACCGTGATCACCATGTTCGTTACATTTGATGTTTTTGATAATGGCGTCACTAATGCGACTTCCTCAAGCTCATAGCCGCAGTTTGTACTTTCAGTTTCCCGTACCCCCGGATAGGAATTAACCAATGTGCCAAAAGCATTGCCGGCGCCAAGGAGCGTTGCCATATTATCGGCGGTTGTGGCAGCGTCCGCCTGGATATAGCCTTTCTCGTACCAGTCGTGCATCAGTGTCACAAGCTCCTTATACTCATCCGATTCATATAAATTTGTCACTTCCAGAGAGTTAGCGGCATCCAAAAGCACACCGTACTCATCGCCAAGCCCATCCCAGTTCCATGACGTCAGCATAGGATCTGACGGATTATTGGAAACGATCAGATTCATTTCCGGTTCACTTTCATGGAGCTTTGCCAGGATCGGTTCAAGATCGGCCAGAGTTTTCACATTGCTAAAATCAAGCTGGTATTTCTCGGCAATGTCTTTACGGTAAAGAAAGCTATGCTCTGAAGCGAAGCTCTGTATACAAGGAATTGCATACAATTCCCCATTAATATATCCGGCTTTCATATAATCGCTGCCCACAGCTTCCTCGATCCCCTGACCATACTCTGCGACCAGTTCAGACAGCGGCAGCATAGCTTCCTGTGAATAAAGCGTTGAAAGCTGGGTGCCAAAAACAGGCAGAATATCAATTTCCTCACCGCTTGTAATTTTCAGATTGAGCTGATTTTGAAAATCCCCCATATCCAGCCACTCAATATCCACAGTGGCATTGATTTTAGGTTCAATGTATTCGTTGATCGCCGTTTCTACTTTCTCGGCATCCTCAAGGTTTAAGCCCATGGAAATCATGATCATTTTTAAATTAACGCTTTCACCGCCGGAAGCCGTGCTTTCCGCAGACGCGCCGCTGCTCCCCTCTCCGGCGTCTGTGCTGCCGCCGCTTTCACTGCTGCCGGAACCGCCGCACCCGGAAATCATCCCCAGCCCCAATACAGTGGCCATTGATAATGCTATAAATCGTTTTGTCATTGCTTCTCCTCCTCATATATCAGAATTGTTAAATACAGTTTATCTGAAAAACCGTTTCTGCTCTATCACTATTATGCCTCCAAATAGACGGATTGTAACCTCCTTAAACAGGTTCCCATACGCAGCAAAAACGGAGCGGCTGCTTCACGATTTTACTCGTAAAAGCAGCCGCCCCGCTTTTCCCTGACTTCTATCGTCATTTCCGCTTGTTGCCTGCAAAAACAACGCCTTTACATGGCCGTACATTCTGCCTCCCCGTGATACAGCACAACCCCGCTCTCCGGCGGCAGCGCCACACACACATGCCCGTTCTTCACTTCATAGGTTCCCGTATCGCAGGCATAGCCCTCGTGGGTGCTTGTAAGCAGACATTCCAGCACATCCACATCCAGCACGCCAAGCTGCCATACGGGAATATCAATCGAGCGCGCCTCCGACGGATGATTGTTAATCGCCACAACGATCTGAGAATCGCTGTTAAAACGGCCGTAGGCCAAAACATTCCACTGACCGCCCAAAAACTTAATCGATCCCGTTTTTAACGCATCATAAGCTTTATGAATAGCAATCGCCGCCTTGTGGAACGCAATCAGTTCATGGTTTTCTTTGCCCCACGGATACGTACGCCGGCTGTCCGGATCGGTCCAGCCGCAGACGCCGGCCTCGTCGCCGTAATAAATTGTCGGCGCGCCCGGCCATGTCATTTGTATAATAACAGCAAGGCGCATCAGGGCAACGTCAATCCCCTCGGACGCCATCTGTGCGCCCACGCTTCCGATACGCCCTACCCGGTGGTTCGTCCGCGTTAAAAAACGGGAATGGTCGTGATTGGACAGCTCATTCATGGCAACATAAAGAGATTCGCTGTGAAATCTGGACATATGGTGGCTCATAGCCCCAAAAAAGGATTCAAAGTTGCCAAGAAGGTCGCCGCAATATTCATCACTATGCTTTTCTACGCCTGCTAAAAACCAGGTCACTGGTTCCATGAAAGCGTCGTAATTCATCACCGTGTCCCACTGGTCGCCGGCAAGCCATGCCGCCGGGTCGCCGTAATGCTCCGCCAAAATAATTGCGTCCGGATTTGCCTCCTTCACCGCGCTGCGGAATTTTCTCCAGAATTTATGGTTATACTCCGAGGAATGGCCCAAATCCGCCGCCACATCAAGACGCCAGCCGTCCACATTGTACGGCGGGGAAACCCATTTCTTAGCAATTCTTAAAATATAATCCTCAAGCTCCGGCGATTCCTCGTAATTAAGCTTTGGCAGCGTATCATGCCCCCACCAGCCGTCATACTGGGAATTGTAGGGCCAATGGCTGTTGTCCGCAAATTTAAAAAATGTGTGGTAAGGGCTGCTCTCTGAAATATACGCCCCTTTTTCATAGCCCTCCTGGTTCTCATAAATGCGCTCCTTATCCATCCATTTATTAAAAGAACCACAATGATTAAATACACCGTCTAAAATAACCTTCATACCGCGGCGGTGAATTTCTTCTACGAGCCTTGCAAAAAACGCATTGCTGGCTTCAAGGTTCTTTTTATTCGCCACACGGCATATATAACGGCTGGCTCCGGTATTTTCATTTTCCCAGTCTTCCAGAACTCTTCCGGTATCTTCCACAATTTTGCCAAAATGTGGGTCTATGTAATCATAGTCCTGAATATCATATTTATGATTCGATGGGGAAACGAATACCGGATTCAGGTAAATAACATCAACCCCCAAATCCTGAAGGTAGTCCAGCTTATCCATCACTCCCTGGAGATCGCCGCCGTAAAAGCGGGCCACATCCATAGACTGCGGCAGGCTTCCCCAGTCCCTGACCTGAGATACTCTTTGGCGGATATAAATATATTCATCGTCTACAACATCATTGGACGGATCGCCGTTGTTGAAACGGTCCACGAAAATCTGATAAAACACCGCGCCCTTCGCCCAGTCCGGCGTATGAAAATCCGGTACAAGCCGGAAGCTGTAATAGGACTGCACTTCGTCCATAGCTCCCCGCTTATTATAATAAACCGTCATCCTTCCAGAAGTAATTTTAAAATAATACTCCTGTCCGCCCT
>JAGZDD010000149.1 GCA_018369015.1 Clostridiales bacterium | reverse complement strand
TTGCCGTCAGGCAACGGAAAGTGCGGCGCTGCGTGCCTGTGTTGCTAAGCGCCGGTGTTGCTGCGTGCCGGTGGCACGCGTCCAGCAACGACCGGAGTGAAACGTAGACCGCTTGTTAAGCACCGACCGAAGCGGCAGCGTAGACTGCCGCAGGCACGGAGCCATCTGGCTTTCATGCGTGGCAAAGCCGCGCTTTATAAGGGAGGTGGGCCATGTTCGATGATTTGAAGGGCCGGCGGCCAGGATTGGTAGATTTTTCGGAATATAAAAAATTTGCTTTAGGTATACCTCTGCTTTTCTATGAAGGCCGGCTGTGTATTCTGTTTGAGGTGAGAGCAAAGACTCTTTCCAGACAGCCCGGCGAGGTATGTGTGCCGGGAGGAAGTGTAGAGGACGGGGAGGATTTTGTGACGGCGGCTGTCCGGGAAACGATGGAAGAACTGATGATTTCCAGGGAACAGGTTGAAGTTATCGCCCCTATGGATATTTATATTTCTGTGTCAGGGCAGATCATTGCTCCTTATCTTATGTATCTGAAAAATTATAAAGGCACCTATAATGCGGCTGAAGTCGATGAGGTGTTTTTTGTTCCATTGGAGTTTTTCCTGGTCAATGAGCCGGAACGCTATAAAAATAGAATTTTTACTGAGCCGGAGGAGGATTTCCCGGCAGAAAGGATACCCGGAGGCCGGAAATATCCATGGCGCAGCGGCGTTAGTACTGTTTTTTTCTATCCAATGTTTCAGAAACATCAAATATGGGGGCTTACGGCAAAAATTATTTATTCTGCGGTAAAGATTATGTGCAGCAGCGGCCTGCCGCAGGAATGAAAGGAATTGTCATTATGACCTGAGAAAATAGGAGGGAAAAGGGGAAATCCCGCAGAGGGATACCACTATGGCCTAAGTAAATAGGTCAGGAAAGGGGATAATACTATTATGGCTCATAAAAAAGTATCTAAGGGTGCCCAAAAAGTTGCCGGCGCCAAAAAAACAGTCAAAAAAATTGTGGAATTTTATTATATGACAGAGGAGAGAACCGATGCCAAGGCATTGTCCTTATGTATTACTTCAGTGCCGCAGGAGCAGATAGAGGTTTGGACAGAGCTTAACCTGATGGAGGTTGTTATGGAAAATGATTCTCTGATTTTCCAGGACGCCAGGGAATGTTTTGTTGACCCTTTGGATTTGGAATTTATTAAGGAACATCACTTTGAAACGATTTACCAGATCAGTTATGACGAGAAAGATGAGCTTCTTGTCCGTCGTGTGATGGGAGAGGTCCTTGCAGGTAAGGGCGGCAGAATTTGTGCAGATACCGATGACTTTGAGCCTTTTTATACATCTGAGAATGTGCATATGCTTTGTGACTATAAATAACGCTATGGGGCGCCTATTTATGTTCTTTGCGGCAGCGCTGGGGCTTTGCTGGCGGAACTTTTTGTCCTGTGGGGCGGAAGGAAATGTAAAAAGGGAGCTGTTCGCTTAGTAAGCTGCTCCCTTTAACTAATTTTATAAATATTTATCCGGTTTTATTTTGCGTTGCTTTAAACGGATATGGGCCCATTCCCTTAAGAGCGTGTAAATGACTGACAGCAAAGGAATAAAGATAAGCATACCGGCAACTCCCCAAAGGCTTCCGCCGATGGTAACAGCAGCGAGAACCCATAATGCAGGGAGGCCGACAGAATTGCCGACAACCTTTGGATAAATTAAATTCCCCTCAATCTGCTGAAGGACAAGGAAGAGAATGACGAAAAAAATCATATCTCCGGGACTTACCATAAGCATAAGCAGAGCGCCGATAATACAGCCAATAAAAGCGCCGACAATTGGAATCAGGGCTGTAAAAGCAATGAGGACGCCAATAAGCAATGCATAGGGCAGGCGGAAAATGGTCAAAATGATGAAAAACATTGTTCCCAGAATAGTGGCCTCCAGGCATTGCCCTGAAATAAATTTTGAAAATGTGCGGTTAGATAAAGACGCAATTTCGATAATTCTGTCTGCGCGCTTTTCCGGTAAATAAGCGTAGAGCAATTTTCGGCACTGGCTGCTTAATTTTTCCTTTTGAAATAAAATATATATAGCAAAGAAAAGCCCGAGGAAAAAGGTGACAACGCCGTTAATGATCGATGTGGCGATGGAGACAGTGGATGAAAAAATACCTTCCGCTCCGGTCTTTAGCAATTCAGTTAAGTGGGAACTGATGGCAGTCCAGTCGATTTCAATATCCCCGATTCTGTCCGCGATCCACTGGTATTCATTGACGAGATGGTTCAGGTTATTTTGAGTGCGGTTTAAAAATGCAGGCACACCATTAATAATCGTCTGGAAGGTTGTTACGAGCTGCGGAGCTATAAACAGGATAACAATGCAGATAATACCTAAAATAAAAATAAGCGTCAGTATAAAGCTTACTGGGCGGCGTATTTTTTTGATAAGCTTTGGGAACTTCCCACGATAGTTGCCGAAAAGGCCGTTTTCGATGGAGCGCATCGGAACATTAAGTATAAAAGCCATACTCATGCCGAGCAAAAAGGGGAACAACAGGGCAACAACCCATTTTATTCCGCCGTAAACCATATCCACATGTCCGACCGCAGTGTATATAAGTATACCGACGGCAATGATAAAAATGATTTTTTTAATGTTGTTTTTGTTTAGATCCATTAGATGGCCTCCATAAGTTTAATTTGCTGTCGGCCACAAGGTGAACAGCAGACATTCTTTCTTTAAGAAAGTATACCATAGTTTTCCTTGTATTTATAGGGGAACTTTCTTAAATAAAATAAACTAAATCGTAAAAATTTGATAAATATTTAATATGAAAGTTATCAAGTGTGCAGGCACAGAGGCAAGTTTACTTGACCCTGTGTATGCACATTTGATAACCCCAAGGTATGAGGACGGTTGCTAAGCGCCGGCGGCGCTTGTCCAGCAACGACCGAAGCGAAGCGTAAACCTGCTGTAAGCAGCGGAAAGTCCTCATACCTTGGGGGCAGGATTGCGGGAGTGCGCAGCACGGAGCAATCCTGGCTTTCATGCGTAGTGGAGCCGCGCACAGCGCGGCATGAAAGTTTACTCTGAAAGCTCGGCAAGTGGATGCACAGACGGACAAGTTTAAATGAATTACCTTTACTTTGATACCAAATTGTACTATATTATAGAAATCATATATATAGTTGGGGGGATGTTATGGAAAATGATATTGGACGCCGGGTACTGGATCTGGTCGCTATGATGGGCGAGGAGCTTTTAAGAAATGGGGCGGAGATTGCAAGAGTGCAGGATACAATGCTGATTGTCGGTAAAGCCTTTGGCAAGGCGGATGTGGATGTTTATGCTATATCCAATGGGATTTTTGTGACAATGCACCATGATGACCAAACCCGGTGTACCCAGGTTAAGTATATACCGCTTACAATGCCCAATCTTGGAAAGGTCGCCTTAATTAATCAACTGTCCAGGGAGATTTGCGAAGGAAAATATACGCTGGATGAGGCAACCGAGCAGATGAAAAGGATTGCCGGGTACCCGGGGGCTTCGCTGTCGTGGCAGGCAGCAGCCTGCGCTGTGGGCGGCGGCTGTTTTTGTTATCTGTTTGGCGGCAGTGTCCTTGACTGCTTGGCGACCGTTCCGGTGGGGATATTGCTGTGCTTGTTTCAATATATTATGGGGCGGGCAAAAATTTCAAAGGTGATGCAGACAATTTTCGGAAGCGCCCTTGTCACTCTCGGCGGGCTTGTGCTTGCGGAACTTTTCGCCTGTTTAAATGTGGATAGTATGATTATCGGAGGGCTGATTATTCTTGTGCCGGGCGTACCTTTAACGACATCGATCCGGGATTTTTTCAACGGCGATTATCTGTCGGGAACAATACGCCTGATCGACGCTCTTTTAGTGGCAGTCTGTATGGCTATTGGCGTAGGCGTTATTTACAGGCTTATTGCATTTTTTTGATTTTATGAAGGAAGTTTCTTTCTTAAAGAGGAGCAGGATATGTTATTAACATTATTGATTGAATTTATCGTCGCTTTTTTCGCTACAGCGGCTTTTTCTGTTCTTTTTAGCGTTCCGAGAAAGCAATGGCTGTTTGCCGGGCTGACCGGGGGAACCGGATGGTTTTTTTATCGGGGCATGACGGCGGGCAGCGGGCTTGTAGTGGCAACCTTTATTGCAGTTGTTGTCGTTACTTTACTTTCAAGAATTTTCGCCGTAGTGCGTAAATCACCGGTAACGATTTTTCTTGTACCGGGGATTTTTCCGCTAGTGCCTGGGGTAGGTATTTATTATACATCCTACTACTTTATTATGAATGAATTTTCTTTAGCCTCAGCGAAGGGGATAGAAACAATGAAGATTGCGGTAGCTATTACGCTTGGGATTATGTGCGTGCTTTTGATTCCCCAGCAGGTGTTTTTACTTTTAGAGGCGCGTAAACGGTTACACCTTAGGAGAAAAGGATGAAAGAGGACAGAGCTTTTGGAATTGATCTTGATTTTATAAATATGCCAGTGGAGCAGCACAGCCACATGGAAGTGGAGCTGCTGTACTGCTTGAAGGGCTGCCTTAAGGTTACGATTGAAGGGCAGCTTTTTGAGTTTTCTGAAAATGATATTGCTGTTATTAATTCCGGCAGAAAACACAGTATTTTTATGTCAACTGATGACCTTGGCTGCAGAATTTCTATTGATTATGAATTGCTTGCCCGGGAAGCAGGACAAGGCATGGTGGTGTTTAACTGCAATACAAAGTTATATCCCGGCCAAAGCTATGAGAACCTTTGCCATATTTTGGTTGAGATTGTAGAGGAGTACGCCATTGCAGAGCATATGGATTTCCGAAAAAAAGAACTGTTTTACCGTATGCTCGTATGCCTTATGAATCGTTATGTGCATGAGTTCCGCTCCAAATCAGAAGCCCTCTGCGAGGATGAGGTAATGCAGCGGACATTGAACTATATTTCTAAAAATATAGCAAGGCCTTTAAGCCTGAAGTTTGCAGCCAGCCTTAATTTTATGTCAGAATCAGCCTTTTCTAAATATTTTAAACGGAAAATAGGGATGAATTTTGTTCAGTACGTGAGAGAATTGCGTTTGGAACGGGCAAAACAGGAGCTTGTTTATACAGATAAGACAATGTCGGAAATTGCCCTGGACTGTGGTTACACAAATTCTTCCGTTTTTACAAAAGCGTTCCGGGCAATGGCTGGCTGTGCGCCTACACAATTTCGCAGGAAGGCCAGAGCCGGCAGCGAAAACGGAGGAGATTTGCAAAACGGAGGAGCTTCGCAAAACAGCAAAGCTTCACAAAATAGCAAAGCGGCCGCATATTTAATATCAAAACAGCCACTTTCCGGGCATGAAGGTGTAGGGGCTTTAGGGCCGGCGGCTGCACAGACATTACCTGGGCCTGGGATGCTTGCACAGCCTCTGAAAAATGCAGCGGCCGCCTTTGTGAAGGCTCATAGGGAAAATGCTTCCCGGAAGTGGCCTTGCCGGAAAATATGGGTGGATGCTTCGGGCGGCCAGTCCTGGGAGCCTGTATGGAACCAATGTATTAATGCGGGTACAGCGGCAGAACTTTTATCAGCAAAGCTTCAGCAGCAGATTGTAATGCTGCGGGAAAATTTGGGATTTAAATATGTGCGTATTTCTAACATATTTTCCAATGAAATGAGGCTTAGAAGCGGCCAGGATTATGAAGAACTTAATTTTGAGGCTGTAGACATTGTCCTTGATTTTATTGTTGGAAATGGGATGCATCCTATAATAGAGGCCGGGGATAAGCCCCGCCGTGCAATGCGTTCCTCCGGACAGATCCTATTTTTTGAAGATAAAGGTGCGGTTTTTCACTCTTCAAAGGAAATGGAAGATATGTATAAACGATTTATACGTCATGTTGCATTGCGTTACGGTGTGGATGAAGCTCAGCAGTGGATTTTTGAAAATTGGTATGACGGGCGCAGCGAGCGGGCCTTGGAGTCTTATAATTATCTGGACACCTTTGACAGAATTTGGGAAATTGTAAAGGGGAGGCTTCCAAAAGCGAAGGTGGGCGGCTGCGGCTTAGAGCTTGGAGGGCCGCTGCCATCCTTTCTTAAAGAATGGGCTGCACATAAGCATTTGCCGGATTTTATTTCACTGTGTGCATTTCCCTACCGGAGAAATGTTTCCGGCTTTTCCTCCGGGGCGGCGCAGCGTTCCGGCGACAGCCATTTTATGCTTAATACACTGAAAGAGGTAAAGACATATTTGGATGGCTGCGGCCTTGGAAAGATTGATTTGTATCTGACGGAATGGAATTTAAGCATTTCTGACCGGAATTATTTTAACGACTGCTGCGGCAAGGGCGCCCTTATGCTCCAGGCGATGAAAGAGCTGACCGGGCTTGTAAAAATGGGGGCTTACTGGTATGGCAGCGATATTAATACAAGCTATTATGATACAAAAGAATTGTTATTTGGAGGTGCTGGGCTTATTACTAAGGACTCCCTGAAAAAGCCTGCGTTTTTTGCCATGTATTTTATGAAAAGACTGGGCCGGCAGACCTTGGATTCTGGCGATGGCTGTATAGCTGCAACAAACGGCGACGGAAGCTATGAGCTGCTTCTGTTTAATTATAAGTATTTGAACTACACATATTATCTGAAAGATGAAGCTTGCGTTTGTGTGTCAGATACAAAACGGATTTTTGAGAATGAGGATGGCCTGGAATTTGAAATTTTAATAAAGAATGTTGTTCCAGGGGAATATTTTATTAAAACTGAAAAAATTTCTCCGCTCCACGGAAATCTTCTTTTAGAATGGACAGAGCTTGGGAATACAGAGGCTTTGGGCATGAGAGATTTTGATTATTTAAGGCAGATCTGTGTTCCTAAAATTCATATAAGAAAAGCCTTTGCCCAGAAAAATATTTTAGAATTTACCCAGCTTCTTGAGCCGCATGAAATGTGCTTTGTCCATATTTTTCCCTCAAGTGTATAAGCTTAAAGTGTAACAGTTCAGCCAGCCGGGAATGATGGGCTAAAAATCGTGTTTACACGATTTTTAGCCCATTGCTCCCGGCTGAGGGAGCGCCTGGTTATGAGCAAAGGCAGCCGCGAAGCGGCGGAAAGCGCGTTAGCGCGGCTTTACGAATGGTGCGGGCTGAACTGTTACCTTAAAGCCACTCCAGGGCCTTGCCGCCTTTGCGCCGGATGGCTGAAGCAACTCTTCGTTATTATTCATGTTTTTACGCCGCAAATACATGTTGTTTGCGGCGTAAGAACATGCTACAGGTGTGAGCGGACACCTTTTGCATGAAGCGTCAGAAATGACAGTTTAAAATTAACCGTTTACTCCATGAATTACAACAACTTTTGTTGATTTTTGAAATTAATTTGGAAAATACAGACAAAAATACCGCCGTTTTTGCCAGCCGCCGCACAAACAAGACACTGGCTATCCTTAGCTATGTCAGAATAGTTACCTGAAAATCAAAAAAGAACCAAAAACAGGCAGCCATTGAAAAGAAATAAATGAAAAGTTATGGTACAATGTCCATGTAAGTGGACATTGTACCGCGTCTTTCGCGCGGCGAGCGTAAGCGAGCCTTCCGCTGTGCGAAAGTACGCATCGAGGCGGAGCCATATCATGGCCGCCTGCGGCCATAATACAATGTCCATGTAAGTGGACATTGTACCGCGTCTTTCGCGCGGCGAGCGTAAGCGAGCCTTCCGCTGCGCGAAAGTACGCATCGGGGCGGAACCATATCATGGCCGCCTGCGGCCATAATACAATGTCCATGTAAGTGGACATTGTACCGCGTCTTTCGCGCGGCGGCGCAAGACGTCCGGTGGACGTCTGTTCTGCGCCGACCGAAGCGGAGCGTAGACCGCAAGCGAGGTTATATAAAATAAAACAGGAGGAAGAGAATTATGGGTTTTTCAATGCGGATGAATCTTAATGGCGAGATTGTTAAAAAGAAATCTTTTAAAAGTATGTACATTAATGGCGCCAAAAACGGTTTTGAATTTGATGTGCAGCTTGGATATTACCGTGGACATTATTTGTCAGACATTGAGCGGCTGGAGGTTTATATTGACGGGGAAAAAATGCCCAAGGAGGCTGTAACTTTTGAACTTAACGGAAAGGAAATGCCAGTATATAAGTTAATGTATGCAATGACTGAATTTTGGAGCCAGGTTGTTCCTGCAAAAATCCGCGTTATTTTTCCGGGAGGGCTGACTGCCGGCGAACATGAGCTTAAGCTTGTTCTGGATTTGCGGGTGCCTTATATGGCTATTGGACCAGATCATACCTATATGCCGCTGGACAGCGGAGATACAGTCGCTGTTGTCGTAGAAGATTAGAGGAGGGGCTAAGATGAGTAATATTAAATTAGGCGCAACATTATTTTGCTACGGAACAGAATATGCGCAGTATAAATATGATTTTGAAGAATGTGTGAAGCAGGCTGCTCTGGCGGGTGCTACAGGCTATGAGATTGTCGGTACACAGATGCTGCCTTCTTATCCAAATGTCAGCGATGAGTTTTTAGGACTTGTCCAATGCCTTAAAGAAAAATATGGAATCGGCCCTGTGGGGTATGGCGCCAATAATGACCGCGGAATGCGCTGGGACAGGGATTTGAATGATGATGAAATGCTGGCGGACACTATTTTAGATCTTAAGGCTGCCAACAAGCTGGGCTGTAAGGTAATGCGTTCTCAGTATATGCTTTCTCCGGCTGCTTTTGAAAGACTTGCTCCTTATGCCAAGCTTTATGATGTTAAGGTAGGCATTGAGATTCATAATCCTGAAACACCGGCATCCCCCAAAATGATGGAGTATTTAGATGTGATTAAACGTACCGGTTCAAAACATCTTGGCTTTGTTCCTGACTTTGGCTGTTTTGCTGTAGCTCCGAATAAACCTCAGTGGGATAAAGCACTGGCGGCAGGGGTTAAGGAAGAACATTTAAAAATGGCGGCGGACATGCGGTATGCTGGTACTGCCATTGAAGAGGCCCAGAAAAAGCTCATAGAGGCAGGGGCTCATCCGGCTATTATGGGAGTATTGCAGGGAATGTACGGCTTTGTACAGTTCCGGCCGAAGTCCGAGCTTCCGGCGCTTCTTGACGGCCTTAAGGCGATTCTTCCTTACAGTTTTGAAATGCACGGGAAATTCCACTATTTAAGTGAGGACTGTGTAGAACCAAGTATCCCTTATGATGAAATTTTTGCAATGCTTAAAGAATCGGATTACGACGGTTACATCATTTGTGAATACGAGGATGAGATTGGCTGTGGGGGTACTGAATTTACAAAGCGCATGCTTACAATGGAAAAAAGGATTCTTGGAAAATAAGCGTGACCATTTAGAAACCTGAACTGCTATAAGGTATTAATTTGGAGGCTGCCCTATCAATGATTAGAAAATTATGGATAGGGCGGCCTCTTGTCTGCGTGGACATAGGCCACTTTTTTACTTTATAGGAAATTGTGATTTTTGAGAGGATAAAAAAGAACACATGTTTATCAAACATATGTTAGATGAACATGTGTTTGAGCGTGACAATAAGACGATGGCAGGTTTAGAAGATGTAAAAACCTTCTTCCCCCAAATCATCGTTAAACGGGTCATCTTCATTTAAAAAATAATCCATATCAAGAAGGTCATCCT
>JAGZDD010000148.1 GCA_018369015.1 Clostridiales bacterium | reverse complement strand
GCCAAGGTCAAGCAGGCCTGACTTTGGCTCGTTGCCGGGGAAATAAATGTCATCCTACAATTTTACGTACACCAGCATGTGAATAGCCTTGCTGCCGTCATTATTCTCAAAATTGAATTGAATAAAACCGCAACGCTCAGAACTCTATATTAATCAAAATTGCAAAACAAGGCGGCGATAGCCGTAGCAATCACTGCGGGAAGCAAAAGGGGAAGACATGCAAAATCCTTTAACACCACCAGCCCCCACAAAACTTCAATCCAATATTTCACAGCCGAAAGGACAATAAGACACCAGAGAATACGCTTGACCAGATAGCCAAATCGCGCATTTGATCCGCTGTTATAACCAAAGAAAAAATGCTCAAAAGAAAACTTTGGTTTATCCTTTTTATTGGATTTCATATAGCTATTCCTCCCCCCCATTTTAGAATCATTTCAACCAGCCTTTTTCATCTCTTGCCAGCTTTCTTCTTATTTTCCGGCTCAAAGGAAATAAAGGCTGTTCCCCGATAACAAAGACGCCCTCTCATACCCTCTGTCAAAGCTTCGGCCTTTGTCACCGGAGTACGCAAAGTAACTTCCCCCTGGCCGTGCTGATTATTATACGTTACAAAGGATACATCCATCTTCCGCACCCCCAGCGCAAGCACAGGATTTCTTGATACATACATCGTCGTCCATGCGTCGGTCAGTTCTTTACTTCTGATAACCCTTGCCTGCACCGTCACTTTTTTATAACGGATGCGCCTCCAGATCACCCAGGCAATCAGCAAAACAATAAGCATTGCAGTAACAATGATAATCGTACCTAATTGATCCCAGAAAAATGCCCAGTTAATTGTCAAATCCATAAAACCGCTCCTTTCCGTATAAAATCCTGCATAAAAAAAATACTCCGGGGATGCTCCCGGTTCCCTGTATCCCAAAAGCAATTACGCTTTGGAAACCGTATACAATGAATAAAAAAGCCCTTTTTGCTCCATTAATTCCGCAAATTTACCGCTTTCGGCAATTTTTCCGTGCTGTAGGACAAAAATTTCATCATATTTTTCTAAAAGCCCTTCTTCAAGACAATGCGTCACAATAATTTTCGTTAAATCCGGTATAGCTAAAATAGAGCTTGTCACATCGTATGCCGTCTTAGAATCCAGGGCGGAAGTTGCCTCGTCCATCAATAAAACCGATGTTCCGTGTAAAAGCGCCCGTGCAATGGAAACCCTCTGCTTTTCACCGCCGGACAGCATATTGCCATTTTCCCCGCACATATAGCCCGGGCCATGGATCTTTACAAAGCCGGATAGGCCGGACCAGGCGATAGCCTTCTCCATTTGCTGCGGCTGAGCGTCACGGAACATAGAAATATTATTTTCTATGGTGTCATTAAAAACAAAAACATTTTGCTGTACCGTAGTAAGCAGATCGAATATGGAATCTGGCTTTAATTCCCGAAGCTCTGTTTCATCATAGCAAATCGAACCTGTATAATGACTGTAATTGCCCAAAAGAAGGTTTAAAAGCGTCGTTTTCCCGGAACCAGAACCGCCCACAATCGCGTAATTTTTCCCCTTCTCAAACCGGATATTTATATCCTTTAAAACAGCATTGTCAGCATCATAGGAAAACGCCAGATTCCGGATGTTAATCCCCTGGGTAAGCTCACTTTTTAAGACTGTTCCCTGATTTTCTTTATCTTCATTAAGAAGCTTTTCCATTTTCGTAATCAATCCGGCGGCAGCCTTTCTTTTGGCAATGAGCTGCGGCAACTGACTAATCGGCGCAACGACAAAGTTTAATAGCTGAAGAAATACAAGAATAACGCCGGGCGTAATATCCATTCCGCTAAGCGCCATCCATGCACCGATGATAAAAACTCCGAGCTGTAAAATAATTCCGGAACCTTCCCCTAAAATAGTCAAAGTTTCCTCGGTCGTTCGCTTTACATATTTTTGTTCTTCAACATCGCGATTCTTGCGCTTAAATATTTCGCAAATTTCCATTTCGGCCTTAAAGCTTTTAATCACCGAAAATCCGCTCAGAATATCTTTAATACCGCTGACAAAGGAAGCATTTTTTTCAGACACCTGTTTTTCAAGCGATGCAAGCCGTTTACCCGGAAGCAGCGACGCGCAAATGGGAATCCCCGACAGTATAATGGCAATCAGCGTCAGCAGCGGACTGTACCACAGCATTAATATCAGGGCGCCAAAACAGCATACCGTTAAATCGATCATTTTGAAAAACGGCTGTAAATAATTGGTTTCAATAGTCGTTATATCATTGGTCAGCGATGAAATATATTTGCCGGATTCTTCATTGACAAAAAAGGTCACATTTTTTGCAGTCATTTTTTCAAAAACCAAATTTTTATACTGCTGCGCGGCCCGCTTCAAAAAAGCTGGGAAGGTTCGCCGGTAAATGAGATAAACGGCCATATACATTAAAAAAGTCACCACAGCAAAAACAGTAACAAATTTCATAGACAGGTCGCTGTTATTAGAAACAATGTCAATTATCACCTGAAAAAGCCATGAAATAATCAGACTGTAAATGCCAAAGAAAATCACCGCAGCTAATGTGAGAAAACAATTCAGACGATTATTCATCAGAAACATTTTCTTATAGCTCTGACTTTTTCGGGTATGTGAATGTAATTTTATTTTTTTACCAAATTCATTGGCATCTCTCCTCCGTCCTGTCTGTTTCTTCCTCCCCGGAGTATTTCCCGAAAGGACACAAGCCTTAATGCCTGCAAAACATTTCAGGTCTGCCGTGCCTTCTAATCCTGCTCATAATTTTAGTATAGTCTAAAATATATCTCTGTGCAATGTGAAAAAACAACAGTTCTCAATGTGAAACAGTGACGGTTCTCAATGTAAAAAACAACAAGTTCTAATAGCTGTCAAACGCGCCGTATTTCTTTTCATAGCTTAACGCCTTTTTAAAGCAAAGGCTCCCAATAATAAACCATAGCACATTAACCAGAATATAAATCACAATATCCCTTGGTAAGACCTTATTTCCCATATAAATATTTCTTACAATATCAATCCCTGCCGCAAATGGGATTCCATAAATCCATATACTCCGTGACGGCGATAATGTATTTGTAACAAAAAGCAAAATAGTCTGGACAACGATAATCAGCGAACCGACCTTTTTTTCACAAATACATATACTTCCAAAGATTAAGCCGATTCCATACATCCCCACAAGCGCCGGAAAGCTTACAATAATCGCAAGAACCACGGCATATAAATCCTGAATCCGATAATCAATCACAATGCAGCTAAAGCCAAGCACTCCCACATAAGTCACCAGGTGGACCAAACAGCTAATGATAAGCCTGAAAAATAATATTACCGCCACAGAATACTTCGACTGCAAGCGCATCTCGAAAATCCCCTGTGACAATTCTGATGAAATCATCCTGTAAATATGATGAAATCCATCAATAACCCGATTCTATATCTTAAATATTCTTTAAAATCTAAAATAACTTCCCATTTTATAGCATTAATGATCCCCTTCATATAAAGTTCTCCGCTTCCAGCTTTTTTTGCATATAGATTTCCCTCATTTGATCCGCCCCTATGTGCCCTTTGATTTCTCCGGCATTTCGCCCGTTAAACAAAAAGATAGATTTATCCGCCAGGCCGTCTAAAAAAGACAAATCATGGGATGAAATAATAAATGTCTTATGGTATTTCAGAGCAAGCTCTTTCACTAAAGCTTTCATCTCCATCTGTGTATCAATATCAAGGCCGTTAGACGGTTCGTCCATGATAATGACCTGCACGTCCGTACATAAACCGCACAGCAGCATTGCTTTCTTCTTTTCTCCTGTGAAAAGTGTTTCTATTCTTCTGTCCAAAAATGTATTAAAATGCAGGAAAGCGGCATATTCATCGAGCAAAGCCCGGGCTTTTTTGCTGTCAATGCCCTTCATTGCCGAAAAGAAAATCACATTATCCCTCACTGTATTTTTATACCTAAGCCCCCTTTCTCCTACGGGAACCAGCACGACATTTTCTTTGCACCAGGACAGATAGTCTTCATCCTCACTTACGCTTATATTTCCTGATGAATATTCCAATAAGCCTGTCATTAACTTTATAACCGTTGTTTTTCCCGCACCATTGGGGCCAAGCAGTCCTAAAATTGCATTTTCTTTTAACGGTACTTGCATAGAAAATTTATGCAATACCTGCTTCTTCTTATAAAACTTGTCTACGTTTTCAATACTTATCACCGTATTCCCCCTCTCAACATTTTTCACCGGATACTATTGAAATTTAGAGCAATATTTTCAATGATGATTTATAACTTATTAAATAATGACTATAGCCATTATTGACCTGACAAAAAATTTTCTTTTATTTCACTATAAACCGCCAAATTATACGCATCAAACTGTATCACTATATTATCCTGGCCTGCCTGGTTTTCTGAATAAACCGCTGTTACCATACGGCCCTCTGTGGAAAAGCTTTCCCAATCACGTTCATCCAAATAGGTCAAATAAATTGGCCACTGCTTCTTAAACTCAGCCGCTTCCTCCTGGTCAATAAACTGACCAATTGTGCCGCTTCCCCACACCTTTATCTTCTCAGACCCCCTATAAGTAATTCCCGCAATCGGCATTTCGTCATTTCCCATAAGGGGATTAAATATAGGAAATTCTTTAATTTCAGTAAGTGCATATTTCCCATATATCTTCTTCATTTCCTTTAAAACCTTATCACAATCAATGTCTTTTGGATATTCAACCCAAATATTAACTAACCGTTCCTGGCCATTCATCTCCTCAGCATCAAATTCCTGAAGATTTTGGGCTTCTCCCAATTCCAGATTTACAAAAGAGAACTCTACCGTAGATGCTGTTTCGCCAAATATTTCATAATCTTTAACAGAAAACGATGAAACGCGCTCCAAAACATCATAGCTTTCTGCCTCTTCCAGATTTATTTTACAGGCATCCAGCACTTCATCCATTGTCATATCCCATTGTATTCCCGGAAATTCCAGCAGCGACTCCGTTTGTGTTCCAGCGCAGCCTGAAAAAATAATCGCTGCCATACAAAGAGTGATATATATTCTTTTTCTCATAACATCGACACTCCTTATTGCAATTAAGATAGTCCTAAAGAGAACCACTCTTTGAAATTATAGACGCGGAGCTAACAGCCGCTTCGGATTCTGTAATGGCTCACTGTGTTTATTTTGATAAAGTATTAAAGTATGATGATAATTTCAGTATAACCGAAATGCCGGGGCAGCGCAATCCAAATTTTCTTTTTCCGCTTTTATTGCGGTCAGACAATACCTTGAGCTGTTTTGTTTTTCAATAACACCCCCGCCCCAATAACGACGGCAGCCTTTATACCATAAAGCGCCGCAAAATATCCCCATATAGGCCCGGCATACCAGCTATCTGCGCAGGCGGGCAGACTGCGCAGTGAATACTCCATACCGCTTATAGGATAATATAGGCCCGTTTCCAGCCATTCCGTTCCAAAGAAAAGAAGCAAGGCGGCAATGACCGTCAGCCATATTATCCGGCCCTTGTTTTTCCTGACAAGCCTTTCCCCGTTCCTGCTCGTATGCATTAAACGATTGACGCCTGTGCGGTATTCGATCATGTTCATTTGTATCAAAAGCAGCGCCATAAAAACAATGGCCTTGACACAGCTATAGACATGCTTCCAGAAATTTTCTTTCACAACAAGCTTATTAAATCCTGCCGGATTGACAATACCAATGGAATATCCTTCGTCTTTTTGCTTAAGGCAATCCTCATAGCGCCCAATAAATGTCTCAAGCCCGGCAAGCTGCTGTGCTAAAACTGAAACCTCATTTTCTTCATTTTTCACCTGAAGCTCTGTTTGCATGTCATAAAGCTCCTGTAGCCGTTCTTCCTCTGGTGTTCCCCCAAATTCTTTATACAAATAATTTATATAGGAATCTGCTGTTGAAAACTGTACAGGCGTTTTTTGAAATTCATTATATTCCAGCCATACAAAGGCCGCTAAAATAAGTATTCCTTTCTGTGTCCACATCACCTTGTAAGCCTCAGTTACAAACAATGGCATTACCGGCAATTTCACGCGCTTAAAAAATCCGGGAAATATTTCCACGGCTTTTCTTACTGGCCTCAAGCATGAATAGCCTATTATCGTTACTGCCATAAAAAGCCCGCATAAAATAAAAATAGCGGCCACAGCAAAGGCATAGGAGGATACCGGTTCATTCAAAAAATGAATATTCAGATAGTCACAGTAATAGCTTTTAACATCCAGTAAAAACCATACATTTATATATTTTAATAAATTCGCCGGAAATACCACCAGCTCCATATTCCAAAATATATATTGGAACACAGCAGCAAAAAGAACTGCCGCAAACGTCAATTTTACGTTTCTCAGAAAAATCCAAAGTCCAACCGTAAATTCTAAAATCAAAAACCATAGGGCAAATTTTAAAACAAATATTTGAAGAATCACCCGAAATATGGTAAAGCCATAGCAAAATGTACTGAAAATAGAAATCGACTGAATGGAAGCCCCCAAATCGCCAATACGCCCATATAACAACACGGAATCAAAAAAAATACTTCCGTAAAATAAAAATACAACTGCTGCGGCGACTTTGGCCCGCAAAAAAGCCTGCCAAAGCCCCTCATGCCACCGCCCCTTTTTTAAAGAGAAAACAAGCCCCTTCATTTCTGCCGGGAACCAGAAAACATTATAATAGAGATAACTCATTAGTACGAAAAAAACAATGAAATCTATATCTTTAAATTCTATAAAGTTTTCCAGGCTTCTCCCGTTTACAAGGCTCAGCGAAACGTTCCTGACATTCCCATAATCTTTAACAGTTTTTTCAATATTTTTCTGTGCGAAAGATCCTTCCCTGGAAAATACCTGAAATTTTTCCATGGACTTTGCATTTGATACAACCGACGCATACTGCTCCCGGAAATGAATTAAATAGTCCAGATTTTCACGGAACAATAACAACGCTTCGGTGCTTGTCACATCCATATTGCGAAGTTTTTTATAATCCTCCGGCGTGCGATAAGCCTTTGCTTCATCCTGTATTTTTTCCAAAAGCTCCCGGTAATTTTTCCCCTGCCCCTCATCAAGAAGCTGCACATAATTTTGGCTTACCGAACGGATTGTTCCAAAATCTCTTTCTGAAAGATGATGGCCAAAAAACAGCAGATTTACCAACAGCAAAAAAAAGCCGGCAATCCCCAGCCACTTCCATTTTTGTCCAAAGCGAAAATCCCCCATAAACAACACCTCCCCTTCCAAAAGCTATCCTGCGTAACGGCACTGCGCACAATCCCCGGCTTTCATACACTATGGAACAGCACGGCATATCCGCTTACTGTAAAAAATAAAGGCAGGCGTCCTCTAAAGTAGCTTCTGTTTCTTTCAGATTTTGCCTTTCCGGGCTATCGGCTTTCTCCTCTTTATTGCGGGCTGTTAAAGCCTCTTTAATCAGTTCCCCCGGCGGCATTTTACAAATCAGCCTCCCATCCTTCATCAATACGACCTCGTCTGCAATGGATTCAATGTCACTAATCACATGTGTTGCAATAAAAATAATTTTTCCTTTTGAAATGCTGTGAATATAAGAACGCATGGCATACCGTTCTGCCGGGTCAAGACCTGCAGTAGGTTCATCCAGCAGCAAAATCAGCGGTTCCCCAAGAAGCGCCTGGGCAAGCATCACACGCTGGCGCATACCTCCGGATAATTGTTCAATCTTTTTAGAAATATTTCCTGTTAAATGAGTTACCTCCAGGACATGCCCTACCTCTTTGGCCGCCTGCCTGCGTGAAATACCTTTAAGCTGTGCAATATAGTTTAAAAATGCCCGGACGGAAAAGCTCCCATAGCAGCAAGGCGTCTGGGGCATATAACCAATTTTCCCCCGATAGTCACTTCCAAGGTCAAGAATCTCCGCGCCGTCATACCGGATGCTTCCGGAAGACCGGGCCAGGTTATCTGTCAGCAAATTCATCAAAGTGCTCTTTCCGGCGCCGTTTTTTCCAATAATCCCGTAAATTCCCGGAGAAAAAGACGCAGTAAAACGGTTTAAAACCGTTTTACTGCCATATCGTTTCGTCAATTCAACAATTTCTAAAAGCATAGCGCCCCTTCATCCCCTCAACATAATTTTTCATTAATCCTGCTCCGGCTGCCACTGTGAAAGCGAAATCGTCTGCCAGTCTGGCGAACTGTTTGTTAGCTGCGTTTTTTCTAACAAATAAATATCGCTATAATACGACTGAGCCTCTCCTAAAAATACAAATGATGAATCTGAGGCCATATATGCCCGGCTAAGCACATCGTCTATAAATGCGGTTTCAAGCCTCACGGCCTTTTCGCCCTCGTATGTATAAACATCAATAAAGGCAGCTTTTTCAGAATCATCATCGATTCCGGCGCTCCTGCTCCAATCAAGATAAATATAATCATCATCAATTCCAAGCATTAAATTTTTTGTTGTTTCCGGAATCAGACATTCTCCTTTAGAATCCCCAATACTTCTCCTGTAAATCCCTTCGCCCTGCACAAGATAATAAAGCACATCGTCTTTCATACATACTCTTAAAGTATTTTCCAGCTTTAGCTTAACTTCTTTGTTGTCACTGTCAATCACATAAGCCATATAATTTCCATTTTCGTCAAGACACACACATGTGACCCAATGACTGGAAACAGACATATTCACAACATCAACAACCTGATTTTCACAGGGAATTTCCATTAAAACCTCTGGTTTCGCATCCTTTTTTAAAGCAAGTTCCATTAAATACAACCGGTAAGTTCCTTCTTCGTCATATGCGGCATGAGAGTAATAGCAATACCCGTTCCCATAAATATAATTGAGATACCCTATATTCACTCCGTCATAGGAATCCTCATAAGTATACAAATCTGTTATTTTCTCAGAACCGCTGCCGTCCGCCTGCATTTTATAAAGTCCGGTAGATACGCCGTTCCTGCCAATATAATAAATACTGTCTTCCCAAAATGTAATATATCCCGAATCACACCATGCGTTACAATAATAGGCATTGCTAAAATCATCCGCCCCATGGGCACAGTCCGCCTTATTGCACAGAGGGATCGCTTCCTTTTGTTCCGGCGCATAATAAAAAACAAGCCCGTTGGCAGCGATATAATAGCCGTCCTGGGATTTATCTATGCTGCTGGCGCCGGATATGGAAAGATAAACATTATTTTCACCAGAGCTTGTTTGCTCTGGTGAAATGTCATTACAGGAACACATTAAAAGTGTACATAACGAAATTACAAGAACTTTATTTTTCATTCAATTCTCCATTACGATAATATCTTTTTTCAAACAAGTGTAGTTAAACGTGTTGCATAAGTATTATTAACATAATACTGCAAACCCACATCATAAAACCGGTTCTCAGAACCTGATAATCCACTCTGCAAAGATACATAATAATCTAATGTTCTGGCGTAAACATCTCTTGCTACTAATTGATTTCCAACATATGCACGTGTAGTTCCTTGGATTTTTACATCAGCAGTATTCGATCCAAGAGAAGCATTCAAATACGTGCTGGATAAAGTAACCGCCGCGCTAAAAGAATAATTTCCAACCCAACCACTATTACTTGCATTTCCGGCAAATGACTCCATATTAGTTCCAAGAACTGCACCTGTAAAAATAGTTAAACACAACACAATTTTTGCTAAA
>JAGZDD010000147.1 GCA_018369015.1 Clostridiales bacterium | reverse complement strand
CCAAGCCCACATACGCCTTCACTCTCAGCACTTTTAGAAAACATAAGCTGAAGTCCAAGGCATATCCCTAAAAACGGCGTTTTCTTTTCAACCACATCATAAATTGTATGAACCAGTCCGTATTTTTTTAGCTTATCCATGGCGTCGCCAAATGCCCCAACACCAGGAAGTACAACTTTATCAGCTGTTAAAATTTCATCCTTATCCCGTGTCACAGCCACCGGCACACCAAGATAGTCAAAGGCTTTTTCTACACTCTTTAGGTTGCCTGCATCGTAATCAATAATCGCAATCATATATACCTCCCAGAAACCAACGTTGTTTATTATCATAACATATTCAGCGTATATTGTCGATGTTATCTATGTTATAGCTGATTAGCAAAGTAACAATTCAGACATACATCTCGGATTTGCGCAGCTAACGCTGCTAACCGTTGCCGGTTACTATAAAAGCACCGTCTATATTTTTTCTACGTTTCAGGCAATTTTTTTCAGTTATTGTCTTTTTTTTAATTCACAATAGACAATATAAAAATATACTCTGTAAGGTTATATTTATAATATTTTGAAAATCCGTCTAAAAACTGTCTGTTCTTCGTTATTTTTCAGCACATCCGGACACGGAAATTAAAAGAAATATTTGCAAAGGCCATTATTTTATAATATTATAGCATTATCAATATTTTGTAACGGCCGCACCTAAAAGCTGGCGATCGCAGGGCCTGGGCCGTTGCATATTTTTCATTGATTTCTTTAAGGAGGATTACTATGAAAACAACATTATTTGTTGAATATGGCCAGAATCAGAGAGAAGATAAAGCTCTTGTTGCCAAGGTTAAGGAGATTTGGGTCAATGCCGGAAATAAAATCAAAGACATTGACACATTAAATCTCTATGTGAAGCCAGAAGAAGACTCTGTTTACTATGTTGTAAACGAAACCTTTTCCGGCAAAATCAGTCTGACAACACTTGAGCAGGCATAATTTGGGCAAAGCGTTGACTAATCTGAAATACATAAGGAGCGGAAACTATTGTCTTAACCGAATAGTTTCCGCTTTTGCTTTTATACACACAACGCAGCATGAAAGTTTTTTTATAGGAAACTTCGTTTCCTAATTAATTAATAACGCTCCTCGGAGATGCGCACTCACGCAGAGCAGAAATTTGCCGCTAAAGCGACCGCGCTCGGCGTGTTCGTTGTGCGGGCGGAACTCTTTGTTCTAAATATGCAAAGCTTAAACCATACGCTCCCAGCCTTAATGGCTTTGGATTCCGTCAGTAATGCCGTTAGTAGAATCCAGTTCAAACCAAAATTCTACACCATCTTCCTGGTTTTTTACGCCATAGCGCTGGCCCAAAAGCTCCATGCTGGCCTTCACGATGGACAAACCGACGCCGCTTCCGCCATATTCCCGGGTTCTGGCCTTATCCACCTTGTAAAACTTGCCCCAGATTTTTTGCAAATCGTCTGAGGGTATAGGCTGCCCCGTATTAAATACAGATACCCGGACATGCTGGTCATCCTTTACAATATCTACCTTAATCCGCCGTTCTCCCGACACATGATTAAACGCATTAGAAAGATAATTGTTAAAAACCTCCTCGACCATGTAAACATCTGCCCATACATAAATTGGCGCCTGGGCGCAAAAATCCAAAGCGACTTGTTTCTGTTTAAATAAAATTTCCGAACTGGAAAGCATATTTCTGATAACACCTACAATATCAAAATGCTCCATATTAATGTTATTATCCCCAAACTCTAATTGGTTTAAATCCAGCAGCTTTTTAACGATATTATTCATCTTTGCCGCCTCGTCCACAATCACCTCGCAGTAAAAATTACGGCTCTCCTCATCGTCATTAATATTTTCCATCAGTCCTTCCGCATATCCCTGGATAAGGGCAATCGGGGTTTTTAGCTCATGGGAAACATTGGACAAAAACTCGGTCCGCATATTATCAATCTGCGTTTTCTTTTCCAAATCTTTTTGGAGCCTTGCATTGGCCAGTTTCAGCTCGCCAAGAGTTGTTTCCAGAGTTGACGATAAATAGTTCATACTGCTGCCTAAAATACCGATTTCATCCTGACGGCTGACCTGGTACTTTGTCGTAAAATCCAGCTCTGACATATGGGTAGCAATCTGGGCCAGATCAAGGATCGGCTGGGTAAAATTCCTCGATATAATATAAACAATGACCGTACCGGCCACAAGCATCAGCAGACATACATACAAAAAGAACTGATTGGCCAGGTTGACACTGCGCTCAATGCTGTCCATAGATGAACGTATAAGAATATTGTCGCCATTATCCAGTGTCGCAGATAAGTATAAATAATCGTTATTGAGTCTCTGGACATAAATCTTTTTAATATCATACTCCGGGGTACTTCTGATTGTCTTTGAGCTTCCCTGTCCATTTGTATAATCATCAATCATCCGCTGGTTGCCGTCAAGTCCCAGGCCCATGGAGGAATAAATCGGGGTAGCAGGAATGATCCCCCCAACCTTCACACCCATCACTCTGAAAATAATAATGGATGTGCTGCGCCCCTCACTCATGCGCTCCATACTGTTTTCAAATTCCTCACTCAGATCTGCGGAGTAGCCGGAACTGCCGTTGCTTTTATAGTTCGGGAAAAGACTGTCATTATTTCCTGATGAGGCTTCGCCGCTGAGCATATAAAGGCGGTTGACATCTTCATAGGTTTCTATAAGTACTCTTTGCTTTTCATAAAGATAATAATCTCCGAGAAATAAACCGCTGATCAGCGTACTGCAAAGAACAATTCCCAAAATAATGCCCATAAGCATCAGTGTCAGCTTTAACCTTAATGATTTATGCACTGGCCTTCACCTTCCTGTCTGCTTTGCCCCCCGCGAAGCTATTTCGATACTTCAAATTTGTACCCCATTCCCCATATTGTTTTAATGTATTCACCTTTATCCCCAAGCTTGCTGCGAAGCTTTTTTACATGGGTATCGATCGTTCTGGCATCGCCAAAATAATCATAATTCCATACATTATTAAGTATCCGCTCTCTCGACAAAGCTACGCCCTGATTTGTCACAAAATAAGTTAAAAGCTCAAATTCCTTAAAGCTTAATTCAATTTGACGGCCGTCAATCGTCACCTCGTGAGCAGCCTTATTTAACGTAATGCCTCCCACTTCAATAATATCATCCGGCCCAATGACATTGCTTCTGCGCAAAATAGCCTCCACTCTCGCCACAAGAATTTTGGGGCTGAAAGGCTTTGTAATATATTCATCCACGCCTAACTCAAAGCCTAAAAGCTCATCCTTTTCATCACTTTTAGCGGTAAGCATAATGATCGGCACCTGAGACATTTTCCGGATCTCCCGGCATACTTCCCAGCCGTCCATCTTTGGCATCATCACATCAAGCAGAATTAAAGCAATATCCTTTGTTTCAAAAAAAATATCGACCGCCTGCTCGCCATTTTCCGCCTCAATGACTTCAAACCCTTTCTTTGAAAGAAAGTCCTTAACAAGCTTGCGCATACGGCTTTCGTCGTCAACAACAAGAATCTTTAAATTTTCCATAACTGCACCTCACATTAAACATACGTACCGCGCTGCGCGCAGCATCATAAGGATAGTATACAAAATAAATATGTACGGTTTGTGAAAAGAAAAGAAATAAATTATATCTTTTCTTTTCGACATATTATATGCTATAATGATAAAATACAATCAATTTTGAGGTGAGATGTTTGAAATTATTAGAAGATAAAATCCTTGCCGAAGGCAGGGCACTGAACACATCCACATTAAAGGTGGACAGCTTCATCAACCACCAGGTGGACCCTGAGCTTATGAATGAAATTGGAAAAGATTTTGCTAAGCATTTTGCTAACGCCGGGATCACAAAGGTTTTGACCATTGAAAGCTCCGGTATTGCGCCAAGCGTATATACAGCCATGCATCTTGGCGTGCCTATGATTATTTTGAAAAAACAGACCTCCAAAATTTTAAACGGAAACGTAGCCCAGACAAATATTACTTCTTTCACAAAGGGAACCAGCTATGAACTGACGTTATCGTTAGATTATGTCAATGAACATGATACGGTCCTCATTGTCGACGATTTTCTTGCCAACGGCGAAGCGGCGACAGGCGCGGTACGTCTTGCCAAAACTGCCGGAGCCAAAATTGCCGGTATTGGTATTCTCATTGAAAAGTCCTTCCAGAAAGGACGCCAGAAGCTCATTGACCAGGGCTACGAGGTTTATTCTCTTGCCCGTGTCGCCCGGTTAGATGAAGGCATCATTGAGTTTGTCCAGGAATAACCGGACACTTTACTTTGTATTTAAGGGAGCAGCTTTGTCACTATTTCTGCTCCCTTTACTTGTGCGATAAGCCCGTTCATCCCGCGCTATTAACAAAGGCGCGCTAACGCACTTTTCGCCGTTTTCCGGCGATCCAAACAGTTACCATAACATCAGCCGGCGCCCGGCCCTATTTATGGCCGGATAATTCTAACCGCCTTCTGCTGCTTTTCCACAATGGAATACATATTTGTTACCTGCCCTACCTTAAGCTGCTTCTCCAGACCGTAAAAGTTCAGACAGGTTCCGCAGGAAAGCACTTCTACCCCATCGTCTGCCAGCTTCTGTATATCCTCAAGCACAGGAGAGCCTTCGCATGTCAGATGGACACCGCCGTTATAAAAAATCAGGCAGTCCGGCAGCGTTTCCGCTTCTGTCAATGTGTAAATAAAGCTTTTCATCAGCGCGTTTCCTAAGGTATTGTCGCCAGTTCCCGCATACTGGGAGCTTACAACAACAATATAGCTATCCAAGGAAGCCTTCTCTCCAAAAACAATGGGTTCAGCCGTTTCTTGCACGCCGCCATTGTTCCCAGCGGCCCCACCGGCTTTCTTTGCCATTACAAGCCGGAACACATTGCCATCCTGGCTCACCTGGCAATTAAGATCCATAACCTTAGCCATTTTCTGTAAATTTTCGCAGGACATTTCGTTATCTACTTCGATTGCAATTTCATCCGATTCCTTCAGAGCTTTTTTCGCCATAATTACCGGCTTCGGACATACAAGCCCCAGAGCATTGACATATTGCATTTTAAAATTCCTCCCATTTTCGATCATAATCTATCAGACCACGGTTATTGTTTTCTCTGTTTTTTCCGTGATCTGGCCCACCATCGCCGCCTTAGGGTGGCGCTTTCTAATCCGCTCCAAAAGCAGCGGCGCATCTTCCGGCGCACAGGAAATAAGCAGTCCGCCGCTCGTCTGGGGATCCATAAGAAGCTCTTCAAAAGCATAATCGTTATCGGCAAACTCGACAAAGGCTTCTACATGGTGACGGTTTCTCTGAGCCGCGCATGTTATAATAAATTCCTTGGCGTATTGGTAGGCAGCCTCAAAATAAGGCAGCTGATCCCGGTAAACAATAGCGCTTACCCCCGAGGCCCTGGCCATCTCCAGCAAATGCCCTAAAAATCCAAAGCCGGTAACATCTGTGCAGGCATGGACATTTAAACCGTCCATAGACTCGCAGGCATATCGGTTAATCGTTTCCATGCTGGCCGCAGCCGCGTCAAAGGCGCCAAAGGTATCCATATCAACTTTAACTGCCGAAGTAATAATACCTACCCCCAGCGGCTTTGTCAGAATCAATATATCGCCCGGCATAGCGCCTGCATTGGCAAGAATATGATCCGGATGAACGATTCCCGTCACGCTGAGGCCGTATTTCGGCTCATTATCCTTGATGGAATGGCCTCCGCACAGAACAGCCCCCGCCTCAGCCACCTTTTCGGCGCCGCCCTGGAGTATTTTCCCAAGAATATCAAAATCAAGAAACTCCGGAAACGCCACAATATTCATCGCCGTCTTGACGGTTCCCCCCATGGCATAAACATCGCTTAACGCATTAGCTGCCGCAATTTTGCCATACATATACGGATCATCGACAATAGGCGGGAAAAAATCGAGCGTCTGAATAATCGCCAATGTATCGCTCAGCTTATAAACCCCCGCATCGTCGCAATAATCAAAACCGACAAGCAGGTTCGGATCTTTTGTCACCGACAGCTTATCCGTAATCCTTTCAAGGCTGTCTGCGGCAATTTTAGCTCCGCAGCCTCCTGTCGCGCACAATGCCGTCAGATGAATTTTCCCATCGCCGGGAAAAACCCGGCGATAAAGCGCCCCGGTATCTATAAAGCCATAATCTGCCATTTATGTTCCTCCTAATCAAGCTTTCCAAACATTAAAATTGCCTGAAGGACGCCTCCGGCGATCGTCCGCGCCTTATCGGATATTGTCACACAATTTCCCTTCTCAGAAATTCTCGGATCAATATCCGCAATTTTAAATCCTTTAGTTACCGCAAGCCCTTCGTGCAAAAGCCCGCGCAAAACGCCGTCAATCGTAGCGTACACCGGCGTATCGTCAATATAAGCGATAACACCGCCCTTGCTGACAATATCGCCAATCGCTGAATTTTCATGCATGACTCCGGCTGCCGGGGCATAGATGACCCGCTCCTTAGATACCCCCGCAATCACTCCCGGCACGCCTGTATTTGGAAGCGCACTCCCCTGGCGCAGTATACGGCCCAGCCTATGGCCGCGCATTGTTTCGATAACAACATGGACATCCTCGCCCGCGCAAAAGCCAGGTCCCAGCCCAATGACAAGCGGGGCCATGTTAATTTGGGTTCCCAGATTTTTTTTTGCAATAATCCCGTCGACAACAACCTGAGGCCTCAGCCGCTTAATCCATACCCCTTCGGGATCTTTTGCTACCGGCAAGATCCCGGAAGCAAAGCAGTCCTCTATATCCTCCTGCGATACAATACGGCGGGCCTTAATGCCCTCAACCTCAATATCGTTTTGGTACATCACCTCACTAAATGCCGCCAGCCGCCGGATTGTCGTGGGCTGCCCGGTTTCCAGCACCAGCACTTTAAATCCACAGGAAAAAAGACAGTGAATCGTTCCTGTAGCCAAATCGCCGCCGCCCCGGACAATGACCAGACATTCGCTGATTTTCAATACTCTCACTCCTATCTTCTTTTTGCACCCTAAAGCCACCGCTGCACATCCTCAGGGGTATCAATATCCACTCCGGCCCTTGAATCAAATATGTCTACCTCCCTGACAAGCGCGCGGTGCCGTAAAATAATTTCCCGTCCGCCCCGGTCGCCAGTAAGCCGGCAAAGCTCCCCAAAAAGGCTTTGGGGAAAAATCACAGGACTTCCAGGGCCAGAGCGCTCCTGCAAGTTGCCGGAATGAAGCTTTAGATACGTTTTTGCCCCGCTGCCATTCCCGCTTTTGTAAACCGGGCGGATAATAGCTTCCGGAGATAACAAAAAGGACTTTTTAAGCGTTAATAATATTTCGGCAGACAAAAAAGGCATATCTGCCGGAACAAACATAATTCCATCGGCATACATATAAGACCTTGTGCCAATAATGACCGACTGGCTCTGCCCCAGCTCAGGATGTAAATTGTTTATAACGTCAAAACCTTTTTCTTTGGCCAGCCGGGCAATTTCAGCACAGCCAGTAATGACGCCGGCCGGACATAGCCTTGCAGATTTTACAGCGTCCATAACCCATCCTGCCAACGGCTTCCCCCGGTAATCTATGAGAAGCTTATTAACGTTCATCCGCCTGGAAAAGCCAGAAGCCATAATGACAGCCGCTACTTTCGCCGCTGTCATGGTTTCAGGCTCCCAATGATAATTTTGTCAATAAAATCAAGGCGTTCATCCCCGGCAATGGCGTTAGCTTCATCCTCCATAGCCTCATCCGATACCTGTGAAAAAAATAAAACTTTTTCGCCCTGCGCTTTTCCAAATAATCCTTTGGGGCTTATGATCGCCCGGATTAAATGCTCGCGGGTCAAAACATCACCCTCCCTGGCTCCTGTAAGTTCTGAAAATATGGGAAAACGGTGGATATTTTTTTCTCCGATTTTTTCCCCGAGAAGATATACCGGCATAACCCCAATGGTCATCTGCGTTTCCTTAATGACCACCGGCTCATAGTCCGACCAGCCCTTTAAAGGCAATTTATGGGAGCCATCGGCCTCTATCAGTAAAATATCCGTATGCTTTAACGCCCAGTCCGCCAGTTCCTGGGAAAATCCATGCATTTTCCCTGTGCCCGTCAGCTCATCGGCAATATAATAAATTCCAGGCGCTTTTGGCGGCTTCGCTGCTGCTAAGCTCTCCTTAAGGACCAGTGGCCCCAGGCCTTCCCCCGGATATTTCATTTTCGTAGTGGCCGCCACACATACCCGGCAGCGTCCGGCCAGCTCCTTCGCCAGCACATCAATCAAGGTTGTTTTTCCACCGGAACCGACCACAGATACAACAGAACCAACATGAAGCCCCAGATAATATATCAATTCTTTTACATGAATAAGCACCTTATTTCCTCCTTTTAAGCCCCTTCTTTGGCCGCAATGGTATCCCATGAAGGCGTTTCTATTCGTCCAAAGCGCTTTTATCTTTTATATTATATCAGTTTCGTTATTCTCGGGCAAGATAAGACTTTTTAAGTTTCCCAGAGGCTTCCCCGATCTGGCCTCCAGAAAGAAGGAAACGCTTCATATTTCTTTGAAGAGATGTATTTTCTGGCAGAGCTTCCAGAGGAATATCCCTGCGCTTGTAAACCCATTCCATAAAAGACATATCCTTTTCATTGACAGAGCAAATCTCAAACATCTCCTGGAACTTAATAATTTTAGAAGTCCTCGGAAGCAATATTTTTAAAGCAGGACTTAACAGCCAGGATTCGCAAATATAAGGCGCAGCAGAAAAATCCGCTGCCAGTTCCCCGTCTTCATTGAAAGGGAGCCTATGTTCTTTTTCATATGAAAAAAATTTAACTGCCAATTTTAACGATTCGCGGCATTTTTCGCGGGAAAGATCAGCATCGGAGGGAATATGGATACTGATTTTTGATTCTTTATTTTCTATACATTTTTCATATTCCAGTTCCCCCAACCGGAACAATTGCAGCGAAAGCTGGCGCCCTATCCAAAAATCCCTGTCAAATCCCCAGGAGCCGTAGCTTGCCTTATGCTCATTTACAAAACGGGTAAAGCATTTCATTGTTTCCGTAAAAACATACTCTGGGATTTTGGCCTCTCTATATTTACATTCAGAATAGCCTGCGGCCCACAGCATACAAGCTAAAATTTTCATGCCGCCGTCATCTTCCCCAAGTATATTTTTAAGCATACAGCGGCATTCTTCCCATTTTGCCCCGGTTAGCCCTGCAACAAAAGGCTTCGCATTTTCTGCGGGAAGCTTTTGCAAAACTTCTTTTAGCTTCTGCCTGACAGGCTCAGGCAGCATTATTTTTTCTGATACTTCACTAACGATTTCAATATAATTTTTATCTATCATCACTCTATTCCAAATCTTTCCAGGTTAATTTAGCCCTGAACGGTCCCACAAAGCATTCGTTGTTCTACCGGAAATAAAAAAGGTTCCTTCTAAAACGAAAAACGGCACCCTAAGCTCTCTGGATGCCGCACCCTAAATTCCGCAATGTTTCAAATATCTGAACCATTATTTGCTACCCGGCTCCTGCTGCTGCCAACAAAAACCAGGTATAAAAATTATTTTTTGTAACAGTTTAACCATACTGAACTGTTAATTTTTACTATGAAAGCTCGGCAAGCGGACGCACAGACGGGCAAGCTCGCTTGGCCGGATGCGCGGACATTTGCCGACAAGACGGTATGAGCGCGAGGTGCT
>JAGZDD010000146.1 GCA_018369015.1 Clostridiales bacterium | reverse complement strand
GGCGCATCAAACGCCCCTCCTTCCCAAACTTAAAGCATATCTTAACTGTTATCTTATTTTAGCAAATTCTTCAAATCACCCGCTATCGATTTGCCTTACAATTTATCCGCATAATCTTACAAAAATGCAACACTGCCCATATACTGCCGTCTGGAAGAATACAAACCGTTTCCCTCTTCATCCATGCCAGCAATTCCAGTGTTACGGTTCATGTAAATAGTAAACTTTCAGTTACTGTTCAGTCCAGCCTCAAACACTCCGCTCTACCAGGCATAAGAGCGTGTTTCAGGAGTTCGCGGCTTCTTTTTGTGAGAAGCAACGAGCCAAACTGGGGAGCTTGCCCACCAGCTTGGCAACCGCCGCGCCCCGTTGAAGCGAAGTGTCAACGGGTGCGAAGTAAAAACTCCAAATAAGTCCGCAAATGTTACTGTTTACAGGGCGACTGTGAACAGTAACAGCTTTCATGCCGCGCTGTGCACGGCACCCTCAAAAAAGCTGGCGCACAGACAAAGGCCATGGTATAATGTCCACGTAGTGGACATTATACCATGGCCTTCTTACAGAAGATTACAACATTTTTAAAGGAGTTTCATATAATGAAAAAAACCATTATTTTATTTTCACTTTTTCTTATTATAGCCCTCCCATTTTTCGATGTATATGGGGCAATGGCCATGCCAGCAAGCTCAACCGCCGCATTAGATATTTCCAGGGAATCTGATAATTCAAAAATTTCACAAAATGATCCCAGGGAATCCTTCGTTCCCGATTCTTCAGAGGATGATCCCAAGGAATCTTACTCAGCAGCTATTCTTCCGGTTATTCTCCTGCTTCCGCTTTTATCGATCGGTTTAACCGCAGGCACTGCCGGGCTTATTATTTATTTTCATAAACGCCGGCACCATTAAACTATAAGGTACTTACAACACCTATACTTTTTCTCATTATCGCCTCCACTGTATACAGTGCTTTATCCAGTTTCAAAAAGAAAAGGCGCGGGGCTTGCCAAACATCCGTGCTGCCAACCCCCGCGCCTTTATATATCTAACTGAATTTATTATTCAATAAATATGTAACTATTCAGCCATGCATCTCGGATTCACGCAGCTATCGCGGCTGAATCCCCGATTCGGGCTAAACGCCCTATATCTGAGGATGACAAAACCTCTCTGCAAGCAAGCTTGCGGTCTACGCTCCGCTTCGGTCGGCGCAGGGCAGACGTCCACCGGACGTCTTGCGCCAAGTTTTTGTCATCCTCAGCTGCATGGCTGAATAGTTACATAAATATACTGATTTCTGAAAATATTTTATGAAGTTTATATTCATCAAAAGGAAGATATTCTGCTACTGTAAATCCTACGACATTTGAGCTGTTTGTAATACACTGAATAATACTTCTTAATTTATCCAGGGCCATTTTCCCTCCGCCTGAACCATCTCCAACGAGTTCAGGATTGGCAAAATAGGTGGAATGGAAAAACTTTTCATCAAGTACATCAATATCAAAATGGATGAGTATATTTTTAAACTTTTCCGTAAATGCTAAAATGTCTTTATTGGATACAAATTCATCCGTTTGTATTTTATAATTTACGCCGGCTTCGTCCAAGAAGTTTTTTTGATAGTCATGCAGCTTTTGAAGCCCAACATACAGTATTTCGTCTGCCCTGAACTTCTTATTTTTCATTAAACCTGACAGCGCGTTATCCCCATATCCCATTAAGGACCCAAGTACCATAGCATGTGCATTAGGATAGCCGTCTTTTACTGTTGAAACATCCGGGTGTGCATCGATCCAAATAATCCCCAGCTCATCGTATTTTCCGTGCAAATAATCAAATGGCGCCAATGAAACCAGACAGTTTCCGCCAATTGTAATTATTTTATCCGGGTTCTCTTTTTCAATTTTTTCCATAGCTATTTTTATTCCTGCTATAACTTCATCTTTTCCATAAATGCCGTCAATCACTGGTTTTTCTTTTCCGTCCGGCGGCGTAATTTCAACTTTAATCACTGGTTGATGAGCATTTTCCGGCAAAATATGTGCCATTAAATTTGCGCCAAAAAAGTATTCATCTAAGCCGCCGCTTACATAATCGGGATATAATAATCTTATAGTTTTCATATGAGCCTCCTAAATCGTCTTTACACATATTATATACTTTATAAATTTACAAAAGTCAAATGCCCCTGTACAAACGTGCAGATGGCTCCGTGCCTACGGCACTCCCGCAATCCTAAAATACCGAAAAGCAGCCATTTTTCTGCGAAAAATGGCTGCTTTTCGGTATTTTTTCGGGCTATAAGGTCACGCTTTTTCATGCCAGCATGAAAAGCATGACCTTTTAACCCTGGCATCATTTTATTTTTTCTGTAAGAAGCTTGGAATCTGGATGGTGCTTCCGGTAGGTGCTTCCTTTCTCGGAGCAAAGCTTGGCTGTACCGGATGGGAAGCTGTACTACTTCTAAAGGAACCCGGCACAGAACCTGGGAAGCCAGGCTTCTCAGCTTTCTTTGTGTAAGCAGCGCCCTGGCCCGCACTGGCCTGTTCTTCAAGACCTGTGGCAATAACCGTGATCTTTGCGGTATCCGGTGTAGAATCGTCATACATAGCACCGAAAATAATGTTTGCAGATTCTCCGGCAAGCTCCTCAACATACGTTGCGGCCTCGTTCGCTTCAATAAGTCCGATATCTCCGGAAATATTGATAATAATATCTGTTGCGCCTTCGATCGTTGTTTCCAGTAATGGGCTTGTAATCGCCTGTTTTACAGCGTCGATTGCCTTATCATCGCCATGGCCTTCACCGATACCGATGTGGGCAATGCCTTTGTCCTTCATAACCGTCTGAATATCAGCGAAGTCCAAGTTAATCAGACCCGGCAGATTAATCAGGTCAGTGATACCCTGAACGCCCTGCTGAAGTACTTCATCGGCTTTCTTTAATGCCTCCGGCATACTTGTTCTGCGGTCAACAATCTCAAGTAATTTATCATTAGGAATTACAATCAATGTATCGACATTGGCTTTCAGCCGTTCAATACCCGCAAGGGCATTGTTCATACGCTGTTTTGCTTCAAATCTGAAAGGCTTTGTGACAACACCGACGGTAAGAATCCCCATTTCTTTTGCGATACCTGCGATCACAGGTGCAGCGCCGGTTCCGGTACCACCGCCCATACCACATGTAACAAATACCATATCAGCGCCCTTCATAAGCTCTGCAAGATCTTCCTGGTTCTCCTCAGCGGCCTTTGCCCCTACTTCCGGCTTAGCCCCGGCGCCAAGGCCCTTTGTCAATTTTTCCCCGATCTGTACAAGCTGTCCGGCCTTACATAACTGCAACGCCTGTTTATCTGTATTAATACCGATAAATTCCACACCAACAATGTTTTCATCGACCATTCTGTTCACTGCGTTGTTTCCGGCGCCGCCGACACCGATGACAAGAATTTTAGCGGCGGAGTCCATTTCATTTGTTTTTATCTCAAGCAAGAGTACATCCTCCTTTAATATTAATCTTCTAGTTAAGTCTTCTATACTATATAATATATTTTTTTCTTTAAATTTTCAACTACTATTTATGATTCTTTAGTAAAAATTATCGAATCCTTTGTCGAATCATAATTCTCCAAATGAAGCGTTCCCTTAAGATTTTCAAGCTGAGGCAGGAGATTTTTAAGCTCAGTCATCTTATCCTCCATATTTTCGGAATTTCCAAGCATTACCTGTATATCTCCCATCTGCATCTTCATCGTTCCATCTTCATTAAACACGATTTTTTCAATTAAAATTTCATGCTTTTCCAGGAGCAGCGTCAGATTCACAAGTGAATTGTAAATCGTCTGATCTGTTACTATCAACATTTGATTCAATACGGGCGCCTCAAATTCAAGACCTTCAAGCAAAGGCACATCCTCCTGATGTGTATCGCTTATTTCACATACAATACCATCCGTATCAATATAAATATAGCGACCATCATCATCAATACATCCAGTAACTATCTTTTCCGCAACCTCAACATTAATTGTATCATTGCCTCCAATTTCCATGTGGATTGCATTGATAAATGGAATACCCTCCACATCCATATTTCTATTTTTCATGTAGAAAATAAATGTGTTGTGATATTGCCCGTCATAATGGAGCAGATCAAGAATCTCTTCTTTTGTATAGCGGCTGTTTCCCGTCACATTTATATTTTTAAGCCTGAACCCAAAAATAAAAATCAATGCCAGCACAGCAAGAACCGCCAAAACAATCAATGTCCGCCTAAAAAACTTTTTCAGGCGCTGGCGCCTTCGCTCTTTTCTTTTCTGAAGGCCGCGCTGTGCCGCCGGGCTTAAAGCCCTGGCCCCTTTTTTACTGCGGCTTTGTGGGCGGCCATCCTCCTGGCTCCCTAAAGATCGCTTCTTCTGCCTCCGGCGCACCGGGCGTTTGTAATCTCCTGTGCGTTTTAATTGTTCTCTTTTATCATTGTTTTCCATAAAATATCACCTTATTTTAAAACCTGTTGTTACTGGGTCCCAGAAAGCTTAATTCCTCACAAATATCCTCATAGCCGCGTTCAATAAACCTGGAGCCTTCGACCTTTGTATCACCTTCTGCCATTAGTCCGGCAATGACAAGTGCTGCGCCTCCCCGAAGATCTAAAGCCTCAACTGTAGTGCCATGGAGTGCCCTGCCGCCCTTTATCACCGCTTTATTATTATTTATGAGTACATCCGCGCCCATCTTGCGTATCTGAGGAACAATCTTAAAACGCTCCTCAAAAATATCCTCGTAAATGACACTCTCTCCCCTGGCCGCCGTAAGACAGACCATGATCTGAGACTGCATATCCGTGGGAAACCCAGGAAATGGCTGCGTATGAATACTTTCTAAAGGTAAGAGTATCTGCGGCGCGATCACACGGATCTGATCCTTTTTCACGACGATGCCGCAGCCCATCGACGCAAGGGTATTTAATGTTGAGCGCATATCCCGCTCGCATACATCACAGACGGCCACATTGCCGCCGGTGGCTGCTCCCGCAGCCAAATAAGTGCCTGCCACAATACGGTCGGACATAATCTTATAGGAAACACTCCTAAGCCTTTTTACACCGTGAATTGTAATACGGCTCGTTCCCATACCATGAATCTGCGCACCCATTTCATTAAGGAACAGGCATAAATCAACAATCTCCGGCTCTTTTGCCGCATGGTCGATGGTCGTTGTTCCATCGGCAAGTACAGCCGCCAAAATAACATTCTCCGTGGCTCCTACACTGGGATAAGGAAACTGTATATAAGCCCCCTTAAGCTGCGTCGTTTTACATTCCAATCCAGCCTTTGCCGCTAAAACGGTTACATTCATTTTTTCTAAAGCACTTAAATGAATGTCCACCGGCCTTTTTCCAATAGAACAGCCTCCCGGCCAGGGAAGGCTCACGGACTTCATTCTGCCAAGAGCGGCCCCTATAAGCATGACCGATGAACGCATTGATGACGCATGTTCGGCCAAAATCATGCCTGTAAGCTTGGGCGATGTATCGATGGCTATATAATCGCTGCCAATTTCAGTGTGGCAACCCATCGCCTCTAGTATTTTTATCATATTATAAACGTCCTTAATATGAGGACAATTATAAAGCTTCGTCACTCCGCGGGCAAGAAGGCATGCTGACAAAATCGGCAGCGCTGCATTTTTAGAGCCCTGGATATGAATTTCTCCGCTAAGGCTCCTCCCTCCTTTAATCTCAAAGGACGCCAATGCAAACACCTCCACAGGCTATGCTATACAATAGTATATGCACACGCCCCGGCAAAAGTGCCGCTTATACGCTTATATCCGGGAGTTTCGCCCACTTATATCCTACTTATATCCTTTTATAGCGGAGGGGCCCGCCGCTTATGCTTCAAGCTTGATCTGGCGGGAAACGCCAAGAACAAGACCGACTTCGCACAGCAAAATAGCTACGCTGGTGCCTCCATAGCTGATAAACGGTAATGTAATTCCTGTATTCGGAATAAAATTTGTCGCTACTCCAATATTAATAAATGTCTGAATCCCAATCTGTGCCATAACCCCAACAACAAGCAGGGCGCCAAACAGATCCGGCGCATTATTGGCAATAATCATACACCGCCAAAGCAAAATAACAAAAAGAAGAATCACCGCAACAGCGCCGAATAAGCCCAGCTCTTCACAAATAATTCCAAAAATCATATCATTGTGCGCTTCAGGCAGATAGTCCAGCTTCTGAATACTCTGCCCAAGGCCCTTGCCAAAAATACCGCCAGAGCCAATCGCATATAAGGACTGTCGGATCTGATAAGCACTATCGTCCGTTTCCACGTTAAGCCATGCTACAATACGGCCCATACGGTAAGAAAACATCATAAGACCGATAATCATGGCCCCCACACAGCCTCCAATAATCGCTATAAACGGCTTATAACGGTCGCTGGCAACAAAAATAATAACAAAGGTAATTCCAAGCAAAATCATGGCTGTACTTAAGTTTGTAAAAACGACAATGCCAACCATTGGCGCGGCCAGTAAAAAGATTTTGAGGATTCCAGACCAGGTATGGAGGCTTTTTACCGTTTGGCTGCATATAAAAGCTAAAAACAAAATCAGTGCCACCTTGGAAATCTCCGATGGCTGGAACTGCAAAGGGCCAATGGCAATCCACCGGCTCTGTCCGTGGCTTTCCGAGCCAACGCCGATAAACGGCGTAAGTATCTGTATAATGAGCATAAGCCCATAGGCAAAAAAGGCAAATTTTGCGAAAAAGTGATAGTCAAAACGGCTCACAACCACGGATCCGATAATCCCAATAACAGCAAATATTCCCTGACGAAAAACATAATAATAGGAATTTCCGTTATGCTCAAGGGATGCCGTATAAGCTGTTGTACTGTAAATCATCACAAGTCCAAAGCAAACGAGAAAAATAACAACAAAAAACAGGCTATAATCAAAAAAACGCTCTGGCTTTTGCTTTTTTTTACTGCTGGCCCTTACTTCTGTTTTTGCAGCTTGGCTTTGTTCCATTTCAATCACTCCCTGCTGACCTTGCTGTGGACGGCGAAATTTAACAATTTTATTTGTTTTTGTTTCCCGGGAGCTTCCCGTTTTAATCCGCCAACTGGTGTACATAGTCCTTAAAGAGCCTTCCCCGCTCCTCATAATTTTTGAACATTCCCCAGCTTGCACAGGCCGGCGACAGCAATACCGCATCCCCCGCATGTGCATGGTCCGCGCACAATTTTACTGCTGCTTCCAGAGAATCTGCCCGAAGGATCTCATTAAAACCGTGCTTTCTTGCGCAGGCCTCAATCTTATCGGCCGTCTGGCCCAAAAGTACAAGCAAACGAACCTTGCCGTCAAAAGATTCAATCCATTCATCATACTCTGACTGCTTGTCGTAGCCTCCGCCAATGAGCAGCGTTGGCCGGACCATCGCCTCTACGGCTTTAATTGCCGCATCCGGATTTGTTCCCTTAGAATCATTATAATAGAACACACCTTTTTTTGTGGACACATATTCAATCCGGTGTTCAACAGCCTTAAATTCTGTCAGTACTTTGAAAATGACTTCCATAGGAACCCCCAGGCACCTTGCAATAGCCACCGCAGCCATAACATTTTCCATATTATGTAAGCCCAGGATATTCAGATCACTGTCATAGCATATATGCTCCCATTGCTGATTATGGGCATAGATGATTTCTCCGTCCTTAAAATAATAGCCATCGGAAAGGACATGGCGCCCGGAAAAGAAAATAACCTTTGCTTTTGTATCTTTTGCCATAGCCCGTGTTACTTCGTCGTCATAATTAAGGATGACAAAATCCTGGTCTGTCTGATTTTCAAAAATTCTCTTTTTTGTATGAATATAGCATTCCATTGTATGGTGCCGGTTTAAATGATCCGGCGTAATATTTAACACAGCGCTGACATGGGGATGGAAATCTTCAATGGTTTCTAGCTGGAAGCTTGAAATTTCCGCGACGGTCACGCTCTCATCCGTTGTTTCAAGCGCCCGGTCCGTATAGGAATTTCCAATATTTCCCACAACAAATACACTGTTGTACCATGCAGACATAATCTGTCCTGTCAAAGCCGTTGTCGTTGTCTTTCCATTGGTTCCTGTAATTGCTGCCAATATTCCGCGGGCATAATGGTAGGCAAGCTCAATCTCTCCCCATACCCGGATCCCCCGGCTTTTTATAGCTTCCACAAAAGGGGCGTCCACAGGTACGCCGGGACTTAAGACGGCCAGATCTAATGTATTTATAACCTCAGCCGTCAGCTCCCCGGTAACAATACAGACACCAGAAACCGGGCCGTCAAAGCGCCTAAGGATATCCTCTTTTGTCAATGCTTCATTACTGTCATATAAAATAACTTCTGCCCCCACAGCCATAAGAAGCTTTGTCGCGCCGATACCGCTGATCCCTGTACCGGCCACGAGTACGTTTTTATTTTCTAATTTCATTTAAGTTTCCTCCGATGTAACCCACTTTGCCGCCATTTAGCGGCACTGCGGTTCATTATAGTGCCAAAAATCCAATAAGACATAAAATGGCAGTCACAATGGTAAATACGGCAACAACCTTTGTTTCCGCCCAGCCGCACAATTCAAAATGATGATGGATCGGGGCCATTTTAAAAATACGTTTTCCATGAGTCGCTTTAAAATAAGTCACCTGAAGGATGTCGGATAAAATTTCAACAAGATAGATCAAGCCTACTATAGCAATGAAAATCGGCATGTTCATCATAAAAGCGGCTGAAGCGACAAAACCGCCCAGCGCCAGGGAGCCTGTATCTCCCATAAATACCTTGGCCGGATGCGCATTGAACAAAAGGAAGCCAAGCAGTGCGCCCATAACAGCGCCGGCCACCGGATGAAGCCCGCTTTTTGCTGCCACTGCGACGACCATAAAAAATGCTGCCACAAGCACTGTGACATTGGACAAAAGGCCATCCAGCCCATCGGTAAGATTCGTGCCATTAACGGTTCCCAGCATAATTATAAACAGTGCCGGAATAAACAGCCATAGGGGAAGATTCAGATAAAGCCCGCCCTCAAAGCCTCCGGTAAAGGGAATAAGCATGCCAGTTCCTACCCCGCTGTATTTAATAAGATAAAAGGCAAAAATTGCAGTTATAATAAACTGGCCCGCGAGCTTTTGTATTTCTGTAAGTCCAAGATTTCTTTTCTTTACGACCTTTATATAATCGTCTAAAAATCCAATAATGCCAAAACCAAGCGTTGTAAACATCACCGGAATAATCTTCGGATAATCCTTTACAAAAAACAGGGATGCCGCCATGGCTGCCAGAAGGAAAATGATTCCGCCCATCGTAGGGGTTCCTGATTTTTTCTGGTGTGCCTTAGGGCCTTCTTCACGGATATATTGCCCGAATTTCAGCTTATGGAGCCACGGAATAATGACCGGGCCTAAGACAGCGCTAATTGCAAATGAAATAAGTATTGGCAGCAAAATGGAATATTTCAGATCAGAAAACATGTACTTTACCTCTCTTATATGTTTTTTTAATGAAAACGCCTTTGGACACTAATTATAGTACAAAAACATTCTATTGTAAAGCTGGCATAGCCGCCTGGCACGGCCGCACTGTGCGCGGCTCCGTTACAGTTTGCCAGGTCTGCGCACCTGCTGCGCTGACCGTCAGAAAGTGAAACAGGAGTACAAAAATCCCATCGCCGCAGGCGATTTTTAATGGATTTTTGCATGTAACAGTTCAGCATAGCTGAACTG
>JAGZDD010000145.1 GCA_018369015.1 Clostridiales bacterium | reverse complement strand
CCCCCCTTTTACTGTTTTGCTATGTTCCTTACAGCAGCCGCTTCATACGATTAATGATTCTTCGCAGCGTCATGTCGTTTCTTTCGCTTCATCCAGCAGTGCTGTCTGCATCCTGGCATTTGTCAAGATAGGGAATAAGCTTTTCAAAAGCATCACCAACGGCATCTTCGGCCTGAAATTCATTTTTTAATATGGACCATGCAATTGTATACATTCCCGCCTTATATTTTTCAAAAAGTGCTTCCAGAAGCCGGGCCTGATCCAAACCGCTCTTTTTTCCTTTCATTTTCATCCCCTCCTACAAATAATAACGAAAATACTCGCCGAAATTGGTCACATCCAGAGATAAATCGGGGGATTTTTTGAAAAAAAAAATAAATAAATAAATACACCTGCAAAAAAGGCAGGCGCGCAGGCCAAAGCAGAACACAGGCGTACCTTGGAGCTACGTTACTAAAGTCCGAAGGGCGGAGTGACTTGTCCAAGTCACTCCGCCCTTCGGCTGGGGTTATCTATTTTGAGACAGCTCCATGCTCATTTGATAACTTTCATAGTAACTTACTGATGATTTCTCACCATACTAAACTCCAGGTCGTCATACTTCGAGCAGTTTTCCAGGACGCCGCGGCTGTCAGCCTTCTTAATCTGGGCGTTTCTGTCTTTCATATATGTCCGGCTCTTATTAATCATCGCCGGGCCGTTGACACAGCCGCCCACACAGGCCATACCTTCAATAAAATCTTCCGGAAGGCGGCCCATTTTAAGCATCATCAGCGCCTTTTTACACTCCAGGGCACCATTGGCCTTGCATACCTTCACATCAATATCCTCATTGCGTTCCTTAAAGGTGGAAAGTACGGCATTGGTCACGCCACCGGACACTGAAAATTCCATGCCGAAAACGCTGCCCTGCTGCATTTCCCCATCAAAATCCGCCGGGTCAATGTCTTTAGCCTCAAACATGCTCGCCAACTCCTCATAGGTCATCGCATAATCAGCCCCGCCAAAGGTAATAGAGTCAATCACTTCGCCCTTCTTTGCAATACATGGCCCGATAAATACACACACAGCTTCGGGGTCAATCGCCTTAATCAAACGGCCTGTGGCAGTCATTGGCGATACCGTCGTGGACATAGCGTCAAGCACCTGAGGGAAATGCTTTTTAATCATATTGACAAAAGCCGGACAGCAGGAGGTCGTCATTTTCTTGCCCTCCTTCACATGCTCCTCAAGCTCTAGCGCTTCATTTTTAGAAACAAAATCAGCGCCTAAAGATACTTCATACATATCTGTAAAGCCCAGCGCTTTAATCGCCTGGCGGATCTGACCGTTATTGACATCCGCGCCAAACTGACCGGAAATTGCCGGAGCAACCATAGCATAGACCTTTGCTCCGCTGTTAATCAGCTTGATAACATCAACCATAAAAGATTTATCCGTAATAGCGCCGAAAGGACAGCCAATCACACACTGGCCGCAATTTATACATTTTTCCTCGTCAATAGCCACGATATTATCCTCATCCATTGTAATCGCGTCCACCGGACAAGCGCGCTTACAGGGGCGCATCAGGTCGGCAATAGCATTATACGGACAGGCCTCCGCACATCTTCCACATTCCTTACATTTTTTCGGATCAATATGGGCACGCCCGCCTTCAAAAGTGATTGCACCAAAATTGCAGGCGCCCATGCATTTCTTTGCCATACACATCTGACAACTGCTTGTAACGCTGAAACGATTAATCGGACAGCCTTCACAGGCTGCCGGAAGCACCTGAACAATACTCTTATTACTCTTTGTGCCAACTGCCGGACGGCCTTCTGCAAGATTCACTCTCTGGCGGACAATTTCACGCTCTCGGTAAACACAACAGCGCCACTTCGGAGTATTTCCGGGAATAATCGCATATGGAATCTCATCCCGGCGCGACTCAAGCTCACCTGCAAATGCAAGCTTGGCAACCTCGACACAAACTTCATATTTAATCATATTAATATCCGTTACAAATTGTCTTTTCATAATTCATCCTTTCCTTGTTTTTGCCGTGTTTCTCACGGCATCCAGTTATCCCCTTGCGGGGTTTCCTTATTATTGCCGTGAATTTTACGGCATCCAGTGATGCCGCCCTGCGGCGTTCCTCTCAATAATACTTCACAGTAACCGTTTTCCCCATTTTCTCACATTCCTGGCGGATCTTATCCACAAGACGCATACGGATACTCAAGTCAAAGGGAAGGCCGACATTTTGGTGGGCCGCATTCATAGCCTGGCCAACAAACATATGGAGATCCGTACACTCCTCAATCAAAATTTTAGCAATCATTGCGGCTCCGTTGTCCGCATCCAGACTGTCAAAAAACCGGTCCGTCAAATCCCCCTTGTTATACTGTTCCAGCATATTGGCGCAGCGGTTCAACGTCAAAACACCTTCCGTTACAAGGTCAACCCCTTCCAAAGTCGCAATCGGCGGGATTTCAGGATCGTTATATTTTATTGATGCCACAATCTTCTTTTTAAGTATGCGCGCCGCAATATTAGCGCTTGTACCTCCGCTGACAATCTTTTTCCCAGGGGATGTCATAAAGTCTCTCATTAGAATCGCGTCATCGTCATAGGACGTCGGCGGGCCGGTAAAAATGTTGACATTTTTAACCTTTACTGCATGGATCACAGCGACCGTCGTATCATCTCCCGGGCTGTCCATATACAAATCGCTGCACGCCTTGCAAATCAATGATGTCAGACGCGGCGCCGAAACCTGGCCCTCCATACATGCCTTTCTAATATATTCGCTTGCTCTTTGCCAGCCCCATCCAAAGCTCATCAGCTTTCCGACACCTGCATGAACAACGCCGTCACTGAATAGGACAAAATAATCATTCATCTCTACCGTAAGGCTGCAATCTCGGATTTTCTTTCCCTCGACTTCATGGATTTCATAAGGAATGTCTACGACCTGCCCATCCCGGACAAGCACGCAGCCTGGATTATCATATTCTACAAGGTAGGCGTGGCCGTCTTTAAAAATCTGTAAAATCGTGAAGGTGGAATAAGCCACATGCCGCACAGTACAAACCGGAAGGGTTTTGGCAATTGTTTCCACACAGTCCTGAATATTCGCCCCATCCCGAAGCATCGTGCCGAGAATTTTCATGGTCAGCGTCGACAAAATATTTGCCTTTACGCCGCTTCCCATGCCGTCGGATAAAATAAAAATATCAGAATCCTCATTTTTTAAAATTCCTACGGTATCACCGCACAGCTCCTCGCCGTGCTTATTAAGGCTTTTCCAGGACACATCAAGGCTTACCTTCATTTTGAATCCTCTCCATCTTCTAAAAGCCTGTTGCGAAGCTTCATCAGCGTCATCTTTGTTTCCGCGGTCGTTTCTCCAAGAAGGCCTGCGATTTCCTGGGCAACCATCATCTGTTTGTCAATAACCTTCTGGGCGCTGGCTACCGCTTCCATTTTCAACTGATAGCGTTTGGCATTTTTTTCTTCTTCCCCGGTAATATCGCGGATAATACCAATCACAACCCCCTGCTCTCTAACATAGATAAGGTTCTGAACGGTTTTCATTTTGTAGGATTTATAATCGACCCGAAGGCCAATCCGGCTGCGCTTCTCCTGGAATACCTCCTGAAAGCTTTCAGAATCAATAATTTCATATAAATACGATTTAAGAGCTTCTTCCCTGGAAATATTAAACTTTACCTCAGCGGCATTGTTAAACTCCCGTATACGAAGCTGTTCATCAACAATAATAATTAAACTTGGCGTCACGGATAAAATGACATCCGACAAATATCTGGCATTTTCATACATATAAGGCAGGCACATTTGTATCTGGCTTTTTCCCCGGTAAACGGCAATTGCCTTTTCCCTGCATGTCGGAAAGCCACAGGCGCCGCAGTTAAGTTCCTTTTCAGGAGAATCCTTGCCGATTTTAATAAGAATTTTCCGAATCTCCTCCTCGTCGGGCGTCGGAGCAATTTTCCCTCGCTCCTCAAAAGCCCGTTTCAAGGAAATGCTTTCGGGCAATGGGTCGTACTCCGGAAAATCCTTCATAATCCTGCCAAGCAGCGTCAAATGAGATTTAAAGCGGTTGCGCTGGCTCCGGCCAGTCACTGGCCCGTTAATGCAGCCTCTCGTGCATGAATTTAGCTCAATAAAGCATTTTTTAATCTCACCTTTGCGGATAGATTCAAATACTTCCCGGCAAGCGTCAATTCCATCCACAAAAAGCGTCTGATAGCCATAAAGATTTGAACCGCCCTTGGCATGAATCGCCATGGTAATGCCTCCGCTTGTAGCGTAAGCCCCGTTAATCTTTGGGTTCACCCGGTCGTGACGCCACAAAGGACATTCAGCCGGAGAAATATCTGCATCCTTAAACCACTGGTTCAGCTCCTCAAAATGAATCACCGCGTCAATATAACCGCGCGTACGGCTGTCTTTAAGATCCTCTACGCTTTCAGCCAGACAGGGGCTAATTGATACAATTTTAACATTATCTCCAAATTCTTCCCTGAGCATTTTGCCATGGGCGATCACCGGGCTCACAACAGGCGCCATATAAGGAATCATATCCGGATAATAATTCTCTACAAACTGATTAATCACCGGACAGGCGGATGTAATAATATTTTCCATACGCCCCTCCCGCATGAGCCTCTCATATTCCGCAGTTACATAAATAGCCCCCTCGGCGGCTTCCCGGATTTCTGAAAAACCCAGCTCCAAAAGCCCCTCGATAAACTGCCCCGGCTCAATATCCGTATAAATTCCAAGGTAGGCCGGCGAAAGGCTTGCAATGACAGTCATCCCGTCCTCTATGTACTTTTTTACCCGGTCAATATCACCAAAAACCGAGATCGCATCCTGCGGGCAGGCTTCAAGGCACTGACCGCATAAAATACAGTCACTCGCCACAAATTTCGCGTGTTCATCCTGAACGGTAATCGCCTTCACCGGACATAGACGGACACATTTATAACAGTCTTTACATTTTGCCTTTTTAAACCCGATCACTCCCACGATCAAATCCTCCCGAGAATCTGTTCATTAAAAAACTGCTCTGCGGTTGCCGGCGTTACTGAATACAGATCATCGTCAACCTTCACACAGACGCCCTTTGCACATTCGCCCATGCAAAATGACCCGGTCAATTCTACTTTATCAGAGATCCCATGAAGGGAAATAAGTCTTTCTAAAATTGAAATAATGTCACGGGAACCTTTTAAATGACATGAGCTTCCAATACAAATTGTAACAAGCATGACTGTACCTCCTTTATATAGACTTTGTTATTTCATTCACAAATTCTATCACACTTAATATCTATAATCAAATGATTTTCAATGAATTATTGTTCTTTATTAAAAACAGTTCAGACGGATGAACTGTTCGTCTTTATTTGAGACATTGTAATTTCCAAGGTCGAACAATAGTCCAGCGGGTCCATTTTCCGTGCCAGTGCTTCCTTATAAATAGCCCTTGACACTTCAAGCCCCGGCATGGAAATTCCCTCGCTGTCAATCAGCCGGCGGCAAATTTCCAAATCCTTCGCCATATTTTCCACTGAAAACTGGGTTGTATAATCCTGATTCATCAACGCAATCTGCTTAGAATCATAGTAATAATTCTGTCCAACGCCATAAGAAATTGCAGCGCTGTATTTATCCAGGTCAATTCCATTCTCTCTGGCCAAAGCCAGAGTTTCGTTAACGCCATTCTGAATCTGGGCTACAAGGGCATTGTGACAGATTTTCATAATCAGTCCCTTGCCATTATCCCCCATATGGATAATGCTGCGGCCCATATATCGCAGTATTGGCTTGACCTGCTCATAGATTTCCCTCGGTCCTCCTACATAAATACCCACATCCCCAAGCCAGGCCGCCTCCTGGGATTTAACAACCGGGGCGTCCAAAAACGCGCACCCCTGCTCTGCCAGCATATCACGGATTTTCAGAGATATCCCGGGATCAATCGTACTCATATCAATACATATTTTTGTGTCATCGGCAACGTCACAAATCTGTGTATAAACATCCAGGGAATGTTCGGAGCGCGGAACAATGGATATGATCACATCGCTCTTTGCACCAACCTCCGCCACATTTTTGCAGGGAATCCCGCCATATCCGGCCACCGTGTCCATCTGATTTTCATTAATATCAAAAATAAACACAGGGCCATTATGCTTCTTTATAATGTTATAACACATCGCCTCGCCCATGATTCCAAGGCCAATAAAACCGACTGTCATTGATATCGCCTCCCACTTTCTTTGCTGCTTATATTTATTTTAACACAGCTCGATTTTTCACACAATCGACAAATCATAATCGGATAGGGGAAGATTTTCTTCCCCTATCCGATGCGATACAACAGCCAGCCCGAAGCAGCTTCCATTATTTAATTTCCGGCCTGCGGCGGTGAATGACCCAGCCGGTAAGCCGGCTAAGAAGCACCGCCAGCACAACAGACAGGACAATCATCACGGCTTCATAAGATAGCCGGTACGTATAATATCCCAATGCTTTCATAATTTTCCGGACAGCCACATGGATCAAGTAAAGCTCCAGCGTATATTTCCCGCACCAGACTAATCCATTTTTTAAAATCAGGCACCCGCGCCGGATCAGTTTGGGCTGCCTTGAATCAGAAAAAACACCCAAAGCCTCCACAAGCAAAAGGCACAGGGAAAAATTCAAAAAGGCGGCCGTATAAACGCCAAAAATCTTTTGATCAATAAATTGCAGGGGCCAGGCCAATATGACCGAAAAAACGGCCATCAAAAAAACATTTCTTACAGGCATTGTCCGTTTTTCCCAGGCGGCTTTTCCAAGCCATACTCCAATAAAAAATGCCGGAAAACGCGACAAGGCAATGCTTATATTCACATAAAGCTCGTTGTGGTAAAGCTGAAGCATCATCAAAATAACCGTTGTAAAGCAGCACAGCCCGGCGACCCGCAGCCACTCTCCGGTTTTATTCCCGGCTTCTTCAATCACTTTGAATATATACGGAAAAATCACATAGCAAACCGCTGCCATAAGAATATACCAAAACCAGCGTTTTTCTTCAAAGAAAAAGGATATGAAAGAAATATCCCCCAAAAAGCTTAAAGCCCCTGCCTTTTCATAAATAATATCCAGCCAAAGCCAGGCTGGCACTGCCACAATCGCATAGGGGATCAAAATCCGTTCAAACCGTTTCCGGTAAAAGGCCTTCACCGGCGGCTTCTTTTTCCACGAAAAATAAAGTCCAAGTCCTGAAAGCATTAAAAACAAATCCACGCCAGAGCTGTGGATATATTTATAAAATAAATAAACAAAGCCATCATACCTCACATCATACAATTTACAATCCTCTGTAAAATGGAACAAAATCAGCAAAAGAATCTGAAGCCCCATAAGAACATTGCGGTATTTTGACAGCCCTTCAAAAGAAAATGTCCGTTTCATTTTTTGTCTCCTGGCCCTCATCCACGGTAGTGCCGCGCACAGCGCGGCATGTCCGTTTACTTATCATGCCAGCGGCAAAAGCCTTTGATTCCTGGCACCTTACTTGTCTATCTAGTCTTCAAAGCGCAGACGCTTTCCTTTTATTATATTAAAATCCCACGCAATGTCAACTAATGCCCGCCAGCAGCCCACTAAAAAGCAAAAGCCGCCAGGGGCAATCGGATAGGGAAGGTTTCCTTCCCTATCCGATGCGATACCGCGCCGGCTCACAGCACAGCAGCCGCTTGCAGGGCTTAGCGCACAAAACAGGAGCCGTCCTGTTTTTTACAGAAACGGCTCCCTTTTCTTTTTATTTTGCCGGAACTATACCGTCAGATAGAAGCTGTCTCACAAGGCTTCGGCTAATGTTTAATATCTGGGCTATCTTATCCTCCGTAAAGCCGATCTCCACCAGGTTTCTGGCAGTTTCTTTCTGAGTTTCCAGCTTTCCCTGTTCTATTCCTTGCTCTCGTCCTTCCTGATAAATTCTATCTGCCACTTCACACATCTCGTTATAGCCTCCTTCCTCTCGCTTTAAGTAATGTACCCTTTTTGAGAGCGCACCATGCGCCATATCCTCCGGATCGGCTTTCCTGAAATATTTCATCAGCTTCGCTGTCTCTGAACCATCATCTATTGCAGCGTTAATATATAAAATATGCTGCCCATCCTCATATTTTACATTCGTATTTTCAAAATATTTTTCTACCAAATATGTTGTATAACCAGCCTTCCATAAATCTGTTTCACTGATATAAATCATATATACTTCCGGAAGCTCTGCATAGTCTTTTCCCTTTTCCAGGTATTCACTGTCTATCATAGCATTATAAAAACGAGTACGTCTGGCATGGTCAATGGTATCCGCCCGCTGGATTTCCATGTTATATAGACGCCCTGCCTTATCCTCTGCCAGAATATCCAAAATCGCGTCGTGCGACTCTATTTTTGAAATCCGGTACTGACCGCGCACTTCTTTGACCACCAGGTCATCTATTCCTGTTAAAATCCTTAATACATACTGGCAGGCCGGCTTATCATTTAATGCCACGGACATAAATACATTGCTCAGGAGATTGAATTTTCTTGCTTCCTCTACCCGCTGTTCACGGTCTGTAATTCTATTTTGCATATCCGCACTGTCTTTTAGTTTTTCCCTCATCTGCAAGGCCCCCATTTTTAACGTTCCTTTTTTTTCTGCAAGGATTAAAAAGCCCTTCTTTCATTTTTATTATAGCATTTCCCTAAGGCATTGCAAGCGGTTTTTACTCTGATGTTCTTTACTCTGACGTTTTTTGATCTGCACTTTGTTTTTTACTCTGATGTTTTTAATCTGCATTTTTTGCCTCACTTCTTGTCTGCCTGTGAAGGACCGTTTTTATGCCACGCTGCACAAATCTGAGATGCATGGCTAAATCGTTACAATTTTCGCATGGCCGCCAACTCAGGCAAATATCCGATGCAAACCGGAGTATTTGCCTCCCCCGGCAGTCGCCAAGGTCAAGCTTGCTTGACCCTGGCTCGTTCCCCAGGAGACAAAAAAGACAAGGTCTTAACGGAAAGGCAGGCGGATAAAGGCATGTCAGAAGAAACAAAAATGATTTTAGAAAAGCTCTCGGAAACGGATAAAAATAACCTTTTTATTTTTTTACAGCTTGCCTGAATTTTCTTTTCATCCGAATCCAACCTTTTGTCAGAAAATATATTTATCCATTTCCCCCTCATTCTGAAGCCACAGCTCCAAATTAGAAACCGTTATATCCTCAGACGACGTATTCATAAAGTAAATGTAATATTCCCCCTCTGCCCCAAAGCTCATGGACAGCCCCAAATGCGCGTCATTCACAGGTATAGCGGAATTTTGACAGCCGTCTTTAATATTGCCTGTAAAAAACTTTCCGTTTACCTCCTCCGAAAAGCCCTCAAGGTCACAATCAATCCCCATTTGCTGAGTATCATTAAGCTTCCAGCCGTCATTTCCCGAATAAGTAAGTATTGTCATGGAATTTGGAGCCACGGCAAACGGCTCTGCTCCCCACACGCCGTCGCCTTCCTCCACAGGAACTAAGGTTCCATCGGTCACTTCGTATTGAAATTCTTTGACGATTTCGTGAATCGGTGATTCCTTTTCTTTGCTGCAACCAGCACAGAAAATCAAGGCCAGTAACCCTAACATAACTATTTTTCTTTTTCCCATACTTAACCCTCCATAATACTCTCGCCTATTGTTGTGAGACTGTAGTCAAATACCCCGATATAAGCATCGGAACCCTCGCGGCAG
>JAGZDD010000144.1 GCA_018369015.1 Clostridiales bacterium | reverse complement strand
GATGAGCTGGGCCTTGACTTGAATGTGATTGAGGATCAGGAGCCGGACCCTGCTCTTGGTAATGGCGGTCTGGGCCGTCTGGCCGCCTGCTTCCTGGATTCCTTATCTACTTTAGGCTATCCGGCCTATGGCTGCGGCATCCGCTATAGATATGGCCTGTTTAAGCAGAAGATTGAGGACGGATATCAGATGGAAGTGCCGGATAACTGGTTAAAAGACGGCTATCCCTTTGAGCTTAAGCGCGCGGAATATAAACAGGAAATTAAATTTGGCGGTTATGTACGGGTTGTCTGGGATGAAGGCGCCCATAAAAACCGATTTATCCAGACAGATTATCAGTCAGTCTACGCGGTTCCCTACGATATGCCTATTGTCGGCTATGGAAATAACGTCATTAATACGCTGCGTATATGGGATGCAGAGCCTATTGTAGAATTTAACTTAGAATCTTTTGATAAAGGAAACTATGATAAAGCCGTAGAGCAGGCGAATCTTGCAAAAACAATTGTAGAGGTGCTTTACCCGAACGACAGTCATTACAGCGGCAAGGAGCTTCGGTTGAAACAGCAGTATTTCTTTGTTTCTGCAAGCATCCAGAGAGCACTTCAAAAATATAAGGAGCTTGGCAATGACATTCATAAGCTGTATGAAAAGGTATGTTTTCAGATGAATGATACGCACCCGACCATTGCTGTGGCTGAGCTTATGCGTATTCTTGTGGATGAGGAGGATCTTGAATGGGATGAGGCATGGGATATTACAACAAAATGCTGTGCCTATACAAACCATACGATTATGGCGGAGGCTCTGGAAAAGTGGCCGGTAGATTTGTTTATGCGTCTTTTGCCTCGTGTTTACCAGATTGTTGAAGAAATCAACCGCCGCTTCCTCTTAAAGGTTGAGGATCTTTATCCGAACCAGTATGATAAGATTAAGAAAATGGCGGTGATTTATGAAGGGCAGATCCGCATGGCTAATCTGGCCATTGTGGGCGGTTTCTCCGTCAACGGTGTGGCTCAGCTTCATACGGAAATTCTTGAAAAGCGCGAACTTAAGGACTTCTATGAAATGATGCCGGAGAAGTTTTCCAATAAAACCAACGGTATTACTCAGCGGCGTTTCCTTCTCCATGCCAATCCTCTTCAGGCTGAGTGGGTGACAAAGAAAATCGGAACAGACGCTTGGATTACAGATTTGCCCCAGATTAAGGCTTTGGAAAAATTTGCGGATGATCCACAGAGCCAAAAAGAGTTTATGGAAATTAAATATCAGAATAAGCTGCGTCTGGCAAAATATATTAAAGAGCATAACGGAATTGATATTGATCCAAATTCAATTTTTGACGTACAGGTGAAACGTCTCCATGAATACAAGCGCCAGCTTATGAACATTCTTCATGTGATGTATTTGTATAACCAGCTTAAAGCAAATCCAAACATGGATTTTTATCCAACGACATTTATTTTTGGCGCTAAGGCGGCGGCTGGTTATAAGCGGGCCAAAGAAACGATTAAGCTGATTAATTCAGTGGCGGATGTTGTCAACAATGATCCTTCCATTAATGGAAAGCTCAAGGTTGTATTTATCGAAAACTACCGGGTATCTAACGCAGAGATTATTTTTGCGGCCAGCGATGTTTCCGAACAGATTTCCACAGCCAGCAAGGAAGCTTCAGGAACCGGTAATATGAAGTTTATGCTTAACGGCGCAGTGACGATTGGAACGATGGACGGCGCTAATGTGGAGATTGTGGAAGAAGTGGGCGACGAAAATGCATTTATTTTTGGTATGTCCGCAGATGAGGTTATGTCCTATGAAGCTAAGGGCGGATATAATCCTTATGAGATTTATAATTCCGACAGCGATATACGCAAAATTTTAGAACAGCTCGTAGACGGCACTTATTCTAAGGAGGGCGATCTGTTCAATGAAATCTATACCTCCCTTCTTAAAGGAACGGGGTATGACCGTCCGGACGTATATTTTAACTTGAAGGATTTCAGAGCCTACGCCCAGGCTCAGGCCCGCGTAAATAAAGCTTATAAGGACCGCGGCCATTGGGCGAAAATGGCGATGATCAATATTGCCAATGCAGGGAAATTCTCGTCCGACCGTACAATCGAGGAATATGTCAGAGATATTTGGCATTTGAATAAGGTAACAGTAAAATTATAAACTTTTTGGAAGCAGCAGTGTGGCTGCAAACACCATCAGTCCGGCCGTAAGACCGGACTGATGGTGTTTATATAGCGGACATATCGTGGCCAGTATAATGTCCGGTTAATTTAGAGAAGTTATATTAGTATATACATGCGTTAAAAATGCAGGCTCATCCCCCGGGAGACGCCTGCATTTTATTATGAAAGCCCCGGTCACAGGTTGTATGCCCCGCTGGAATATGATAAAATGTAGCTACTATTTGAAAAACGGAGAGTTTGGGATGAGAAATATTAAACTGCTGATTGAGTATGACGGGAGCCGCTATGACGGGTGGCAGAGGCTTGGGAAAAACAGCGGGCAAAAAACAATTCAGGGAAAAATCGAGGCAGTTTTGGAAAAAATGACAGGGGAAGCGATTGAGATTTCCGGCTCAGGCCGTACAGACGCAGGAGTTCATGCCTGCGGCCAGGTGGCAAATTTTCATACATGTACAGAGCTGTCCTGCAAAGAGATCCAAAGTTACCTGAACCGCTACCTTCCAGAGGATATAGGTATCCTTTCGGTCTGCGAAGTAGACAGCCGTTTTCATAGCCGTCTTAATGCCAGGTCCAAAAAATATCTTTACCGGATTGTCGACGGGGGAGCGCCCTGTGTGTTTGACCGGAAGTATGTTTGCCGCTGCAATGAAACGCTTGACATAGAGGCAATGAGAGAAGCGGCCGGGATTTTAGTTGGCCGCCATGATTTTAGGGCCTTTTCATCAGTAAAAAGAACGAAGAAGTCCACGGTGCGGGAAATTTACAGCATTGATATTTGCAGGGAAAAAAGAGAAATACACATGCTGTTTCATGGAAATGGCTTTTTATATAATATGGTCAGGATTATGGCCGGAACATTGATAGAGGTAGGCGCTGGAAAAAGACCCGCTAAAGAGATGGCAGCAGTTTTGGCAAGCAAAAGCAGGGAGCGCGCTGGCGTAACGGCGTTCCCATCGGGGCTATGTTTGTATGAGGTGGATTATGAATAAAATACTGATTGTCGAAGATGACGCAATGATTGCCTCTGGTTTGAGCTATGCCCTGACCCAGGAGGGCTTTGAAATTACTGTAGCCTCAAGCTGCGCAAGCTTCAGAGAGTTTTACAAGCCTGGAGAATTTATTATGGCAATTCTGGATCTGACTTTGCCTGACGGTACGGGATATGATTTATGCAAACTTATCAGGGGGAGTGAGGATGTGCCTGTGTTGTTTCTTACAGCCTGTGATGACGAGGTCAGTGTTGTTATGGGGCTGGATATGGGCGCAGACGATTATATTACGAAGCCCTTCCGTATCCGGGAGCTATGCAGCCGGATTAAGACAATTTTGCGCCGTTATGGGAAACAGGCCGGGGAGGAAAATGTATTCCGTATGGGAAATATATGCGTAGATTTGAAAAAAGCCCGGGTCCTAAAGGATCATCGGGAAATTGATCTTACGGCTATGGAATACCGCCTTTTGCTGACGCTGATTAATAACCGCGGCCAGGTTCTTTCAAGAAACCAGCTTTTAGAAGGGATATGGGATGTTGCCGGAGATTTTGTCAATGATAATACATTAACGGTTTATATTAAACGTATCCGGGAAAAACTGGAGGATGATCCAGCACATCCCGTGCTTATAAAAACTGTAAGGGGGCTGGGCTATTGCCTGGATATTTAGATGTTTAGAAATAAAGAATTTACCAAAATGGTTTTGGGATTTTGCCTGATTTTTGTGCTGTGCATTGCTTTGGGAACTGTAAGGCCTGCATGGGGGATTTGTATTATGGCAGGGGGGCTTATTCTTTCCTTTAGCCTATTTTATTATTATACATGGCGCCGGTACCGGGAGCTTAGGCTGCTTGCCGGACAGATTCATCAGTTTCAGCGCAGCTTAAAACATCTGTCTCTGGATTGTTATAATGAAGGCGAATTAAGTTATCTGGCGGGAGAAATTGAGAAAATGGAGCTAAAGCTTACAGAGCAGGCGGAAATGCTGGCTGCGGATAAGAATTATCTGGCGGATGCCATATCCAATATTTCCCATCAGCTTAAGACGCCTTTGACATCCATGAGCATGATGGCGGATTTTCTTAGAAGTCCTGACCTTCCGGACAGAAAAAGGGAAGAATTTACGGCAAATATCCGCAGCCAGCTTGCGCGGATTGAGTGGCTTGTTCAAAGTCTCTTGAAGATGGCCCGTCTGGATTCCGGATCTGTTGTGCTAAAACGGCAGCCTGTCAATGTTGCCTTGCTTATACAGAAGGCATCTGCACATCTTTTAATTCCTATTGAACTTAAAAAGCAGGAGCTTTGCGTGTGCTGCGATAATACAATTACGATTGCAGGAGATATGGATTGGCTCCGCGAAGCTATTGCCAATATATTGAAAAATTGCATGGAACATACGGATTTTGGCAAAACCTTGCGGGTCGATGTTTCCGATAATCCCCTTTACGTGCGTATCGATATTACTGATGAAGGCTGTGGTATTGATAAAGAAGATCTGCCGCATATTTTTGAGCGGTTTTATAAAGGAAAAAATGCATCTTACGACAGTGTAGGTATCGGCCTGGCAATGGCCTGGCAGATTATTCACCAATGTGATGGAGACATACAGGTAGAAAGTGTCGTAGGGAAGGGAACAAGGTTTATAATAAAATTATATAAATAACTGTTGTTGGGGAAATCCAGATTTGTCCCTGACTACGAGATAGCTTTCATAGTAAACGGACAGAAATGAGGATCATTTATGTTAAAAGTATTAATTGCTGATGATGAAATCATTATTTGCCAGATGTTAAAAAAATTAATCCACTGGGAAGAAAAGGGGCTTTTTGTAGAGGCTGTGGCGTCTAATGGGCTGGAGGTTTATAAGCTTATGCAGACGATCCGTCCAGATATTATTATTACGGATATAAGGATGCCGGGGCTTGACGGCCTTCAGATCGTCCAGAAGGGAATTGAGCTTGGGCTGGACGCCGATTTTATTATTATGAGCGGATATAAAAATTTTGAATATGCCCATACTGCGCTCAACCTTGGGGTCAAGCATTATCTTCTTAAACCTATTGATGAGAAGGAGCTGAACGATACGCTTGATCAGATTTTAGAGGAACGTCATATTGCCCTAAAGGCAGAACAGGAGAAGGAAGAGGCCAGGGAGCTGGCAAAGAGCGGAAAACGTAAAATACGTCAGCATTTCCTTAATTCTATTATTGAATCCGTTTCACACTATCCGGGAACAAGCCGCGAGGTTTTAGCAGAGTGTGATTTTGCCAATGGCTGTTTTGTGACATTTTTTACAAAGGTTGATTCAGAGGCCCCAGCGTCGGATATGGCCAGCCTGCTTGAAATTATCAATTATCAGATTGAAAAGAATATTGATTTGCCGGACTGTGAATTTATTAATTCCTATGTCAAAAGCGGGGTTATTACAGTTGTTAATTATCCCATAGAAATGCGTCAGGCGGTGATGGAGACGATTGGCGATGTTTTAAAATATTGCCAGAAAGAACTAAATAAGTTTGATAAATATCATGTGACCATTGGAGTAGGCCAGGAAAAAAATTTGATTTCAGATATTCAAAAATCTATTCAGGAAGCGACTTTGGCGGTAAAATGTCGTTTGAAAAAGGGAATTGACGGGATTATTTATTGGAATACACTGCATTACAGAAATATTCCAGTGGAAGAAGTTTTTACTGTAAAATATCAGGTTGTTATGAAAAACCAGGTAGAAGTCCTGGACGCAAAGGGATTTATTGATGTAGCTACGCAGATGTACGATTATATCCGCAGACAGATCAATTACTCTCCGGCAGTCTTTTTTGAACTGATGGACCGTATGACAGAGCTGATCTTGAATGTATGGAAAGAAAACCAGGTAGCATCTCAGACAATGTCGGAGCTTAAACTTCGTCTGGATATGGTTCTTGACTGCAATTATGTAGAAAATATGCTTCTCTATACATATAACGAAACTGTGACCCGTTTTTTTGAACGGGTAAAGGATGAGAAAAAAAATTCCAGCCAGCTTCCTATACGTATGGCAAAACAGTACATTAATGAGCATTCCAGCCGTGCCATTACTCTTGAAGAAGTGGCGGAAGCCATTGGCTTTAGCCCGGCATACCTAAGCACACTGTTTAAAAAAGAGATTGGTATTAATTTCAGCGATTACCTTACTTCCCGCCGCATGGAGGAGGCGAAGCGGCTGCTTAAGGAAAATACTTGTTCCATTAATGAAATTGCGGAGCTGGTCGGGTATTCGGACCCGAAATATTTCAGTAAAACGTTTAATAAGGTTGTGGGGTTAAAGCCGAGCGAATACCGTAAGCTTTACCGTTAAGGAGCGATGTGCTGTGTCAAAAAGATTTTTTAGGCTTGGCGATAACGCCTTTCTTATTATTTTTATCGGTATTATACTGCTGGGCATATTTGTTTTCATATCTCCGTTTCTGTATGAAAATGTTAATAACTGGATTTATTGGCTCATTGTTCTTGTTGTTATTGCTATTGTGCTGGGGCTTTGCTATTTGTTTTATAAAAATATTTACCTGCCCTTTCACAACCTTGAACAGCGCCTTAAAAAGCTTAAGGTTCACGACGGGGAGAATTATGGCGCTTTGGATATAATCTCTGAGGGGGATTCTATTCTTGAAAAAATAGATTCCGTTATTGAAAGCAAGCGCAGTGAGATGGAGCGGGAACAAGCTCAGATATTGATGGAAGAAAAAATGAAATATGCCGAACTGCAGAATCAGATTAATCCTCATTTTTTATACAATACGCTGGAAAATATCCGGGGGCAGGCCATTATTGATGATAATATTGTTATCGCGGAAATGACGGAGGCTCTGTCCAGATATTTCCGGTATAACATATCTAAAGATAATGATATTGTAAAGCTGGCCCAGGAGCTTGAAAATATAGAAACTTATGTGAAAATACAGCAATACCGGTTCCATGACCGCTTTGAATTTAGAATTTTCAACCATGATGAAACCGATGTTATCTACCATTGTATGATTCCAAAGCTGACATTACAGCCTATTGTTGAAAATGCTATTTTTCACGGAATGGAAAATAAAATTGAGCGGGGCCATATTTATGTTCATATTGATCTGTCTGGGAAGCATGTTGTTGTTATTGTGGCTGACGACGGTATTGGCATGGACAGCGAGACGTTAGAGCGTCTTAAAGCCAAGCTTACAAATTCAAAAACAGATAAGCAGTGGAGCGACGGACATGGCGACGGTATTGCCATGAGTAATATTAATACGCGTCTGAAATTGCTTTACGGGCCTGAATATGGACTGACCGTTTCCAGTATTGAAAATGTAGGAACTCAGGTAGAACTGGTTCTGCCGTTGATGACAGAGTAAGGGAACGGAAGTGACAGGCGGCGTCAAAGTAAAGCCGGGCGGACAAATGGAGGCTTAATAAAAATGACCGGGCTGACAGATCATACAGAGAAGAAAGAGCTTTTATATATGCAGGATGTGACCCTTGGAAAAGGCAGGAATCAGTTAGACGGCTTTTGCTTTCATTTATGCTGTGGGGAAATGGTTGAGCTGTTTGGCATTTCTGGCGCTGGAAAGACTGCCCTTTATAATTATTTTATGGGGATGGAGGCTTTAAACAGGGGCAGCGTGGTATTTGACGGACATCGGTTTAGCGTGCCGGATAAATTTACAGACATAAAGAATGTCGTATGCGTTTCTAAAAGGAGCGCTCTTGTCAATGCGTTGTCTATTGCAGAAAACATATGTATTATCACAAACCGGAGAAAAGTGCGCGGAATTATTCACCGAAAGCCGATGAATTACCGGATTAATTTGCTTTTACAGCAGTATATACCAGAGCTTAAGGCTGAGATGCCTGTACAGGCTTTAAGTATGCCTCAGCGGCATATGGTGGAAATTTTGCGTGCATTAGAATGTGAGGCAAAGCTTATCTATCTTGACGATATTATGTCAGGCTACGGCCAGCGGGATATGGAGCGGATGGAGAAGCTTTTGGCGGCATTGAAAGAAAAAAATATTGCAATCATTTGTGCAAAGCATGGCAAGAAGCCATTTTCAAGAATTACAGACCGGGTGCTGGTACTTTCCTGTGGGAGTAATGTGAGGACTTTTTATAAACAGGATTATGATGAAATTGCCTTAAATCAGTGGATGCTCGGAAAAAATACGGTAGCCGCCCTGCGCCGGACTTCTTACCGGACAAACGAAATTGTTTTTTCGGCCCGGCATTTGGAGGGAACAGAATATATTTCTGATTTTTCACTTGAGATTTATAAAGGGGAAGTCGTAGGTTTTTATGATATGAATAATTATGCGAATCTGGAAGCGGCCCGAATGATTATGGGAATCAGCCCGGCTCTGGCGGGAGCTATGCGGCTTTGCGGGAAGGAATACGCGCCTTTGAAGCTTTCGCAGGCACTTTCTTTAGGAATTGGCTATATCCCATGGTACCACGATGTGTCCGGTATCATAGAAAGTCTGGATTTTGGAGAAAATATTTTTCTTCCAGTAATGAAAAAAATGAGCTATATGGGTATTTTTAAAAATAAAAAGGCTGAAGAATTTTTAAAAAACGAATATTTTAGCCAGATGGATATACCCGAAACACAAAAAAATGAGAGAGCCGGTCGTTTTAATATTTATGCCAGAATACAGATTATTTTTCAGAAGTGGATATTAGCCAGGCCGAAACTTCTGATCTGTGAGGAAATTACTGAAGATATTGATATGAAGATGAAAAATATTGTCCTTAAGGCGGTGGATACTCTGGCCGCTTCAGGGAGCAGCGTTATTATTACGGCCCATGACATGAAAGATTTGATGAATCTGTGCGATACAATTTATATTATGAATAGTTTTGGCAGCGGTAAAAAAATTGACAAAATACAAGTGATGAGAAATATGTGAAAAAAACTGCACCTTTTTGAAAGATTCTCCCATTGCTGGGAGAATTTTTTAGTGCTATGCTAAAAAGATAAGAGTTTGTTGTGCAATATATATAAAAAATATTGGATATAAATATAAAAAATTATGCAAATTAGACACTTGCAATAAAAGTGTTATAGACTTCTGTTATAAAAAATGCTATATTGACCCTGTTAAATAACAAATCTTTTTGCGGGCTGTACGTATGCTGTAAAAAAGGCAGAAGGAGGAAACCTGCAAGGGGATACCTGATGCCGTGAAAAGCACGGCACACAGATGAAAGGAGAGGTCAATATGAAAAAGAAAGTTTTGGGATTAATGCTTGGGGTGTCTATGATTATTTCCATGGTCGCTGGCTGCGGAAATTCTTCCGGAAATACAGCGTCAACAGGAGCCGATACGGGGGCGGCAAAAGAGAGCCAGTCATCCGCAGCTACCGAAGCGGATAATGCAGATACCCAGGCTTCAGTTGAGGATACAGCGCAGGCTGTTGCAGACACTGTGGAAGAGATGCTTGAGGCGAACGGAGAAGGTAAAAAGGTCGGAATTACTGTGCCAAGTATTGGAAACGATTTTGTACTGGCATTGTCTAATGCTATGCAGGATGCTATTGAAGCCACAGGGGCCCAGGTACAGTTTGATTCGGCAGAAAGTGATGTGACAAAGCAAATCAGCCAGATTGAAAATGATATAACCATG
>JAGZDD010000143.1 GCA_018369015.1 Clostridiales bacterium | reverse complement strand
TCTGCCGGAATTGTTTTCACACATTGTGTGGAAAATGCAAGCCCGATCCGACGGTATTCCGGATGTTTTTTCAAATATGAATAACTCAATGCAGAGCTACCTTGTCGAAATGTTTACGGAAAAAGAGCTTAAGGAAATTCTTGACGAACTTTTTTTGGATGATACTGTAGATATGCTTGAGGAGCTTCCGGCCAACCTTGTGACCCGGATTCTTGATGTTGTGGACAAAGATACACGGACGCAGATTAATGCCATATTAAACTATCCCGAGGACAGTGCCGGAAGCATTATGACGACAGAATATGTGGATTTTAAGAAATCTATGACCGTTTCCCAGGCAGTGGCTCATATCAGGGAAACCGGTATTCATAAGGAAACGATTTATACATGTTATGTTCTTGAAAATCGAAAGCTGATAGGGATTGTATCGGCGAAGGATCTTCTCACATCGGATGACAGTGAAAAAATCGGCGAAATTATGGAAACTGAAATCATTTCTGTAAATACACATACAGATAAAGAGGATGTGGCAAAAACACTGTCAAAATATGACCTGCTGGCTATTCCTGTGCTGGATGCTGAGGAACTTATGGTAGGCATTATTACTGTCGATGACGCTATGGATGTTATGGAAGATGAGGCAACTGAGGACATTACAAAGATGGCAGCGATGAATCCCAGTGAAAAGCCATATTTTGAGACGTCTGTGTGGGGGCATGCCAAAAACAGAATTGTCTGGCTGCTTGTGCTTATGCTGTCGGCGACGATTACAGGAACGATTCTTACCCACTATGAAAATGCTTTTCAGGCCATCCCCCTTCTTGTGTCGTTTATACCGATGCTCATGGACACGGGAGGAAACTGCGGCTCTCAGAGCGCGACACTGATTATCCGGGGAATTGCATTAGATGAAATCCATTTTTCCGATATCCTTAGAGTCATGTTTAAGGAGTTTCGCATTTCATTGATCGTAGGCTGTGCACTTGCCGCTGCTAATGGGCTCCGTATTTTGATTATGTATCAAAGCCTTGAGATGGCATTTGTTATTGCTATGTCTTTAATTGCAACAATTGTGATTTCTAAAATGATCGGCTGCATTTTACCCCTGTGCGCTAAAAAGATCCATTTGGACCCGGCGATTATGGCGGCGCCGCTCATTACAACATTGGTAGATACCTGTTCCGTAATGGTTTACTTTGCTATTGCGACTCAGGTGTTCCGGCTATAAGGGAAGGTTTTAATGAAATCAGATAAATTACTTCAAAATTCATGGGTCGTAGGAAGTCTGGCGCTGCTGTGTACAGCATTGTGGGGCAGCGCCTTTCCTGTGATAAAAATAGGATATAATCTTCTGGGGATTGGCAGCGCTGCTGTTGGTTCCCAGATTTTGTTTGCCGGCCTGCGTTTTACCATGGCCGGAGTTTTGACAATTTTACTTGGAAGCTTAACTGCCCGAAAACCGCTTATTCCGAAGAAACGCTCCCTGGGAATGGTTTTGCGGCTCTGTATGCTTCAGACAGTGATTCAGTATTTTTTCTTTTATGTGGGAGTAGCTAATACAAGCGGCGTTAAAAGCGCAATTATTACAGGAACGAACAGCCTTCTGGCGATTGCCATAGCGAGCCTTATTTTCCGCCAGGAAAAGCTTGGCTGTGCAAAGCTTTTAGGGTGCCTGGCCGGCTTTTTGGGCGTTATCATTGCCAATATGGCACCCTCAGGACTTAATCTTGGTTTTACGCTTCAGGGGGAGGGCTTTGTCTTTCTGGCAGCTGTTTCTTATGCTTTTTCGTCTGTTTTTTTGAAGCGCTATTCTCAAAAAGAAAATCCGGTGACTTTAAGCGGGTGGCAGTTTAGCGCCGGCGGGCTTGTACTTCTGGCCGTGGGAGGTGCCATGGGCGGCAGGCTTGGTCATTTTACATGGGGCGGAGCGGGGATTCTTGTTTATTTAGCGCTTTTATCGGCGATTGCATACTCTGTATGGGGGATATTACTTCAATATAATCCGGTATCCCGGGTCGCTATTTATGGCTTTGCCAACCCAGTCATTGGTGTTTTGCTTTCAGCACTTCTTCTGGGAGAGGATAGCCAGGCATTTTCCGTAAAAAATGTTGCGGCTCTTATACTTGTAAGTCTGGGTATTTTTATTGTGAACCGTTATTCCGGAACAAAAGCGCCTGGTGAGGTAAAATGATGCTTCAAGTCATCGTTTAATATGGCAGAAATTAAAAGTAGGAAAATTTATAGAGGTAAAACGCAAATGTATTTTGGGCGGCAGCTTTTGGCCAGTAGCAAGTACATATCCGGTCAAAGCGCTGCCGGTCATAAAAGCTAAAGCTGCAAGTGCTGTCCGTAAACAAGTAGATTTGACGGACATCGTTGCTGAGCATATATTTGTGAAAGCCGCCAAGAAGTGTCAGTCCAATGCCCTGGTGCCGGAACCTGGGATCGACAGCGATCAATGACAGCTCGCCCCCGAACTGTTCCGGGCAGGAATATAGTAGCTGGCGGTCTGTCTTGTCAAAAATGCGGTAGGCTTTATAATAGGAGCGTCCTTTCCTGACAAGGTGCAAGGCCGCAGTATAAAAGGCGCGGCGTAAGGCTGCGCTAAATTCATATTTCCGGCTTTGGGTACGCCTCCCGAGAATAAGGCCGACAATGCGGGGCCCAAGAATTGCCGCCCGGGCATAAGTACAGCTGTAAAGACAGTCGTATAAATACAGCCGGTTCAAATAAGACCTTGCTTTTTGTCCTGAATCGCCGGGCATAGAAAAAAGTGCATCAATAAAATATTCCAGGGCCGGATAGTCCTTTCGGGTAATATTACGGTAAGTGACAGGATGATTTGCAGACATGTAAAAAGCCTCCTTTGTCCATTGATGCTACCATAAATGACCTGAAAAATTACGGGAAACCTGTCAGACGGCCTGATTTTTAAATGTTTAGCCTTCTGGACTGGTTACTGTTCTTTTCCTTAATTTAGCGATTAACTTCCATGGACAAATGAAGCAAAGTTCTATATAATAAAAAGTAGCTGATAAAAAAGGAGGAACGCCATGAATACGTTTATTGGGTTAATGATACCGTTTTTGGGAACGACGCTGGGCGCGGCCTGTGTCTTTTTTTTGCGCGGCGAATTAAAGCCTCTTGTGCAGAAGGCATTATTGGGCTTTGCATCAGGAGTTATGGTTGCGGCCTCCGTATGGTCATTGCTGATTCCGGCGATGGATATGTCTGACAGCCTTGGAAAGCTGGCTTTTATCCCGGCGGCTGTTGGGCTTTTGCTTGGAATTGCTTTTTTGCTGTTAATGGATCGGATTGTTCCCCATTTGCATATGGGGGCGGCAAAGGCGGAGGGGCCGAAAACCTCTTTAAAAAAAACAACGATGCTTGTCCTGGCCGTAACACTCCATAATATCCCTGAAGGCATGGCTGTAGGTGTTGTTTTTGCCGGGATGCTTACAAGCAACAGTGCCATTACCCTTATGGGGGCAATGGCTTTATCCATCGGTATTGCCATTCAGAATTTTCCAGAGGGTGCGATTATATCTTTGCCCTTGAGAAACGAAGGGGTCAGCAGGAGTAAAGCGTTTGTCTATGGTATGGCTTCTGGTATTGTGGAACCTATTGCTGCTTTTATTACAATATTGCTGGCCTCGTTCATTGAGCCAGTATTGCCTTATTTGCTTTCCTTTGCAGCAGGCGCTATGATTTATGTTGTTGTAGAGGAGCTTATCCCCGAGGCCAGCGAGGGTGAACATAGTAATATTGGAACCATCGGCTTTGCCGTAGGCTTCGTGATTATGATGATCCTTGATGTGGCGCTTGGCTGACCATAATAAAATGCAGGGAATGTTGTTCCCTGCATTTTATCTTTTATAGGTTTCAAATATATGCTTAAGATCCTTTTGGGATTTCAGCCCCAGTTTTTTTAGAACCCCGGTTTTTTGATTGGCAATAGTTTTGGTGGAGGATTTCAGTTCCACGGCTTCTCCCATTATTAGCTGAAAGATCATTTTTTCCGCTGGCGACAGCCGGGCGATGATGGAGGACATAATCAGATATTCCTGTCCTGTATGGCCGTGGGCCAGTTCCCGGATATTTTGGATTAAAAGCTCAGGCTGGTGCTTAAAAACATAGCCAGAGGCAAAGGAGCGGACACTGGCGGCCTGGATCAGGTCGGGATCGTCAAAGGATGTAAGAATAAGAACTTTAGAGTCCGTCTGGATGCGTATACTTCTTGCTGCTTCGATCCCGTCCATATTAGAGGCGGAAAGATTAAGGTCCATAAGGACAATATCTGGACGGTATTGTTTTGCCAGCTCAATGGCGGCGGCTGCGGTTGTACATGCTGCTGTAACCGCAATATCCGTCTGCTTTTCAAGGGTAGCTTTGAGCAGATAAGTAAAATCTTTATCATCTTCAACAATCATTACCTGAATTTTTTGTGACATTGTCGTTCTCCTTATGCTTGGCACGCCTTTTGCCGTTAAAAGGCGTGCCGCTTTGCGGCATCTTCTGGCGTTTTAATGGAAAATAGAGAAGGAAGGCAGTTCCTTTGCCGGGAATACTTTTGACCTTTATGCTTCCATGGTGCTTGTCCATAACGCTGTAGCAGTAGTAAAGCCCAAGGCCCAGGTGAGAAAACGAGGGCTTTTTTGTGTAATAGGGGTCAAAAATATGGGGGAGATCTGCCTTGGCAATACCGCAGCCATTGTCGCTGACCTTAATAATGGCTGCGCGCTTTTTGGGGAGCGAATAATAGTGAAGCCGGATATGGCCCCCCGGACTTAATGCTTCATAAGCATTTTGAAGCAGATTATTGATGACTTCCTGTATATGTTCACGGTCGCAAAGCAAAGGCGTATTGTCGGCCTGAGCCTGGACATGGATATTTCCGCCGGATAAATAAGGGGCATTGGAAATACATTCGGAAAAAAGTTCCGAAATATTGGTATACTCTGGTCTGAGGATGATTTCATCAGAATAAAACCGGGTACGGTTGATAAACTGCATTAAATGCTCTACAGAATTTTCGATGATCGCCACCGTTTCATTGTCATTTTTTTCGGAAGCTTTTATAATATTCGTACACCAGGTTATTTTTGCCAGCTCATTTTTTAGTGTGTGGGAAAGATACTGGGCATTTTTCAAAATAATTTTGGAATTGCCAAACCAGTCATAAGTCTGGCGGATGAGCCGCGTACCCCAGACACCGTCTTTAAAAATATTTTTCAGATAATAAATGAGCAGGATAAAAACAATGAATATATTTCCCTGCCAGAGCTTGGAATTGCTTGGAAATTGGAGAATCTGGAAAATAAAAGCGGTTAAAAGCCAGTACCATATGGGAAGCAGGACAAGGATGGCAACCATTTTATGCTGGCGGTACTGAAAGGTGAGACGTTCCCTGATCAGGGGGGCGATGATCATCACAGTACTTATAGTGCCGTAGACCCAGTTATAAATGGCAACACTAATATAGTAGGCCTGTGAATGAAGCTGATAATTTCTCGTATGAATATAAGGGCAGCAGATGGCATAAATAATGCTTGGGATGAATATAAGAACGCACAACAGCTTAAAAAGCGGCGGATTCTTTTTATCCAGTCCGAAAAAGTAAAAGCCAAAAATCATAACACAGGGCATGGCCAGATAGTATAAAAAGGCGGTCATTACAGAATATATGGATAAAACCAGGGTATCAGAAAGCGGGAATACAAATTGTTCCTTTAAATAAGGAACAAGGCAAAAATAAAGATATTCTTTCAGGACTCCAAGGCTGAAAATCATACCGCTGATAAAACACCAGAAATTCAATTTATTATGAATATCGGATAAAAGCGTTAAAATAAAAAGCAGCCAGATAAATATGACAAAGAGCAGTAAAAATTCTCCGGGTAGACCTTGTATTTTCATACACCAAACTCCTTACACATAATTAATAACATTATAACTGAAAAATATAGTGTATGGATAAAAAATTATGAAATTCCTATTATTTTTAGGAATTTCATAATTTTTTATCCATACACCCGGTTGATATTTCACTGGGTTGAAGTATACTGCCGAACGTATTGTGTTAGGAAGACGGTAAAGATTGTCTGGTAAAGTAAAAGCAGGAATGTCTGCCGAAAATGTAAAAAAACCGCAACTTTCTGCGGTTTTTTACGTTTTCGGGAACAGGCAGTGCCGTGTAATTTGTAACTATTCAGCCATGCTATCTCTCTCGGATTTGCTCAGCTAATGCTGCTAACTGCCGCCAACAAAGCGCATCCTCGATTCGGGCTAAACACCCTACACTTAAGGAGGACAAAAACCCTCTGCAAGCCAGCTTGCGCTAAAGTTTGTCCTCCTCAGCCGCATGACTGAATAGTTACTGTGATTTCTTGTTTTAATTGCCTGAAAACTTTGTTATTAGGCTGCTGAATTTTCCGGGGCTGTGACAGACTCGCGCCCAAAGAGCATGTTAATAAAATCAAGGGCAAGCTCCTGGTGTTTTCCTGAAATAATAATGCCGCAGGCCATGTCGTCGAGCAAAATTCCTTTATCTTTAAAATAATCCAGTCCGTCTAAACGGATACCGCAGTAAAAGGTTTCCTCCGCAGCCCCTTCGGCAATTTCATCTTCTGTGGGAACATAGGTTGTTTCAAACAAAAGATCCTGGGCTTTTAATTCTTCAAATAAATCTTGTGGAAGCACCTCGGATAAATCAGAATACATGTTTTGCGCTCCGTAATAAACAATGGCAGACTCAGGGGCAACCATGAGATCCGCTCCGCCGCTCATTACAAGTGCCATAAGTTTTTGCAGCATAACGCCGGCGGTATAATCGCTGTTGTTGATAGAAAAGGAAATGGTATCATCAAAGCTGATAGGCTCTTTATCTCCTTCGTCCAGGGCGATGAATTTACTGAAATCTTCATTGACAGAAGTATAGGCTGTCTGTGTATCCTCACAATAGGTATCGCACAGAATTAAAGTCATGGCATCAGGATTGTAGGCAAGCTGTGCCTGAATGAAGGCAGCGACAACTGCGATAATAACAGCGGTAACAAGCATCCAGAATTTATAATAAGTCCAGATATAGTCCACCTTCTGGCGAAATTTCATTTTAGCAAGCTTTTCTTTGTCCCCTTTAAATGGATTGGTCATTATTCTCTACCTTTCTTTATTAAGAATCTTTGTTTATCCGATTGCTGCTTTGCTTTAGCTAAACGGTTACATTTTATCATATTTAGCGATAAGTTTCAATTTGAAATGTCGGCCTATTAGTAAATAATAAAATTAAAATAAGTAATACTAATGAATGTTTATTTACAATGCTATTGATTTCACTAAAGAGTTGATGTACAATATAGGCGAAACCTTTAGATGAATGGAATTTTCTATTTATCTGAACTAATAATATTTATTAGATACTCTTATTAATCAAGATAAGGATGGTAGAAAAATGGAAAAATTGGATTTGTTATACGAAGGAAAAGCAAAAAAAGTTTATAAAACTGAAGACCCAGATGTTTTAATCGTTGATTATAAGGATGATGCAACGGCATTTAATGGCGAAAAGAAAGGTACAATCACAGGAAAGGGCGTTGTCAATAACCGTATGACAAACCTGATGTTCCGTATGCTTGAAAAGCAAGGGATCCCGACACATTATATTGAAGAAATCAGCGACAGGGAAACGGTTGTAAAAAAGGTTGAGATTGTTCCGCTGGAAGTTATTGTCCGTAATGTGGCTGCCGGAAGCTTTTCTAAAAAACTGGGAATTGAAGAAGGCTTTAAGCTTCTTGCCCCGACATTGGAATTTTCCTATAAGGATGACGCTCTGGGCGATCCGATGATTAACGATTATTTTGCCATTGCTATTGGCGCTGCGACACGCGAAGAAATTGATAAGATTACAGAATATGCGTTTAAGGTTAATGATTTTATGAAGGAATTTTTTGCCGGCATTGGGATTGATCTTATTGATTTTAAGATTGAGTTTGGCCGCTATAAAGGCCAGATTATTCTGGCTGATGAGATTTCTCCGGACACATGCCGCTTCTGGGACAGCAAAACCCACGAGAAGCTTGACAAGGACCGTTTCCGCAGAGATATGGGAAATGTGGAAGAAGCCTACGAGGAAGTATTTAAACGTATCGGATTAGAATAAGCAGGAATTGCCTGATAAAAGAAAGCCACCAAAAAAGTAACTTTGAAAGTGTAAGAATTTAGCCATGTGCCTGTACCGACGCGGGGCCAAGTGCTTACTTGAAAGCTTTTTTGGTGGCTTTTAGCTGTTTTACGGTAAATGGACATGCCGCGTTGCGCGTGGCTTGTTACTATTCACGGCTTCGCCGAGAATAGTAACTTCGCAGGCACATTTAGAGTTTTGCTGCGACCCGTTGACGCTTCGCTTCAACGGGTCGCGGCAGTAGCCAAGCTGGCGAGCAAGCTCCCCGGTTTGGCTCATTGCTTCGCGCAAAAGGAGCCTGCTCACTCCTGAATCACTGTCAGGCCTGGCTAATCAGCGAGTGATTAGCCAGGCTGTGAACAGTAACCGTGGCTTTGCTATGGATGAAAGCGAACATCGTATTGCCTTTTCATAATGAATCGGGTAAAATAAAAGAATCAAAGTGACTGCAAACGGACATACCGCGCTGTGCGCGGTTCTACTATGCATGAAAGCAGCTACGAATGAAGGAAAATGGAGGAATGAAGATGAACGACAGGTACCAGACCCCTCTGGCAGAGCGTTATGCCAGCAAAGAGATGCAGTATATTTTTTCGCCGGATAAAAAATTCAGAACATGGCGTAAGCTTTGGATTGCCCTTGCAGAAACCGAAAAGGAGCTGGGCCTTCCAGTGACGGAGGAACAGATCGCAGAACTTAGGGCCGCCAAGGACGATATTAACTATGATGTGGCAAAAGCCAGGGAGGCTGTTGTGCGCCATGATGTGATGTCCCATGTGTATGCTTATGGCCAGCAGTGCCCTAAAGCGAAGGGAATTATCCATCTGGGCGCTACAAGCTGCTATGTCGGTGATAACACGGATATTATTTTAATGCGGGAAGCCCTTTATCTTGTGCGCAGAAAGCTGATTAACGTCATTGCCGAGCTGGCAAAGTTTGCGAAGGAACACAGATACCTTCCAACTCTGGCTTTTACCCATTTTCAGCCGGCACAGCCGACAACTGTAGGCAAGAGAGCTTCTCTGTGGCTTAATGAGCTTGTGATGGATTTGGAAGATGTGGAATATGTGATTTCAACATTGAAGCTTTTAGGCTCTAAAGGAACGACGGGAACACAGGCCAGCTTTTTGGAACTGTTTGACGGCGACCATGAGAAGTGCCGAGAAGCGGATCGCCGCATTGCACAAAAGATGGGCTTTGAGTCCTGCTACCCGGTTTCTGGACAGACCTACTCAAGAAAGGTAGATTCCCGCGTACTTAGTGTCCTTTCAGGCATTGCCCAGAGCGCTCATAAATTTTCCAATGACATCCGCCTTCTCCAGCATTTAAAGGAAATTGAGGAGCCCTTTGAAAAGAGCCAGATTGGTTCCTCTGCCATGGCCTATAAGAGAAACCCTATGCGCAGCGAGCGTATTGCGTCGCTGTCCAGATATGTAATGGTAGATATGCTTAATCCGGCCATTACGGCGGCGACCCAGTGGTTTGAGCGGACCTTGGATGATTCTGCCAACAAGCGCTTAAGCGTTCCCGAGGCATTTTTGGCTGTGGATGGAATTTTGGATTTATATATGAATGTTGTGGACGGCCTTGTGGTTTATCCAAAGGTGATTGAACAGCGCTTAATGAGCGAGCTCCCGTTTATGGCGACTGAAAATATTATGATGGATGCAGTGAAAGCCGGAGGCGACCGCCAGGAGCTGCATGAGCGTATCCGTGAACATTCT
>JAGZDD010000142.1 GCA_018369015.1 Clostridiales bacterium | reverse complement strand
GCCCTGCGCCGACCGAAGCACAGCGTAGACCGCAAGCTTGCTTGCAGAGAGGTTTTGTCATTCTTTAGTCTAGGGCGCTTAGCCCGAATCGAGGATTCAACCGCGATAGCGGCGGGGAGCAGCGTTAGCTGCGTGAATCCGAGATGCATGGCTGAGTAGTACCCTATTTTACAAGCCTAAGCATTACCTCTCCTACATTGGCCGCCCCGGTCTTTTCCACAATAACCTCTTTATAATCATCGGTATTACTTACAATAACCGGTGTCGTTAGATTATAGCCTGCGTTTTTAATCCCCTCCATATCAAACTGAGCAATAAGCTGCCCGGCCTTTACATTTTCCTGGTCAGATACAAAGCAAGTATAACATTTACCGCCAAGCTCTACTGTATTAATACCGATATGGATCAAAACCTCTGCCCCTGTGCTGCTTGTCAGGGCAATCGCATGTTTTGTATCAAAAACAAGACTCACCTGCCCGTCAAAGGGTGCATAAACCTTACCTTCTGCCGGGATAATCGCCGCTCCCTTTCCTAAAACCTCTGCAGCAAAAGTTTCATCAGGAACGTCCTTCATAAGAATCACTTCACCCTTTATCGGCGCTAAAATACTATCTAAGGACACCGTATCAGAAGACAGCGCCACATTTGCCGCAGCCGCACCGGCCGCTTTCTGGCTTACATTCGCTGCTGGCGCCGTATTTGTTCCTACCGGATTCTGGACGGCGGCTTCAGAAGCTTCATCCGTGCCGCCTTTGACGGCATTTGTTTCAGGCTTCGGGTTTTTATATCCAAAAATCCATGTCAATGCAAATGATACGCCGGCAGCAATCAACATCGTAATCAAATAATTTATCGGGCTATGCAGATGAAGCAGGATACCAAAAATTCCTGTTACACCGGTTCCTGTAGCGCCAAGCCCCACAATAGATGCGTACATAGCGCCAAGGCCGCCGCCTACACAGGCGCATATAAACGGTTTAAAATAACGCAGGTTCACACCGAAAATGGCAGGTTCTGTAATCCCCATAAATGCACTTAAAGAAGACGGCAGGGCCAGCGCCTTAACCTTTTTATCTTTTGCCTTCACGCCGACAGCCAGAGCCGCCGCACCCTGGGCCACATTAGCCGCGGAAGCCAGAGGGAGCCAGTACGTATATCCAAAGGCCGCCAGCTGGCCAATGTCAATGGTTGTATACATATGGTGAATACCTGCAACAACTGTAATCGCATACAAAAAGCCAACAATCAGGCTGCCAATACCAAAGGGCAGTGTTAAAATTGTCTGGATACCGTCGATAACAAAATTTTCAACAGTCACAAACACCGGCCCTATAGCCGCCAGTGTCAAGTAGCCTGTCACAAATACACTGACCAAAGGAGTCACGAACAAATCGAAGGCTGCCGGCACAACCTTGTGCAGACGCTTTTCGATAAAAGCTAAAACCCACACTGCAATAATCACCGGGATAACATGGCCCTGGTAGCCTACCATGTCCACGCTGTAAAGGCCGAAAAATACCGGCTGTGTCGCCGTAACGCCTTCGGTTGCCACGGTCCAGGCATTTTGCAGGTTCGGGTGGATCATGATCATACCAATAACTGCGGCCAGGTATGGATTTGCCCCAAAGGCCTTGCCGGCGCTGTATGCAATGAGAATCGGCAGGAACGTATAGGCCGTATTGGCAAAAAGCTGGGCAAATACATAAAATGAGCTTGTTGTACTTATGTTGAGAAAGCCATTATTGACCATAAAGTTCAGCGCTTCCATAATACCCATAAGGAAACCGCTGGCTACAATGGCTGGGATAATAGGAACAAAAATATCGCCAAGCGTCTTAATCGCCCGCTTAAAAATATTCTGCCGCGCATTGGCCGCCTGCTTTACGTCCTCCTTAGAACTCTCGGTGATTCCTGCCTCTTTAATAAAGGCGTCATATACCTTGTTGACGATCCCTGTTCCAAAAATAATCTGAAGCTGGCCCTGGGCGAAGAAGACCCCCTTGACGCCTTCAATATTTTCCACGGCCTTGCTATCACAGGCATTATTATCCTTAATAACAAGACGGAGCCGTGTTGCACAGTGGGCCGCAGATACAATATTTTCTCTGCCTCCAATTTTTTCCAGAACTTCTCTGGCTGCTTTTTGATAATCCATAAGAACACTCCCTTTACTATGAAAGCCCCGGACGGCGGCTGTGAGGCACTGAGTGCAAATACACAATCCCCCGCAGGCATCGGAGATATAAATAGGTAACTATTCAGCCATATATCTCGGATTCGCAGCTGCCGCTGCTTTTTCGCTGCTTGCACAGCTAAATCCACGATTATGGCGCACCGCCATATCTGGCGATACAAAAACTCCTCTACAAGCAAGATTGCGGTCTACGCTGTGCTTCGGCCGGCGCAGGGCAGACGGCCACCAGACGTCTTGCGCCGGATTTTTTGTATCACCAGCCGCATGGCTGAATAGTTACATAAATAGAAATCCTACCCATCCGAATGTAGGCAATCTTGATTTTCATTGTTTCCAATTTCAAGATTAGTATGTATGTTTTTGTTTATATATGAGATCGATTCCATATGTTGGTATTATTGTACCCATTGACCTGTAAAATGTCAATGGGTACTGATAAACAAAGGATAATTTTTCTGTATTACACAAAAATGACCTTATATTTTTTAGCATTTTCACAAGGTTTTTCTGAGAACGATTTCATACCCAAGCATAACCGTCTTTACAAGCCGTGTTTCATTATTAATCTGCTCCATGACCATTCTGCCGGCTTCTTGCCCGCTCTCCTCATAATAATAATGAACCGTTGTCATAGGAGGGGTCACAAGAGACGCCAATTGGGTATCGCCAAAGCCAGCCAGCTTTACCCTCCCGGGTACATCTACTCCTGCCTCCCGCAACGCCCGCAATGCCCCTGCGGCAATATTATCGGTCGCACAGAGCACACCGTCCATGTCAGTTCCTTCTTCAATAAGCCTGCACATCTGGACATAGCCCGAATCCGCATTAAATTCACATACAATTTCAGGCACTGATGAAGGGCAAAGGCCGCAGTCCTGCAAGGCTGCTTCAAATCCCAGGCGCCGCTTCTGGCCGGCTGCCGCATCCTCATCTGAAACACCAAGGAGTACCGGCTTTTTGCAGCCTGCCTCTAACAGCTTTTGCGTCAACGCTTTTGCCGCATTCATATCATCATGGAAAATAGAGCAGTGCTGCTCACACTCCTGGCCTACAATCACAGAAGGAACCGGAAGCTCTTTAAGGAGCCTGTGGTGCTGCCGTGTCAAAACAGAAGCTAGCAGTATAACGCCGTCCACACGGTCGTTGGCAAAAATTTTCAAAAACTCCAGTTCCTTTTCGTAGCTATTTTCTGTATTAGCCACAAGCATATGGTAATTATGCTCTCCTAATACCTGTCCAATCCCACCTAAAATCCGTGAAACTGTTTCTGAATTTATTTTAGGTATAATAACACCAATGAGCCGTGTCTTTTTCGTCCGAAGCATCTGGGCCTGTGTTGACGGTACATAGCCAGTCTTATCGATCACAGCTTTAATTTTTGCTTTTTTTTCATCACTGACATATCCATGATTAATATACCTTGAAACTGTAGCCCTGGATACTCCCGCCAGCTTTGCAATATCTTTTATGTTCATAACTGTAACCATCCTCTTTGTGTAAACGTTCTCACATCCATTGTCCATTTTATATTACTTTGAACAGATTGTCAAAAAATATATGACAGTTGCCCGGCAAATAGGCAACGGTTCAGCCATGCGACTGAGGAGGAGAAACTTTGGCGCAAGACGTCCGGTGGACGTCTGCTCTGCGCCGGCCGGAGCGCAGCGTTAACCTAGCTCTTGCAAGCCCGGCAAGCGATTGCCGGGCCTATCGCACCAAAAAAGGAAGATAGATTTTACGCATATGCATAAAGCTATCTTCCTTTTTGTCGTTTATTCAGCCTCAGATCCAGCTGTTTTCTCTCTGCACTGAGCGCATGTTCCATAAAAATAAGCATAATGCCCTTCAATACTCCCGTCAAAATGTTCACCTGCTATGGCATCAATATGGTCTATAGGCAGCATCATTAAATCTTTAACACAGCCGCAATTCCTGCAAATAAAATGATAATGTTTCGATGTATTCCCATCAAAACGGTCGCTCTCCTCGCCGCAGCAAAGACGTATAATTTCTCCATGGTCTACAAGGAAGGTTAGATTTCGGTATACAGTTCCCAGACTAATATTCGGACACACCTCCCGAATGGCCTCGTAAACCATTTCCGCAGTCGGATGTTTAGTTGTAGACATCAGATAATTTTTAATCGCCTCTCTCTGGCGGCTGTATTTTACTGTCTTCATTGAAACACCTCCTTGATCTGATAATAGTAGTCGTTATTATTATAATTTCTTTCCTGTGATTTGTCAAGAAATCGCTTGGCCGGGCTTATCGCACAAAAAGGGCACTGAATCAATCCCGACCCAGTGCCCCCATCAATTTGTGTTACTATTCTCGGCTTCGCCGAGAATAGTAACTTCGCAGGAACATTTAGAGCTTTTGCTTCGCAAAAAAAGAACCTGCTCACACCTGTATCATGTTCTTACGCCGCAAGCAGCAAGTGCTTGCGGCTGACTGTGAATCCAACCTATCTATATTATTAGCCAAAATATCTCTTTAGCAGGCCTTCAAATGCTCTGCCGTGGCGAGCCTCATCTCTTGCCATCTCATGTACAGTATCATGGAGTGCATCAAGGTTTGCAGCTTTTGCACGTTTTGCAAGATCTGTCTTTCCTGCTGTTGCGCCATTTTCTGCATCTACACGCATTTCAAGATTTTTCTTTGTGCTGTCTGTAACAACTTCGCCAAGTAACTCAGCAAATTTAGCGGCATGCTCAGCTTCTTCCCATGCTGCTTTTTCATAGTAAAGGCCAATCTCAGGATAACCTTCTCTGTGGGCAACTCTTGCCATTGCAAGATACATACCAACTTCAGAACATTCGCCTTCAAAGTTTGCTCTCAGATCTTTAAGAATGTCTTCGCTAACGCCCTTTGCTACGCCAACAACATGCTCTGCGGCCCATTCTCTGTCACCTGTCTGCTCTTTGAACTTTTCTGCCGGTGCGTGGCAAATTGGACATTCTGCTGGTGCGCTGTCTCCTTCGTGAACATAACCACATACTGTACATACAAACTTTTTCATACGCTTTACTCTCCTTTTCTATGGCGCGGTACAGACCCTTGCACATCACTGTGCCTCTGTCCTTTGTCAGCACTGCAAAACAACGGATTTGGCCTTCCCGCATATTTTAATATGTTATTATTACCCGTAAAATATCAGTAATCATTACTGATATTGTTATCATATACCTTTTTAGAATTTTTGTCAACATCTTTTTTCAAAAAAAAGAAAACCTTTGATTTTCCTATAAAAATCAAAGGTTTAGAAAAATATATAGTTTCTGGCTTTTACATAGCTCATTAAAGCGGTTATTTTGAAAATGATATTCATTCTCATTTTTTATATTTTCTAAATTCATTCCTTAAGTCTTTCCCAGCGTGTCACTCACATCGGTAATTTGCGGATACTCGGACAAATCCAGAATCCTCTGGTTAGAACTTCCTCTAAAAAGTAAATCCAGATCTTTATATTGCTCAATAAAAGGGCCGTCAATCAGTAAATCACACAGTGACAAAAGCTCGTCAATCGCTTTGTTTCCTGCGGCCATCTCCATAAGCGCCTCAATCGTGTAGCCCGAATAGATGACTACCGATTTTCCCCTTGCCTTTACAAGCCGGGCCAGCAAAAGGAGGGGAGCAGGCTGGCAAAAAGGCTCCCCTCCGGAAAATGTCATACCGGCAAGCAGCGGATCAGCATCAAACATTCCGATAAGTTCTTCTACTGTCATCCATTTTCCACCGTCAAAATCGTGGGTCTGGGGATTGTGGCAGCCAGGGCAGCGGTGCGGACAGCCCTGGGTAAATATGGTAAACCGAAGGCCCGGGCCATCTACAATGGATTCCTCAATAATACCGCTGACCTTAAGCTTAGATTCCATGCTTTACACGATCCTTTTCCTCTGCCCTTTTGGCGTTATTAAAACGCTCCGTTGTTCCTACAAGATAGCCTGTAATCCGGCGAATCCGCTCAAATCCAACATTTCCTCCAATGGCTTCTTCTCTCATAGCTGATTTCTGATCCATATCTATTCCTCCTTAAAATAAAACAGGCAGCAGTATTTTTAGCAGCTATTCAACCATGCGGCTGGTGATACGCCATAATCGAGGCTTTGGCCGCGATAGCGGCGGTGAGCAGCGTAAGCTGCATGAATCCGAAATGGCATGGCTGAATAGTTACATATTTTAAATGTTTACCGCATACCCTATAGCTGTCTTTCATCCATAATACGGTACGTTGGGGTATTTCTTGCGGAGCTGCCGAAGCTTCTCTATACTGACACTCTCGCCTTCCCGACGCCCGCACCTTGGGCAGACATCGCCAATAACCCCCGTATAGCCGCACACCGGGTCACGATCCACGGGATGGTTAATGGAGCCGTAGCCGATCCCCTGATCCTTCATATAGCGTATAATTGTTTCAAAGGCTTCGAGGTTTTTACATGTATCGCCGTCCAGCTCCACATAGCTGATATGGCCGGCATTCGTCATCGCGTGGTAGGGTGCTTCAAGATTTATTTTCTTAAAGGCCTTGATTGGATAATACACCGGCACATGGAAAGAGTTGGTATAATACTCCCGGTCTGTGACACCTTCGATTTCCCCGTAAAGCTTCTGGTCAATTCTGACAAACCGTCCGCTTAAGCCCTCCGCCGGCGTCGCCAGCAATGTAAAATTAAGCCCGGTTTTTTTAGATTCATCATCTGTCCGCTCCCGCATATGCCCGATAATCTTAAGGCCAAGCTCCTGGGCTTCTTCACTTTCACCGTGATGCTTCCCGATCAGCGCCTTCAAAGTTTCTGCCAGGCCGATAAAGCCGACGCTTAAAGTGCCGTGCTTAAGAACTTCTGCCACACTGTCGTCAATATCGAGCCCTTCAGAATCGATCCAAATTCCCTGGCCCATGAGGAAGGGATAGTTGCGCACCTTCTTTGTACACTGGATTTTAAACCGGTGCAAAAGCTGGCGGAATACAAGATCCATCCGGTCGTCAAGCAATTTAAAAAACTTATCAATGTCGCCCCTGGCCTCGATTCCCAGACGCACAAGATTAATTGATGTAAAACTTAAATTCCCCCGGCCGCAGGTGACAGATTTTTCCGGGTCATGGACATTCCCAAGCACGCGGGTACGGCAGCCCATATAAGCCACCTCTGTGTTGTAATCCCCGGGCTTATAGTATTGAAGGTTGTAAGGCGCGTCAATAAAACTGAAATTCGGAAAAAGCCTCTGGGCGCTCGTTTTAATCGCCAGCTTAAACAGGTCATAGTTTGGGTCTTCTTTATTATAATTAACCCCCTCTTTTACCTTAAAAATCTGAACCGGGAAAATCGGAGTTTCCCCGCCGCCAAGTCCGGCCTCTGTAGCCAGAAGGAGATTGCGCATGGCCATGTGCCCCTCCGGCGATGTATCTGTGCCATAATTGATGGAGCTGAAAGGAACCTGAGCGCCGGCTCTGGAATTCATTGTGTTGAGATTATGGATCAGCGCCTCCATAGCCTGATAGGTCTGCCGGTCAGTGCTTTTATAGGCGGCATCTGAGGCATAGCGGTGCGCCTTAAAAAGATCCTCCCCCCACAGCCGGCCGCCGACGCCATAGCCGGACAGCTCCTTTTCCCAGGCCTCCTTATTTCCCATAGAAACCTTAGTTGTCATATTATTTTTAAGATCATTGACCAATTCTATAGCTTCCTCTTCCTCCATATCAAGCTTTAACTGAAAGTAGGTTTTTAAATGCTTAAAGTATTCCTTCCGGTATGTTTTTGCAACGCCCTTCCCCATAGCATAATCAAAATTCGGAATACTCTGTCCGCCATGCATTTCGTTCTGATTTGCCTGAATTGCAATACAGGCCAAAGCTGCATAGGAACGGATGGAATTAGGTTCCCTAAGATAACCGTGGCCCGTTGAAAACCCATCATCAAACAGCTTAATCAGATCAATCTGGCAGCAGGTTTCCGTCAACATATAAAAATCCATATCATGGATATGGATGTCACCGTTCATATGAGCTGCCGCAATATCTTTTGGCAATACATAATTATCAATGAAATACTTTGATCCCTCGGAACCATACTTAAGCATCGTTCCCATAGCCGTATCTGCATCAATATTGGCATTCTCCCGCTTTATGTCCTCATCCTTAGCGTCGGAATAAGTCAATTTTTTATATATGTCCATAAGATCAAATTCTGATTTGCGGATTTTTGTATGCTCTGCACGGTATAAAATGTAGGCTTTAGCCGTCTTGGCATATCCAAAGCGGATCAGCATTTCCTCCACAAGGTCCTGAATATATTCCACATTATTCAAATCCCCGGACTCAAGCTGCCCGCATACCTTTTCTGTCAGAAAAAGCAAATCCGTCGGTGTCATAGGCTCCCCATCCACCGCTTTGTTGGCCCGGTCAATAGCATTCATAATCTTCATGGAATCAAACGCCACAATATCCCCGTTGCGCTTCTGTATTTTGTCTATCATTGTTTTCAAGCCTCCCAAAAGACGATATAGTATTCCACCCGAAGATGAAATACTATATCTTGTGTTCTTTTCACATTATAATCGCTTTATCCCAAAAAAGCAAGTCCTGATATAAGCCATTATACGCCTGACACCGGAAGCTGACAAGCGCTTTTACCTGCGAAATCTATGGAAAATCTTGGAAATACTCTCAAAAGCTTCCACCGCCAAAATATTCCGGGAACTTTCCTGTTATAAAAAATTCAGCATTTTTTACAAAAATCTGCTCCCGAATACGAAAAGCATTAACGAGCGGATAGGAGAATGTATGCTTCCCTTATCCGCCGCAATACTACAGGCGCAGCAAAAATATCGACTGCCTGTGCCAATGTTTATAATACTGAAAAATCAATCATATCTGCCAAATACTTCACTGTGTCAATTCCTTTTTTGCTTCCCTGGCCGTAGAATTTATAATAAAGGCCTGTAAGCTGTATTCGTATATAAGTTTCATCGCCCTCATAGAATATCCATGCCCTGTCATTTGTGGCCGCCACATCCGCATGGGTTCCCTGCGCTGTAATATAACCAGTTTCCTCTGTTTTTTCACCATTTTCCTGCATCCAGCCGGAGGTGTAGGGGTAAAGGCTTCCCTTTTTGGCCACTGTCAATGAACCAGTAAAATTTTTATATTTCTGCTCACATTCTTCAATAAAAACACTAAATTCACAATGAGCGCTCCCGTCCTCAAAGTTATAACCATAGTCAATAGAAAAGTCTTCCTCAGGTAAAAAGCTACATAACCCGTAGAGCGCTCCACTCTCCGCTTTTGTCGTATAATACACTGGCGGGGCCAGCAGCAAATCATATTTATCCGCAATCGATTCCAGCATTTTTGCACTGTAGGCGTCATAGCTGCCATACAATTCGTATATTTTCTCTCTCTCAGATAAGGCTTCATAGCCGGTATCTCCCATAACATCAGCGGCCAAAAGCCCTTCCTTATATTTGTCAGTCAATGTATAGGCATCCATAAAATGATTCCACTCTGCCAAAGCATTATATTCCGCGCTTCTAAAAGCAGCAGGAACAAGTACCCGGCGCTCCTTTGCTTTGTAACCGTCTTCCTCCACATTTTCAACTTCTAAAGGCCCCAGTTTAGCCTGGTTTCATTTGCCGGACGCTGTGAAAAAAGCACGGCAGCCCCCGCAGTTGCCGTAAAACCAAGAGTCAGAACAACAATCGCAGCGACGGCAGCCGCCTGAAAACGGCGGGGATATAGCCGCTTCTGATATTTTTCGGCTTTTGTAAGCAGAGCCTTCTGGCGCTGTTCAAAACGGCCCGAAAACTTATGGGCTGGTGTCGTATCATTCATCTCTCCAAGCGTCTCAGCAATCTTTAGCTGAACCGTCAAATTTAAAAGCATGTCTGTGTTTGGCCCGCCCATTTTATGATTTTCTTTGCACATATAAGCCACCC
>JAGZDD010000141.1 GCA_018369015.1 Clostridiales bacterium | reverse complement strand
GAAGTAAGCCCGATAGATCCGTACCTGCAGCGGTTTGCTGCCTGCTGACAGTATACATGGAAATTATTGTTTATGCAACAAAAAGACATATAAAAAGGACATTTGTGCATTGTCATCCAAAATAAAAAAAGCTACACTAAAGCTATCAGGAACACGGCAACCATAAGGAACGCCGCAGGGCGGCATCCCATGATGCCGTGGAAAGCACGGCAATAATAAAGAACGCCGCAGAGCGGCATCCCATGATGCCGTGGAAAGCACGGCAATAATAAGGAAAGGGTGAAGGAAGATGACGACGGATGAAAGAATTTGCCAGCTCGTGGACTATGGTGTGGCAAAGGGGCTTATCGGCACAGAGGACCGGGTTTATGCTGCAAACCGCATTTTAGAGGTTATGGGGCTGGATTCGTTTGAACCGGCAGAGGGAAAGAAAGACGACGGTAAAGAGCATGGGGATTTTGATAAGGCAGCCAACAGTGCTTTGGGCATAACGCCGCCGCTTGAGGAAATTCTTAAGGACCTGGTGGATGACGCGCTATCCCGGGAACTTACAGAGGATGATAGTATTGTGAGCCGGGATTTATTTGATACAAAGCTGATGGGCTGTCTTGTGCCTATGCCGTCTCAGGTGATTAACAAGTTCTGGGAGCTTTATAAAGAAAGCCCGCAGGCAGCGACGGATTTTTACTATGAATTTAGCCAGGCAACGGACTATATCCGCACCTACCGCGTTGTTAAGGATATGAAGTGGGTGACAAAGACAGAATACGGGGATTTAGATATTACAATTAATTTGTCGAAGCCTGAAAAAGATCCCAAAGCCATTGCGGCGGCCCGTAAGGCGAAGGCCAGCAGCTACCCGAAATGTCTTTTGTGCAGGGAAAATGAAGGATATGCGGGGCGCATGAACTATCCGGCGCGGCAGAATCACAGGATTATCCCATTGACGATGAACAGTCAGCCATGGTTTTTGCAGTATTCTCCATATGTGTACTATAATGAACATTGTATTGCTTTTAACGGGGCGCATGTGCCTATGAAGATTGACCGGAGCACTTTTGTGAAGCTGTTTGACTTTGTAAAGCTTTTCCCTCATTATTTTATTGGTTCTAATGCGGACCTTCCAATTGTGGGCGGCTCTATTCTCACTCACGACCATTTTCAGGGCGGCCATTACGAATTTGCCATGGCTAAGGCGCCTGTGGAAACAAACATCGTATTTAAGGGCTTTGAGGATGTTGACGCAGGGATTGTAAAATGGCCGATGTCCGTGATTCGTATTAGCGGAAAGGACAGCGAACGCCTTATCGATCTGGCGGATAAGATTTTGACCTGCTGGAGAGGCTATACCGACGAGGCGGCTTACATTTTTTCAGAAACCGACGGAGAGCCTCACAATACGATTACGCCGATTGCCCGTATGCGGGGCGGACGGTTTGAGCTGGACCTTGTCCTGCGCAACAATATTACAACAAAGGAACACCCGGACGGGCTTTTCCATCCCCATGAGGAATATCATCATATTAAAAAAGAAAATATCGGGTTAATTGAGGTTATGGGCCTGGCAGTGCTTCCGGCCCGCCTTAAGACGGAAATGGCCATGCTTAAAGCTTGTATTCTTTCCGGGCAGGACGTTGCTAAGGAAGAAGCAATTGAAAAACATGCCCGTTGGGCGAAAATGCTCATAGAAAAATATCCTGATATGAATGAGGACACGATTGATGAGATTATCCAAAAGGAAATTGGTTTTGTATATGCCGCGATTTTGGAGCAGTGCGGCGTTTATAAAAGAGATGAAGCAGGCCGGGCAGCATTTTTGCGCTTTGCCAAGGCTGTAAATGGTTAAAATTAAGGAGAGGTAATTATGGCACAGATTGTCGACACTCTGAAAAAAGTATTTGAGGAAAAAATGGGCGGCGAGGCGCTTATGTTTTTTGCGCCGGGCCGTGTGAATTTAATTGGAGAACATACAGACTATAATGGAGGGCATGTTTTTCCATGCGCGTTGACCGTGGGAACCTACGGGGCGGCCAGAAAGCGCAAAGATACAAAGCTTCGCTTTTATTCCATGAATTTTGAGTCCGCAGGCGTTATTGAGTCGGATCTTTCGGAGCTTACCTATAAAAAGGAGGACGACTGGGCGAATTATGTCAAGGGCGTTATGTGGGCCTGCCGGGAGCACGGTATGGAAATGGATTGCGGCCTGGACTTCGTATGCGTTGGAAATATCCCAAATAAGTCGGGCCTGTCTTCCTCAGCGTCCCTGGAAATATTGACATGTAAAGTGATTGCTGATATATTTAACTTTGATATTGACGGTGTTACTGCGGCGAAGCTTGGACAGTATGCGGAAAACAAATTTGTCGGTGTGAACTGCGGCATTATGGACCAGTTTGCCATTGCTATGGGAAAGGCAAAACATGCGATTTTCCTTGATACGGCAACATTACAATATACGTATGCCCCGATTCACATGGACGGTTATAAAATCGTTATCGGAAATACAAATAAGGTACGCCGTCTTGAGGATTCTAAATATAATGAACGCCGGAGCCAGTGTGAGACGGCTCTTAAGGATTTGCGCCATATACGGCCGCTGGAATCTTTAGGCGCTCTGACGGTGGAAGAATTTGATATGCTTGCCTATGCAATTAAGGATCCGGTCAATGTCCGCCGCGCCCGCCATGCAGTCTGCGAAAACCAGAGAACCATCCGTGCGGTGAAGGCGCTTGAGGACAATGATCTTAAAACCTTCGGCCTGTTGATGAACGCTTCCCATGTGTCGCTCAGAGATGACTATGAGGTGACGGGGGCAGAGCTTGACACGATGGTTGAGGCTGCCTGGCAGCAGGAGGGCGTCATCGGAGCCAGAATGACCGGCGCCGGCTTTGGCGGCTGCAGCGTAAGCATTGTCAGAGAGGACTGTGTAGAGGCGTTCATTAAAAATGTCGGCAATATTTATAAAGAACGCATTGGCTATGAAGCCGGGTTCTATGTGGTAGAGATAGGAGACGGACCGAAGCAATTATGAATAAACTTATAGGGCATTTTAAAACAATTACTTATCATAAATGGCTTGTGATGAACTACTGCTTTAGCGTTGGCCTGTACAAACAGGGGCTGCTTCACGATTTATCGAAATACAGCCCTTCCGAGTTTATTACAGGCGTACGCTATTATCAGGGTGGAAAGCGCAGCCCAAACGCAGCCGAGAGAGAGCTTTTTGGCTATTCCGGAGCGTGGCTTCATCATAAAGGAAGAAATAAGCATCATTATGAATATTGGAATGATGTTGGTAAGGATAAAGTCATTGTTGGGGTAAAAATGCCTTTAAAGTATGTGATTGAGATGGTGATGGACCGTATTGCGGCTTCCAGGGTATACAAAGGGGAAAGCTATACGGACCGCGCGCCCCTGGAATATTTTAACCTGACGAAGGATTATATTTTAATCCATCCTGAAACAAAGGCGCTTTTGGAAAAGCTTTTAAAAATGCTTGCGAAAAAAGGACAGGCGTATACGTTTCGGTATATACGCAAGGTTTTGCTTCCCAAGGGAACCTATGGCTGTAATGATTTTCCAGAATAGATTTTTCTCCATGGACAATACTATTACCACAGTGAGCGGTTATAAATAGGTTCACTGTAAAAGGAGGTAATGGTTATGTCAGAGAATCGTGCAAAAAACAGTGCATCCAAAAACAGCAGCAAGAATAGCGCATCTAAAAACTGCGGTAAGAACAGTGCAAAGAGCAGCGCAAAAAACAGCGCTTATACAAATGCCCAGAACGCTGAAAATTCTTACGATGTCAGTGATGCAAGTGATTCTTCCTATAACTGCGGAAGATAGTGTCTTATAGCAGGGCTGCCTGCAAAGCTAAATTTTTAGCTTTGCAGGCAGCCCTTACATATTTTGGTGTAAAATTGGTAACAGTCCAGCCATGCTGGACTGTTGCTAAACGTACATGCCGCGCTGCGCGCGGCGCCACCACGCATGAAAGCTGATTGCTCCGTGCTGCGCACTCCGTCATCTGCCGGTGGTATGTCTACGTTCCACTCCGGTCGTTGCTAGACGCGTGGTCTACGCTCCGCTTCGGTCGTTGCTGGACAAGCGCCACCGGCGCTTAGCAACACTGGCACGCAGCAACCGTCCTTATACCTTGGGGTTATCAAATGTGCATACGCAGGGTCAAATAAATTTGCCCCTGCGCCTGCCCACTTGATAACTTTCATAGTAAATTGTCATTTTGCGCTGCGGCGAATATTCTATTATTAAATATGAGCGGCCGTTTGGAAATGTTCTGATGCTCTGTGCGGGGTGAGCCGCCCTGCCGCGGCGCAAAGTGATCGGGTTGTGCCGCGCTTTAAACGGCCCGGTATAAAGAAAGGTGGTGTTGTAACCGTTTACCCGCCGTCTGAACGGTTACCTGGCATTATGAAATTTGATACAATTCCGGCGAAAAACCTTGAAAAATATTCCGACAGGTCAAAATATATTTTTATCGATGTAAGAAGCCCTGAAGAGTTTTGGCAGGGGCACATTCCCGGCGCTATAAATATTCCTTATGAAACGCTTCGGGTACCTATGTCCGGCCTTGGCCGCAATAAGACATATATTTTATATTGTGACCGGGGGGCGACAAGCCTTTTAGCTGCAAGGCGGCTGTATCAGGGAGGCTATGATGTCCTCAGCGTGATTGGCGGACTGGCGGCCTACCGGGGGCCAATGGAACGGTAGGGCGTAAAGGTGGTGAAAGGCCAGGTGGATATATACATGTCCATTTGGCCTGCCTGCGCGCATGTATACTTGATAATACAGGCACTTCTTATATCTATGTCTGTTTATGAAGGATTTTGTGGATTTCAATAGTTGCCTGGGGAATAGAAAAAGTATATAATGTTACCCATAGATGTTGGGGATGAAAGGTCCTGTTTGCTCATATAAACGGGTTTTTTTCGGCCCGGCATCCCTATAGGTGCAGGAAGGAGCGGTCTGTGACCGGAAATACGAATGAATCAATTGTTTGAATTTGACGCCCCGTGCCATTTTGGCCTGGAGGCTGTTTTAAAAAAAGAAATTATGGATCTCGGCTATGAAATTGTCCGGGTGAATGACGGGAGAGTGACATTTAAAGGGGATTTAAGCGCGGTATGCCGGGCGAATATTTTCTTAAGGACAACAGAGCGTATACAGCTTTGTATCGGGCGGTTTCCGGCATATAGCTTTGATGATCTTTTTGAAGGTACAAAGGCCCTTGCGTGGGAGGAGTTTCTTCCAAAGGACGCTAAATTTTGGGTGACAAAGGCTACAACAAAAAATTCTAAGCTTTTTAGCGGCTCGGACATTCAGTCCATTGTAAAAAAAGCCATTGTAGAGCGGCTGAAAGGGAAATACCGGGTGGAATGGTTTCCTGAAACGGGAAGCGAGTACCCTCTCCGGGTGTTTATACATAAAGACGAGGTTTCAATTACGCTCGATACGACGGGGGAATCTTTGCATAAAAGAGGGTATCGCCGGCTGACAGCTAAAGCGCCCGTGTCTGAAACTCTGGCGGCTGCGCTGATTATGCTGACGCCTTGGAACAAAAAACGAATACTTGTAGATCCATTTTGCGGCAGCGGAACTTTTCCGATTGAGGCCGCTATGATCGGAGCGAATATTGCCCCGGGAATGAACAGGGAATTTACGGCTGAGGGCTGGAAAAACCTTATTGATAAAAAGCTCTGGTATAATGCTGTGACGGAAGCCTCGGATCTGATTTGCGAAGATACGGACATGGATATTCAGGGCTATGATATTGACGGCGATGTGGTGCGTATTGCCAGGGCGAACGCCCGGGAGGCCGGCGTTGACCATATGATTCATTTTCAGCAAAGGCCTGTCAGCGCCCTGAGCCATCCGAAAAAGTATGGCTTTGTCATTACGAATCCTCCCTATGGCGAGCGTTTGGAAGAAAAAGCAGCGCTTCCGGCATTATACAAAGAAATGGGCGAGGCTTTTTTGAGGCTTTCGGACTGGTCCTTTTATGTTTTAACATCTTATGAGGACGCACAGCGCTGTATTGGCCGGAAAGCCGATAAAAACCGTAAAATATATAACGGAATGATCCAGACATATTTTTATCAGTTTTTAGGGCCTAAACCGCCGCGCCAGACCGCTTTTAAAGAAAATCGGTAGCCGTTTTTTGCCCGCCAAACGGAGCAATCCTGGTTTTCATCTGTGGCAAAGCCGCGCACAGCGCGGCATGTGCGTTAGGGAGGTATTCATTGAAGCATTTCAAAAAGCTGATTATTTTTTTACTGATTGTTTTGGCAGGTACAATAGTTTTTACATACAAACCTCCTGTTGAGATTATGGGGGATGCTTCTGAGGCGCTCAAGCTGTATTATGATGTAAAAAAAGCCGATGAAGTCAACAGCCGGCAGATTTTGGTTGTAAGGGATGGGGAAAAGCTCGATTTAACAGCAAAGCAAAGCCTGTTTATGACTCAGGCAATGGTGCTGGTGTCTCCGGTAAATACGGTGCCTGTGTTATTTATGGGAAATGTCGACGTTCTTGAAAACGGACGTTTTAAATTTACCGGCAATGGACATGAGGTTATTGCCAAGCTGGGATGCGATACCTGTACTATTGATGGTAAAGAAAAAAATTTTAGTGACCCTATGATTGAAAGAAAGGGGATCTTGTATGTTTCTGTGGAAATGCTCGCCCAGGCTTTTGGCGCGGGTTTTACATGGAACAGCGATGAGAATGTGGCCGCTATTACGACGGGGCAGGCTGGCAAAGCCTCGCTTCCTGCGGCGTATGACATGCGGGAAGCGGACCGTTTGTCGCCGGTGCGTGACCAGGGGAGCCTTGGAACGTGCTGGGCCTTTGCTTCTCTTGGCGCCCTGGAATCAACGCTTAGGCCAAAGAAGCCCTATGTTTTTTCGGTTGATCATATGAGCTTTATGTCCGGTTACAATACCACGCAGCTTGACGGCGGTGATTTTAATATGGCTCTGGCTTATCTGACATCATGGAAAGGACCGGTGCTTGAGGCCGATGATCCTTACGGGGACGGTATTTCAGACGGCAGCCTGGAGAGTATCGTTCATTTGCAGGAAGCGATAAATATCGGAGAAAAGGATGATGAGGCAATCAAAGAAGCTATACTAAAGTGGGGCGGGGTCCAGAGCTCGTTTTATTCAGATATGGAGTTTGCGACAAGCAATTCCAGCTATTACAATGCGGAAAATTCTTCCTATTTTTACCCGGGAAAAAATATTGCCAACCATGATATTGTTATTGTTGGCTGGGATGATGATTACCCAAGGGAAAATTTTAATGTTTATCCAGAGAACGACGGGGCTTTTTTGTGCCGGAATAGCTGGGGAACTCAATTTGGCGACGGAGGATATTTTTATATTTCCTATGAAGATACAAATATCGGCGTTGATAACCTGGTATATACCCGGATTGACGGGGCCGATAATTATGACGGGATCTATCAGAGCGACCTGCTGGGATTTGTGGGAACTATGGGCTATGGAGAGCCTACGGCATGGTTTTCCAATGTTTATACAGCTTCAGAAAACGAGGAACTGTCGGCTGTTTCATTTTATGTGACTGGTGATAAAAGCTTCTATGATCTTTTTGTTGTCAGGGATTTTACAGACATTAATTCTTTTGGTACAATGGAGTATGTAAAAAGCGGATATATTGCCCAGGCAGGATATTATACTCTGGATCTTTCGGAGGCTATTCCCCTTGATGAGGGCAGCCGGTTCGCAGTGGTTGTTTGCCTGACGACGCCGGGGAGCGAGCGGCCGGTTGCTATTGAATATGAAACGGGAGAATGGACAAGCAGCGTGGATTTGTCGGATGGCGAAGGGTATTTAAGCTACAATGGAGCGTCCTGGGAAAATATAGAGAGTGTTTATCAGTCCAATGCCTGCTTAAAGGCATTTACCAATAGGAGAGAGTACGAATGAGAAAGATTATTTTTGCGACAGGCAATGAAGGAAAAATGAAGGAAATACGTATGATTCTCGCCGATCTTCCGGTAGAAGTCCTTTCAATGAAGGAGGCTGGAATCCATACGGATATTGTGGAGGACGGAAAGACCTTTGAGGAAAATGCTTTAATTAAGGCAAAGGCTATCCATGAGCTGACCGGGGAGCTTGTCCTGGCGGATGATTCGGGGCTTGAAGTGGATTATATGGATAAGGCTCCAGGGGTTTATTCTGCCCGTTTCTTAGGTGAGGATACATCCTATGACGTAAAGAATCAATACATTATCGACCAGCTTAAGGATGCCAAAGGGAAGGAGCGCAGCGCAAGATTTGTGTGCGTCATTGCGGCTGTATTCCCGGATGGACGTACACAGACCTGCCGGGGAACGATCGAGGGCGAAATTGGCTATGCGCCTGCAGGCGAAAATGGCTTTGGCTATGACCCTATTTTCTATGTGCCTGAATATGGCTGCTCCACGGCCGAGCTTACACCGGAAGTGAAAAATAAAATCAGTCACCGGGGAAAAGCTCTTGAGGCTATGAAGGAGATTATTGCGGGGTACTTACGATGAAAATATTGGTAATCAGCGATTCTCATGGAAAAAATGGAAGAATGGAGCTGGCGGTTGAGCAGGAAAGCCCTTTAGATCTACTGATTCATTTGGGGGATCTTGAGGGAGGTGAGGACCTTCTGGAGGCGATTGCCCCCTGCCCGGTAGAAATTGTGTGTGGCAATAACGATTTTTTTTCGGCATATCCAAGAGAAAAGGTGATTGAGATTATGGGAATCCGGATTTTTATGTGCCATGGACATAATTATGGGGTTTCCATGGGAACAGAGCGTCTGGCGGAGGCCGCCCGGCAGAGAAAATGCCAGATTGCCATGTTTGGCCATACCCATTGCCCTTTGATCAGGCAGGAAAAAGATGTTACGATGATTAATCCCGGGAGTATTTCCTACCCAAGACAGGAGAACCGCAGGCCATCGTATATTGTGATGAACATTGATGAAAAGAAAAAGGCGTCCTTTGATATTTATTATATGACTTCACCCCAGATGGGGGAATACGAATAGTTATCTAAATGGCATGTCTATTTTCTAGGCAACGAGTTAAATCTCCGGATGCTTGTATCGGGGAATCTGGTTTGTCGAAATTATATGTAAAAGATACCTGTAGTTACTATTCTCGGCGAAGCCGTGAATAGTAACTACCTGTGAAAAAAATAGTAAAAAAAATTAAAAAAAGTGTTGACATATAGGGAAAGCTATGGTAAAGTATATCTTGCGTTCGGGAAAACCGCTGAAACGCAAGAAACCTTCGGGGTGTGGCTCAGCTTGGCTAGAGCGCTTGATTTGGGATCAAGAGGTCGCAGGTTCAAATCCTGTCACCCCGACGAAGCTGCTAAAATTAATAATTAGATATTTTGCGGGTGTAGTTCAATGGTAGAACACTAGCCTTCCAAGCTAGATACGTGGGTTCGATTCCCATCACCCGCTTTCCTTGAGCAAAGGAATGAAAGTGAGTCTGTAGCTCAGCTGGATAGAGCAACGGCCTTCTAAGCCGTGGGTCGGGGGTTCGAATCCCTTCAGGCTCGTTTATCAATTTAATATTGATATGGTGGGTATAGCGCAGTTGGTTAGCGCGCCAGATTGTGGCTCTGGAGGCCCAGGGTTCGAGTCCCTGTATCCACCCGATGAAGCCAGTATTCTTAATAGGAAGCTGGCTTTTATTTTCGTCTGCTGCATGTGACATTGTACGTTTTTGCAAAAAATACTTTCTGCTCGCAGGAAGCTGTGAGCAGTCATTGATACATAAAACCGGCATAAAAACAGCGGGAAATCATGTTTACAATGATTTCCCGCTGTTTTTATGCCAACCTGGAAGAGACTTTATGAATATATAATAAAAAGAATCCTGCTTTGCAGGATTCTCCGCCTGCGGCGGGTCGCGCAAGCGACATTTTCTATTCCGCCGCAGTGCGATCCAAAGCGGAGCGTTTTTTATTTCATGGGAAATTCGGTGGAATTTCCCATGAAATAAAAAACAAAGAGTTTTGCTTACGGAACTCTTTGTTTCTTTGGCGGCAAATTTCTGCCTGGCCGGAGTGCATATTGCGGAGCTTTTTTGATTTATAGGAAACGAAGTTTCTTATAAAATAAAAAATGCGGATGACAGGAATCGAACCTGCACACCGAAGTACTAGATCCTAAGTCTAGCGCGTCTGCCAGTTCCGCCACATCCGCATA
>JAGZDD010000140.1 GCA_018369015.1 Clostridiales bacterium | reverse complement strand
TCAAAAATGGAGGTTACGATGGCAACGCCAACGCTGTCCAATGCCAGGAAGCCTTTTCATCAGCTTAGCTCCTGCTTTATCGATACAGTTCCGGACAGTCTCAGGGGAATTTTCCGTTCAGTCGATAACTTTGCCCAGGTGAGCAAATACGGCGGCGGTATGGGTCTTTATTTTGGAAAGGTGCGGGCAGCTGGAAGTCCAATCCGAGGCTTTAAGGGCGCGGCAGGCGGCGTGATCCGGTGGGTCCGCATTGTAAATGATACTGCGGTTGCTGTTGACCAATTAGGCGTCAGAGCCGGAGCTGCCGCTGTTTATCTGGATGCCTGGCACCGCGACCTACCGGAATTTTTAAACCTTCGCACAAACAACGGTGATGAACGCATGAAAGCCCATGATATTTTTCCGGCAGTTTGTTATCCTGATTTATTTTGGAAAATGGCCGGGAAAACATTAGACCAGGACTGGCATTTAATGTGCCCTCACGAAATTTTTCTGGCCAAAGGATACCATTTAGAGGACTATTATGGAAAAGAATGGGAGCAGCGTTATTTTGAATGTATCAATGACCCGCAGATTACCAAACGGACGATAAGACTTAAGGATCTGGTCCGTTTAATTATAAAATCTGCGGTTGAAACAGGCACACCCTTTGCTTTTAACAGAGATATTGTCAACCGGGCCAACCCAAATCCCCATAAAGGAATTATTTACTGTTCCAATTTATGCACAGAAATCGCCCAAAATATGTCGGCCATGTCCACTGTTTCCATAGAAACCAAAACATCCATGGGCGATACGGTCATTGTCAATACTATAAAGCCTGGCGATTTTGTTGTATGCAATTTAGCCTCCCTTTCCCTTGGGCGGCTCCCTCTGGACGACGATAATGCCCTTAAAAATACTGTTCGTACCGCTGTCCGGGCGTTAGACAATGTTATCGACCTGAATTTTTATCCTTTGCCCTATGCAAAGCTTACCAATAAAAATTACAGGGCCATAGGGCTTGGTGTCAGCGGCTATCATCACATGCTTGCCAAAAAGCAAATTGCCTGGCAATCCGACGCGCATCTGGAATTTGCCGATCGTCTTTTTGAAAAAATCAATTATTTTGCCATTGAAGCCAGCAGCGATTTTGCGGTCCAGAAGGGAAGCTATCCATTTTTTAAAGGCTCCGACTGGGCGACTGGCAGCTATTTTTCCAAAAGAGGCTATACTTCGGAAAAATGGCTAAAATTAAAAGAAAGGGTCATGGGGCAGGGCATGAGGAATGGTTATCTGCTGGCAATTGCCCCTACAAGCTCTACATCAATTATTGCCGGAACAACCGCAGGAATCGATCCGGTAATGAACAAATATTTTCTTGAAGAAAAAAAGGGGGCTATGCTGCCCAGAGTTGCTCCTGAGCTGTCCATGAGTACCTATTGGTATTATACAAATGCCCACCATATCGATCAGACATGGTCTGTAAAGGCATGCGGGGTGCGCCAGCGCCATATTGACCAGGCGCAGTCCATAAATCTTTATATTACCAACGAATATACGATGCGCCAGGTGCTTAACCTGTATTTGCTGGCATTTAAGTGTGGCGTTAAAACCATTTACTATATACGTTCCAAATCTCTTGAAGTTGATGAGTGTGAGTCCTGTTCTTCCTAAAATAAACTTTCATGCCGCGCCGGGCGCGGCTTTTCCACGGGTGAAAAGAAGGAGGCTGTAAAAGCTATGGAAAAATTAGATCTGACAAAGCCGCTGGAGAAAAAGGCACTGTTTAACCCCAGCGGCGACAGCGAGGTATTTAAGCGCCGGATGATCGGCGGAAACACTACAAACCTGAATGATTATAATAACATGAAATATTCATGGGTGTCCGGCTGGTACCGCCAGGCAATGAACAATTTCTGGATTCCGGAGGAAATCAATCTTTCTCAGGATGTTAAAGATTATCCGCTTCTCACAAGTAAAGAGCGCACAGCTTTTGATAAAATTTTATCCTTTCTTGTGTTTTTAGATTCCATACAAACGGCTAATCTTCCAAATATCGGGGAATATATTACGGCCAATGAGGTCAATCTTTGCCTTAATATCCAAACCTTTCAGGAATGTGTCCATTCCCAGTCATATTCCTATATGTTAGACACTATATGCTCCCCGGATGAGCGGATGGATATTTTGTATCAATGGCGCAGCGACCGGCACCTGTTAGAACGCAATACCTTTATCGGAGACTGCTACAACCGTTTCCAGGAAAAAAAGGACGCCCAGACACTTCTTAGAGTGCTGATGGCCAATTATATTCTTGAAGGTATTTACTTTTACTCTGGCTTTATGTTCTTTTATAACCTTTCCAGGAACGGGAAAATGCCTGGCTGCGCCCAGGAAATCCGGTATATTAACCGGGATGAAAATACCCATCTCTGGCTTTTTAAAAATATTATTACAGAGCTGAAAAAAGAGGAACCCGGACTTTTTACTGCCCAGGCAGAAAAAGAGATGAAGGCGCTTTTGATGGAGGGTGTCCGTCAGGAAATCGAATGGGGAAGATATGTTATCGGTGACGGAATTTCCGGACTGAACACACGTATGATCAAAGATTACATTCAGTATCTTGGAAACCTGCGCTGGACAAGCCTTGGCTTTGATCCCATTTATCCGGAGTCAGTCAATGAACCGGAATCTATGTCCTGGGTTTTTGCTTACGCGAATGCCAATATGGTTAAAACCGACTTTTTTGAAGCCAGATCCACAGCCTATGCAAAGTCTGCGGCACTTGTGGATGATTTGTAAAAAAGTAACTATTCAGCCATGCCATCCCGGATTAACGCAGCTAACGCTGCTCACCGCCGCTATCGCGGCCAAATCCTCGATTATGGCGTACCGCCATATGTCTGGTGATACAAAAAAATCCGGACAGGCGCCCGGGCTGCTGCTGTACGAAATGCCGCGGCCTGTGAAGGATCCGTTTTATTCCTTCACAGGCCCTGTGGAATCCCGGACGACAAGCTGTGCGTGGAGCCACAAGGTACCGATAGACACTTGGTTGAACAGACTTTCTAACGCATAATACCCACATTTTCCAAGTTCTGTACGATTCTGACGCACAGTCGTCAGGGGAGGGTAGGTGTAAGCACAAAAAGGCAGATCATCAAAGCCAACAATACTCATATTCTTTGGAACTTCAAGTCCAAGCTGACGGCACTGAAGCATTGCCGCATTGGCCAGCTCATCGTGACTGCATATGACGGCCGTAATCCCCATTTTTATAAAGCGCGGGAGATGCTTCTCCATACATTCCGTCACATAGTAGGATACCCCGTCATAGGACGCATCGGCCTTAAGGCCGTTTTGCCTCATGGCACGAAAAAATGCCTTATGCCGGACCTGCATGATATAGGAACCTAAAGCTCCGCTTAAATATCCAATTTTTTTATGGCCCATGGCCTTTAAGTGGGCCACGGCTAAATCCATTCCCTCGCTGTTGTCAATACTGATACTTGAAACGCAGGGATTGGCCTTAATATAGTTATCATAAAGCACAGTAGGCGTTTTACAGACTGGAAACTCCTTCATCCAGGGATCGTTGAGCGTCAGGCCGAGAATATAAGCTCCTGCGTAATTATTTTGGAGCATAAAAACATCATAAGATGTTGATTTCTGAAACTTTTCATTAATGGGAATCACATCTACGTCAAAGCCGGCTGGCTGGGCAAGCTGTTTAAAGCCTACGATAAAATCATACCCAAATTGATGCGTTTTCTCGTAATCTATGTTCTCTATCAATATACACAATTTTTTTTCATTGGTCTTTTCCCGGCGTATTTTTGAATATCCCATAGCAATCGCAGTTTCTAACACACTTTTTCGTAAAGTTTCGCTCACATCTGCCGCCCCGTTCAGAGCTTTAGATACCGTTCCTTTAGATACACCCATCTGCTGTGCAATATCTTGTAATGTCACCATAAAAATGCCTCTTTCCTTTGATATTGTCCATGTTTTCTCAAACTCCCGTGCAAAAGAAGCCCGCAAAGCATTGCCATGCCTGCCATAATAAACATTCATGCCGTGCTGCTCGCGGCTCCACCACGGATGAAAGCCAGATGGTTCCGTGCCTGTGGCACTCCACCATCTGCCGCCGGTATGTCTACGTTCCACTTCGGTCGTTGCTGGACGCGTGCCACTGGCACGCAGCAACACTGGCGCTTAGCACCCCGCACTCATACCGTCTTGTCGGCAAATGTCCGCGCATCCGGACAAGCGAGCTTGCCCGGATGTGCGTCCGCTTGCCGAGCTTTTATAGTAAGTATATCCGAATTAGTAGCTAAAATCAATAATTATAACAAAACAATACGAAAATGTTTCAGCTTTATGAAAAGGATTTTTCTGGTGATCTGAGTAATAGTTCACAAAAATGCCAAAATAAAACTGTTCAAAATAGAGAATCGTATATTTTTTGACTAAAACATACATAATTTTATCTTGACGGCAGAAGAATTAAGTGTTATCTTAAGACCAACGAAACAAATCGAAACACAAAAGTTTCGAGAAAGGGGATTACAATGAAACGAAAATCAGCAACAGCAATTGCAGCAACGCTTTCTCTCGTCCTTGCCGCCGCAGGGCTTGGCGGCTGTTCGGCTTCAGGCCAGGATAGCAGTGCCCAGGGCGAGAACGTCCGTCTGATGGTATGGTCGCCTTCCGGAGACCAGTCCAAAGACACCGGGGAATGACTCCAAAAGGCCTGCGAAAATTTTGCCGCCCTGCACCCGGAATGGGATATTACATTTGTCTATGGCGTTGCCGACGAAGCCAGCGCTGCAGGCCAGGTCGCCCAGGACGCCGAGGCCAGCGCCGATGTTTTTATGTTTGCCAACGATACGCTGACAACAATGACTGATGCCAACGCCCTGGCAAAGTTTGGCGGTAAGTACCGCGAGCAGATCGAGGCAACCAATTCCCAGGAGGTTCTTGATTCTCTCACAATGGACGGAGAACTTTACGGCGTTCCATTTACGACGAATACATGGTTCATGTATTATGACAAATCGGTGTTTAGCGAGGAGGATATAAAAAATCTGGACACAATGCTTGAAAAGGGCGTTGTTTCCTTCCCATTTACAAATTCCTGGTATCTTCCCGCGTTTTATCTTGGCAACGGCTGTACATTGTTCGGAGACGGCACTGATGAATCCGCGGGCGTTGATTTTGGCGGTGAAAAAGCTGTAGAAGTCACCAACTACCTCATTGACCTGATGAACAATCCCAACTTTGTTGTAGACGCTGACGGCTCTGGTATGGCAGGCCTGCGCGATGGCAGTATCAATGCGATTTTCACAGGCTCCTGGGATGCCACAAGTGTTAAGGAAGCCCTGGGAGACAACATGGGCGTGGCCGCGCTTCCTACCTATACCTTAAATGGCAAAGAGGTACAGATGCTTGCCTACGCCGGTTCTAAAGCCATCGGCGTCAATCCCAACTGCGAGGACATGGTACCTGCGGTTGAGCTGGCCATTTACCTGGCTTCGGCGCAGGAGCAGCAGTCTCACTACGATTTAAGGTCCGTCATTCCGTGCAACACAGAGATTCTAAAAGACGAAGTCCTGGCCGCTGACCCGCTTGTTCAGGCGCAGAATAAAACCTTTAATGAAACATCGATTTTGCAGCCCTTTGTATCCGCAATGAATAACTGCTGGACACCCGTGGAAAATATGGGCAAGGGTATCCGCAACGGAAGCATTACCCATGACAATGCAGAAGAACAAACCAACGCCATGAATGAGGCCATGAACAGTAATGGCATTTAAAGTTGAGGTGAGGAGACTATGAAAGGATTCAAAAAATTTGCAAGTGAATTTGAAACGCCCTATACATGTATGAATGCCATCCGGCAGGGAGGGCTCGAAACAAAATTGTCCATGATCCTTATGGGTCTTGGGAATATGGTACACGGCCAGAAAATTAAAGGACTTTTGTATCTGGCGCTGGAGGTTTTCTATATTGTATTTATGGTTATGGCAGGAGCCGGCTTCCTGGCGCTGCTGCCATCGCTTGGCAGCGTGCCGCAGCAGGAGATATGGGATGAAGCCCAGCAGGTATATATTTATACAAAAGGCGATCAGTCCATACTGATTCTTCTTTATGGTGTAGCTACCATTTTACTGACCGTCCTTATGTTCTTTTTCTGGAGAGGCGCCTTAAAGAGCGCCTACAAAGCAGAGTGCCGCGCCAAAGCGGGGCTCCATGTCAACAATTTTATTGAAGATTTAAAATCTCTGCTCCACGAAAATTTACAGAAGCTTTTAATGACGCCGTCATTAATCTTCATTTTCGGACTGACAGTTCTTCCCCTGATCTTTATGATCTGTATGGCGTTTACAAATTACAGCAAGATTGACGAGCATTTAATGCTGTTTGACTGGGTCGGCCTTGATAACTTCAAAGCATTATTTGATTCCAGCAGCATTTTAGGAAGCACCTTCTGGTCCGTATTAATCTGGACGGTGATCTGGGCTTTCTTTGCAACATTTACAAACTACTTTTTCGGAATGATCCTTGCCATCCTGATCAACCGCAAGGAAACAAAAGGAAAAGCTTTCTGGAGATTTTGTTTCGTTTTATCCTGCGCTGTTCCAATGTTCGTTTCCCTGCTCATTATGCGCACCATGCTCCAGCCTGACGGCGCTGTCAATGTGCTTTTAAGAAATATCGGGCTGATTTCCCAGGACGCAAGTCTTCCGTTTTTCACAAATCCAACATGGGCCCGCGTCACTGTTATTATTGTTAATATCTGGGTCGGTGTTCCATATACATTGCTCCAGCTCACCGGCGTGCTCCAGAACATCCCTGAAGAAGTTTATGAAGCAGCGAGAGTGGACGGCGCTAATCCGGTACAGATCTTTTTTAAGATCACACTGCCTTATATGTTTTATGTCACAACACCGTACCTCATTGTTACATTTACTGGAAACGTCAATAACTTCAACGTCATATACCTGTTGTCAGGAGGCGATCCGGTTACGAACCTGTCGTCCACAGCCGGAAGCACGGATCTGCTCGTCACCTGGCTGTACAAGCTGACGGTTGATAAGCAGTATTATAATATCGGTGCCGTTATCGGTATTTTGACATTTATTATATTGGCCGTAGGCTCGCTGCTTGTTTACCGCCGCTCTAAATCTTATAAGGAAGAAGGAGGATTCTAAAATGGCTTCTCAGAAATTGCGTTCCGCCAGAAAAAAACGTGTTGTTAATAATACCATTGTCCATGTAGTCCTTGCCGTCCTTGCCGTTATCTGGGTATTCCCTATTTTCTGGGTAATCCTGACAAGCTTCCGTGCAGAAAAAGGCTCCTATGTATCGACCTTCTTCCCCAAAGCCTTTACTCTGGATAACTACACGCGGCTTTTTACAGATACATCGGTATTAAACTTTCCTCAGATGTTTGCCAATACGCTGTTTATCGCCATCTGCTCCTGTCTGCTGGCAACCTTCTTTGTATTGTCTACATCCTACTGCCTGTCAAGGCTCCGCTTTAAGCTGCGCAAGCCTTACATGAACATGGCCATGATCCTCGGCCTTTTCCCGGGCTTTATGTCCATGATCGCTGTTTACTTTATTTTAAAGGCCCTGGGGCTTACAGAAGGAAACCTTATCCGCCTCGCCCTTATTATGTGTTATGCCGGGGGCGCGGGCCTGGGCTTCCAGATTGCCAAAGGCTTCTTTGACACAATTCCCAAGGCTGTCGACGAAGCCGCGTTAATCGACGGCTGCACCCACTGGCAGATTTTTAGTAAGATTACATTGCCTTTAAGTAAGCCGATTATTATTTATACAGTTTTAACATCCTTTATGGCTCCATGGCTGGATTTCATTTTTGCAAAGGTTATCTGCCGGGCAAATTCCGACCAGTATACTATTGCCATCGGCCTTTGGAAAATGCTCGAAAAAGAATATATTGACAGTTGGTATACAAGCTTCGCGGCCGGCGCTGTGCTGATTTCCATACCAATCGCCATTTTGTTCCTGTGTATGCAAAAATATTACGTCAACGGCGTATCTGGAGCGGTTAAAGGCTGATAAGGAGAGAATAAAGTGGATATTCAAACAATGATAAGGTTAAAGGCCTGCTATGACAGCCGTGAATTTGAAGAAAAATATACTTATACGGGCAGCGACCTGGGTGCTGTATGCACCCGGGAGGGAAGCTCCTTTGTTTTATGGAGCCCAAGTGCTGACTGTGTTTCTTTAAATTTTTACCACAGCGGGGAAGACAGTGTTCCCTTTAAAACCATTGGTATGGAAAAAGGGAGCTGCGGAACCTGGGTATATCAGACAAAAGAAAATCTTCACGGCACCTACTATGATTATGACCTGCTCATGGGAGATACCCACATCATTTCCCAGGACCCCTACGCCCGGGCCTGCGGTATCAATGGTCAAAAAAGTATGGCAGTATGTCTTGAAATGACGAATCCCCCGGGCTTTTTGGGGGATAAGGCCCCGGCCCGTCCGGTGGAAAATATTATTTATGAGCTGCATGTCAAGGAATTTTCCTGGGATCCGTCGGGAGGCTTTCCAGAAGCCTTCCGCGGAAAATATAAAGCGTTTACCTGTGAGCATACGACTTTAAATGGAGACGGTATCCATCCTACTGGCATTGATTATTTAAAAAAGCTGGGAGTTACCCACATCCAGATCATGCCCGCCTTCGACTTTGCGTCTGTGGATGAGTCGGGGAGCGAGGAGCAGTTCAACTGGGGCTATGATCCTTTCGGCTACAATGTGCCCGAGGGCTCTTATGCCACAGATGCCCATGACGGCGCTGTGCGCATACGTGAATTTAAAGAAATGGTTCATTCCCTTCACAAAAACGGCTTTCGTGTCATTATGGATGTGGTTTATAATCACACCTATTCTTTGGATTCCCCTCTTCAAAAAACAATGCCCTGGTATTATTACCGCTGCGGCCATGACGGCAATCCTTCCAATGGCTCCGCCTGCGGGAATGATATAGCCAGTGAGCGCAGTATGTGTGCCAAATATATTATCGATTCAGTCCTGTATTGGGCCCGGGAATATCACATTGATGGTTTCCGCTTCGATCTTATGGGGCTTTTGGATGTGGCTTTAATGAACAACATCCGACTGGCCCTTGACAAAACCTTTGGCGCTGGGGAAAAGCTTGTTTTTGGAGAGCCATGGGCCGCCACAGATACGGCGATGAGAGAGGGAAGCGTTCCGGCGCTCAAAAAAAATGCCGGATTACTTGATAAAAATGTTGGAATTTTTTGCGATAATACCCGGGATGTTATCAAGGGGCATGTTTTTGACGGAAATGAACCGGGCTTTGTCAATGGAAAAGAGGGGCTTGAGCAGGATATTCTTATGAGTGCCCGGGCCTGGTGCCAGACAAAGGAGGTGCCGGTTCTGGCGCCCTCTCAAATCATTTCTTATGTTTCGGCCCACGATAACTGGACGCTTTGGGATAAGCTGGCGTTAACCTTCCCCAAAAAAGAAACCGAAGCAATTAAGCGGGCCTACCGCCTTTGCGCAGGGATTTATATGACCTGCCAGGGTTCACTGTTTATGCTGTCCGGGGAGGAATTTTACCGGACAAAGGGCGGGCTTGAAAACAGCTATAATGCCCCCATTGCCATCAACCGGCTGGACTGGGGCAAAACGCTTAAGCACAAGCCGCTCGTCGATTATTACCAGGGGTTAATTGCCCTGCGCAAGCATCTTCCGGGGCTGTGCGACAAATCGCCAAAGGCTTTCCGGCGTTTCCAAAAAACATTTATCCGGCCGCAGGCCTGCGGCTATCTTCTGGATAACCGGCCGGAGCCTGACCAAAAAGCTGCGGCCTCACCATGGCCATTAATATGTGTTATTTATAATGGCGGCTTAAAGCCTCTTCATTTAAGCCTGCCAAACGGGGCTCCCGACGGCACATGGGAGCTTTTGGCAGACGGCAATGACAGCTTTTTATGGCAAGGGCACCATGCCATAAATCAGAGGAATGTAACGGCAGCCCCGTCGAGTATATTAATTGTTGGGCAGAGAGGAGAAGCATTAAAGTAATGAAATGGATTTACGGAAAACAGGAGCTAAAAAGCCTTGACCGCGCACAGGAAAATTGCTTTTTAATGACCAATGGGCTGGGCGGTTTTACCTCCCTGACCATGGCCGGCTCAGCCGCCCGAAACGACCATGCAGTCCTTATGGCCTGTGTCAAGGCGCCGAACCACCGCTACAATATTGTCCACCGGCTGAGGGAACGGATTTATTTTAATACAAATGAGCAAGAC
>JAGZDD010000139.1 GCA_018369015.1 Clostridiales bacterium | reverse complement strand
CTCGCGCCGAGCGCGGTCGCTTTAGCGACAAATTTCCGCTCTGCGCGAGTGCGCATCCAAAGCGGAGCGTTTTTAATTTAACAGGAAACGAAGTTTCCTATTAAATAAAATAAATACCCCGATGCCTGCATCGGGGTATCTGACTATTTATTTTTTCCAGTGACTTTATTTTTCATGCGTTTAAAGAAGCCAACCTTTGGCGGAGCGACTAAGGCCGGACCGCGGAGACTGCGAACCTTGGTAATGTAAATACCGCTGACGGTTGCTTTGACTTCCTGCTTTACAGGAATCATATCATAAATTTTGTCATCTGCAATGAGCACCATAATTCTTGGCCCAACTTTAGCTTTGACAACAGGAACCTTGGAGCGGCGCAGAAGCTTTGGCGTGGCGTCCACGACAACCTGGGGAAGTCCGGCCGCCTTTAGCGGCATTTTCTTTTTATCAATAATGAGCATTGTCATATTTTGGGAATTTGCTTCAATCTGTGCCTGATTTTCATCCATTTTTTTCTGCTGTTTTTTGCCCCATACCGTCAGAAAAATAATAGCGCCAATCAATATGACAAGAATGACGATCATAACAATTATCCATGGTGATATGGAAAACAGTGTAAGTGGTGTTAATGTCACAATAGACCCTCCTTAATTTATGTGGTACTTATGCGCAACCGTTCAGAGCGCTGAAGATTACGCTTATGTAAGTGCGCATCCCTGATGCGCAACTTTGATTGTAGCATTTTTTCATATAAAAGGAAAGAGGTAAATTATATTTCTGAATAATAGTTTGTAACTATTGTTACTGTTCACAGCCTGGCTGATCACTCGCTGATCAGCCGTGCGTCTGAGGATGGCAAACTTTGGCGCAAGCTGGCTTTCAGAGAGCGTTTGTCATCACAAGACTAAGGTGTTTAGCACCACGAATCGAGAATGCGCCGTGCATGTGGCGCAAATCCGAGATGCGGCTGAACTGTTAAAATAGTTTTACAGCATTTCCTTTATAATGTCCTGAACATGGGCGCCCAGATGCTTGCGGGCGTCGCGGTCCATCGATTTGACATCAATGGGCTGGCCAAATTCAAAGGTGATATTTGTACTTTTAATCCGGGGCATGTGGTTCTCAAAAATTTCTTCTGTATCGGAAATGGCTACGGGAACGATAGGACAGCCAGTTTTTTCTGCGATTTTAAAGCTGCCTTCCTTGAAAGGAATCATTTTATCGCCGGGGCTGCGGGTTCCTTCTGGGAATATCCATATAGATGTTCCGGCTTTAATAAGGTCAATACACTTTAAGACTGTTTTTAAGCCTTCCTTGATATTGTCCCTGTCTAAAAACTGACAGTTGATAAATTTCATCCACACGCTGATAAAGGGAAGCTTTTCCATGGATTTTTTTGCAACAAAGCCTGTGTTATTTTTCGCCAGCGTATAGCCGATGACAATATCAAAATAGCTGCGGTGGTTTCCTACATAAAGTACCGGGCCGTCTTTGGGAACATGTTCTAGCCCTTTGACTGTCAGGCGTACGCCGCAAAGTGCAAGAATCGGTTTAAATCCCAGATTACACACAATCCACTGGGAGCTTTTGGCTTTGGCGCTTTTACTGAAAAGCCCGATAATAAGCTCAATAAGGAACAGTGGGATGCTGACAATGAAATAGATCAGCAAAAATAGCGCGACTAAAATAAAACGGATCATATAATATGCCTTCTTCCATATAAAATTGTCAACTCATAAAGATCTTTGGCAAGGCCGGGCGTAAGCATGCCGCTTGTGTAGCGCCATGCCCAGTTACCCATAGGCGTTCCGGGGGTATTCATGCGGGAATCGCTGCCAAGGCCAAGAGCGTCCTGGAGCGGGAAAATGGCATATCGGGCAACACTTCCCATAGCTGTACGGATAAAGTCGCGGGCCACCGTGCCCCCGTCGCAGTTCATATAGCGGCGCACCTTGTCACGGGATGCCTCACTGGCCGCCTCATACCACCCGGCGGTTGTGTCATTGTCATGGGTTCCTGTGTAGCAAATGCAATTTTCTGTATAAAGATAGGGCAGAAAATTATTTTCCTCTACATTATCAAAACCGAATTGAAGCACTTTCATACCCGGAAAATGAAAGGCATCCCTAAGAGCCTCGACCTCGGGTGTGATTATTCCAAGATCTTCTGCAAAAATTGGGAGATCATTTCCAAGCGCCTCCTGAATGGCTGTAAAAAGCTGAGCGCCAGGGCCTTTGATCCATTTTCCTCTTTGGGCCGTTTTGCGGCCATAGGGAACGGACCAGTAAGCCTCAAAACCGCGGAAATGATCAATGCGCAAATAGTCTACAAGGCTGAGTTGGTTTTTAATCCGGTCGATCCACCACTGATAGCCAGAAGCGCTGTGAGCCTCCCAGTCATAAAGAGGATTGCCCCAGAGCTGGCCGGTGGAAGAAAAATAGTCCGGCGGAACCCCGGCCACAGCCAGGGGATAGCCCTTTTCATTGAGCTGGAATAATTCTTTATTGGCCCAGACGTCAGCACTGTCCGGCGAAACAAAGATCGGAATATCCCCAACAATTTGGATACCATTTTCATGGGCATAGTTTTTCAGCTCGTTCCATTGTTTAAAGAAAATAAACTGAATAAATGAATAGTAGCCGGTTTCATCAGAATAGCGGCGTGCCAGGGCGCGGCGCGCCTTGACATCGGCATATTTATGCTCATCGGGCCATTCCAGCCAGGAAATGCCCTGATTTTCGTCTTTTAAAGCCATGAAAAGCGAATAATTATCGAGCCATGCCTTATTACGGCGGACAAAAGAGGCATAGGCTTTGTGGATGGATGGATCGCTGCATTCTTTAAAGTGGGCATAGGCTTTTTTTAACAGCCCCGTTTTATAAATAATAGCAGGGCCGTAGTCGACAAAGGTATCCTCCCATTCAGGGATATCCGAAAGCTCCTCTTGTGTGAGCAGCCCCATATCCGCCAGCCTGTCCGGGCTTATAATAAGGGGCTGTCCGGCGAAGGAGGAAAAGGACTGGTATGGAGAATCACCGTAACCGGTAGGCCCTAAGGGAAGACATTGCCAGAGGCTCTGGCCGGATGATTTTAAAAAGTCAATAAAATTGTATGCGCCCTCTCCCAAATCTCCGATGCCATAAGGGCTTGGGAAAGAGGTCGGGTGAACTAAAATGCCTGAAAAACGCTGTGGCGCCTGGACGGCTGATCTGCGCTTTGATTTGGCTGATTTCATTGGAAAAACCTCCCTATATTTTGTCATTCATAATAAACCTTTATGCCGCGCGGCGCGCGGCACCACCACGGATGAAAGCCAGGATTGCTCCGTGCTGCGCAGCCTACGCTGCCGCTCCGGTCGTTGCTTAACAAGCGGTCTGCGTTCCACGTCGGTCGTTGCTTAACAAGCGGTCTGCGTTTCACTTCGGTCGTTGCTGGACGCGTGGTCTACACTCCCTTCCGGTCGGTGCTTGACAAGCGCCGCTGGTGCTTAGCAACACCGGCACGCAGCAACACTGGCGCTTAGCAACATGCTCATACTTTGGGGGTATCAAATGTACATACACAGGGTCAAATAAATTTGCCCCTGTGCCTGCCCACTTGATAGTTTTCATAATAATATAATCATACACGATTTTTAATATAAAGCAAAGAGGGATTTAAAAAAAACGCCGCGTCTGGCGAAGGTTTTTTAGTCAATATGAAACGGGTCCGTGCATATATTTAGGTGTAAGCTTAATCGGAGGAAAAAATTATGGCATTTGAAAATGATAAGGCAGGGATGGCGTTATTCGATGATGGCAAACAATGGCTTCATAGTTATATGATGGAATATGATGACGAACAGTATAAAACCGATGTATCTTATATGAGAAGCTTTTATCCGCCGATGTGCCGGGAGCTGCTCGCCTATATTAATGAGGTTTGTGATAAGGCTGAATATGAGGGGAGTCCGATGTTTGATGAATTTCCCGACAAGGTGCGCATATGGAAAATGATTGATGAGGTTTATGATATGGCTTCATATATGGAAAAAATGTACCGTCCTGTTTTGGAAGAGGACGAGGACGTTTCTGCTATGGGCCATTGCATGAGCTGCCGGGGAACTGACCATTGGCTCAAAAATCTTATAAGCGCGCTCATGGTCAATGAAATTCATTACCGCAGACGCCGGTATTTTAAAAGAAAACGGGCGCTCGTGTCGCCGGCCTGGAGAGAGAAAGGGTAACAGCTCAGTCATGCTGAACGGTTACGAAAAAGGGAACTTTTTATTAGCCGTACTTGTTTGTGCTAACAAAATAGTCTATAATGTAGGAGTCCGCTCACACCTGTAGCATGTGCCTATGACACAGGCTGCGGGGGATTGCGGCCAAAACGTGAATCGTAACTAAAATTTCATGCCGTGCAGCGCGCAGCGCCGCCACAGATGAAAGCCAGATGGCTCCGTGCCTGGGGCACTCCGCCATCTGCCGGTGGTATGTCTACGTTCCACTCCGGTCGGCGCTAAACGCGTGGTCTACACTCCGTTCCGGTCGTTGCTGTACAAGCGCCACTGGCGCTTAGCAACACAGGCACGCAGCGTCGTGCTTTACGTTCTGCCTTCGGCATGTCTACGCTACGCTCCGGTCGGTGCTGGACGCGTACCACAGGCACGCAGCGCCGGGCTTTACGTTCTGCCTTCGGCATGTCTACGCTACGCTCCGGTCGGTGCTTGACAAGCGCCACTGGCGCTTAGCACCCCGCACTTATACCGTCTTGTCGGCAAATGTCCGCGCATCCGGCCAAGCGATCTTGTCCGTCTGTGCGTCCGCTTGCCGAGCTTTCATAGTAAAGTTCATTTTAGGAGAAATTTTGATGGAAATGCTGCAATGTTTGCTGGAAGAGATATTAAACATTGATCTTATAAATATAATCATTAGTAACAGCCGTGGTAATGGCGATATATCGAAAATAAAAATACGGCCTGTGCGCATAAAAGAACAGTTAAAGTTTCAGGCTACAAAATATGTGGGAACGAAAGTGCTCCATGAAAATTACGAAAAGACTGATATGATCCGGGAAATTTGTACCTGGATGCAGGAAAACTTCCGCCAGCTTGAGGCTTATAGCCGCGCTGTACAGGTCGTGGCGCTTGTGAGCAAAAAGGGAAAGGTGACGATTAAGCGCCGGATGAAGGAGAACTTTTTTGAAAATGCAGGCACGCCCGCGGCCTTTGGCAAAGGTAAGGCGCAGGGCCGGGAAAAAGCTGCGCCGGCGGTGCCGCTGGCGCCTAAAGCGCTAGGTGCGCCTGAGTACGTCTCCCTTGCAGCGCCGGACCCTTTTAAAATGGTTGCCGCCCATAACCGGGAGAAAAAGTACATTTTAAAGGAAGGGCAGCCGGTAGATTTTCTTATTGACCTTGGCGTAATGACAAAGGAAGGAAAAATCGTCCGGACGAGATATGATAAATTCCGGCAGATTAACCGCTTTTTGGAATTTATCGAGGACATCCTTCCTGCATTGGACCGGAACCGGAGGCTCCATATCATTGATTTTGGGTGCGGAAAATCCTATCTGACCTTTGCCATGTACTATTATTTAAAGGTGCTTCATGGCTACGATATTGAAATCACGGGGCTGGACTTAAAAAAAGATGTGATAGAGAATTGTAACCGGCTGGCCGGACGCTATGGCTATGAACATCTGAAATTTTTACACGGAGATATTGCTTCTTATGAAGGACAGGAAAAGGTCGATATGGTTGTCACTCTCCATGCCTGTGATACCGCGACCGATGCTGCGCTGTACAAAGCTGTTTTATGGGATGCCAAGGTTATTTTGTCGGTGCCGTGCTGCCAGCACGAGCTTAATCGGCAGATAAAGTGCCAGCCGCTCTCGGCAGTATTTCAATATGGCCTGTTAAAGGAACGGATTGCCGCCCTTGTGACCGATGGTATGCGGGCGGAACTTTTAAATGCCTCGGGCTATAAAACCCAGGTGATGGAATTTATCGATATGGAGCATACGCCGAAAAATATACTGCTCCGTGCAGTCAGGGAGAAAACGCCAAAAAATTTCGCGCTGACGGCAAAGTATCTGGAATGTAAAAAGCTTCTTAATGTGACGCCTGCCCTTGAAAAACTTCTTTTGGCCCATTTTAACTGTGAGGAGACTTTGCACGGGGAGGGCTGTCAATGAAAAAATTAAGGACAAAGCTTATTCTGGCCGGAGCATACATATTAACCTTTGTATTAGCCCTTATACTCACATGTGTGATACAAAATTACGGAGTGACCGGAGGAAAAAGCCCTTTAAGCACAGCAAGCCTTCCTACTCTTTATATCAGCTATGGGGAAGCTGTGCTTAACAAAATGGCCGCTTATGTCCGGGAGATTGACTGCGGCTATCTTAGGGAAAGCGTGTCCGTTCTCGATTCGTCGGGGCAGATAACTGTCGGTGTCAATACCAATGGACATACGGTTTCCTCTCTCAAATACCGCCTGTCCAATGCTGCGAATGAATATGTGGCGGAGGAAGGCGATATAACGCCAGTATCCGGAACCCAGAATGGGAATCTTTATGTGTTTGAACCTAAAAACCCCCTTGTAGATAACCGGGAATATTGTCTGACGCTGATTTTGACCGATGAGGAGGGCAATGAATATTACTATTACACCCGTGTAGTTTCCGGGGAAAATTATAAGCTGTCAGATAAACTGGAATTTGTGTGGAATTTTAACAAAAACACGATGAACCCGGAAATGAGCGCAACAATTAAAACATACCTGGAAACCTCAGGACTTAATGATAATTCCAGCTTTACAAATATTGATATTTATTCCAGCGCCGATGCGGTGATGTGGGGAGACCTGTCGCCGTCAGTGACCGGAACTATGGCGACGACGGTCAAAGCCATCAGCGCCGACGCGGCGACGATTAAGCTGATGTATAAGGTTCAGGTTTATGAGGATGCCAGCACCTACAAGGAATATTATGTCGATGAATATTATACGATCCAGCTTGATAATGAGGTGTGGCATTTAAAGGATTTCCGGCGCAGCCTTTCTGAGCTCCCGGGAAACGACTCCTTTGAAACCTCTCAAAATATGATACGCCTGGGCGTTGTTTCTGAAGCCTCCCTTGGTTTCCTCACTGAGAAAACACAAAGCGGCGATATGGCTGTTTTTGCGATGGATGGACGGCTATGGTATTATGATGTCACCAATAATATGATGACCTGTGTCCTTGAAATGGACACCGCAAAAAATTCCAACGGCAATTACCCTTATGGGATCAAGGCTTTGGATATTGAGCCTGACGGAACATTGCATTTTATTGTTTACGGCTATATGACCGGAGGCGCCCACGAGGGAGAAAACGGCATTGCGGTTTACCTGTACAGCCCAGAGTCAAACAGTACAAAGGAGCAGGCGTTTATACCGTCTGACAGAGGTTATGAGGTACTAAAGATGGATGTGGTTAAGCTGGCTTTTATGAATGACAGCCATCAGCTTTATTTATGCCTGAACGATATTGTGTACCGTATCGATTATACGAGCGGGCAGGTCCGTGAGGTGGTTGAGCAGCTTGATATTAATAATTATAAGCTTAGTGCCGACGGAACGATTCTGGCAATGCCTAATTCTCCACAGATACAAAATGCCTCGGAGATTTTGGTATATTATCTTGATACCGGGGAAACAAAAACAATTACCGCCCAGGGCAAGGCTCTGAAGCTGCTTGGCTTTTTCAGAAATGATATTGTTTATGGAACCGCAGACCCGTCCACGGTTTATGAAGACAGCGTAGGCTCACAGATTGTTCCGATGGATAAAATATATATTGCGGACCGGGAGCTTAACGTTGTCCGGGAATATTCGTCCTCAGGAAAATATATTATGGATGTAAAGCTGGGCGATTCCACGGTGGATATTTCCCTGGCCTCCCCCGTCTTAAAGGATGGCAAAACGGTTTACGAAATGACGGAAGGCGATTACCTTGTGAATAACGAAGCAAAGACGGAGGATGATGTTGCTCTGGCAACTGTGTATGATAATAAAATGCGCAATGAAATTTTCATAAAGCTTCCAGTGACATCTCTGGCAGCGCCGCTGACCCGGTCGGCCGTTGTGAAGGAGAGCAGCGAATCTGTTTTTGAAATTGATGCCCCCAAAGAAATGGTAGAGAAGTATTATTTATATACCGGGGATGGTTTGTACCGGGATTATACAAAGCTTACGGACGCCATTGAGGCATGTACAAAGCCGACAGGCCTTGTTGTCAGCGGAAACAAGCAGATTGTATGGCAGAAATCTATCAAAAGCGCAGAACATCTTATGAGCTTCCCGGCGATTACCAAAGGCGAAATTATTCCGTCTATTGTGCAGGCAATATGCAGCTATGCGGAAGGAAATACAGAAACATCTGTTGACGGCTCTATGAGCCTTAGCCAGGCGCTTGGCGCGAACCTTAAAAACCACCAGGTTGTGAGCCTTAGAGGGCTTTCATTAGACGATGTTTTATATTTTGTTTACAGTGACCGTCCGGTTGTTGCACAGCTTAGGGAAGATGAGTTTGTCATCATTGTAGGCTATAATAGCATGTATCTTCAGATCGCCGATCCGACCACAGGGGAGGTTGGCGACTGGAATTATGCAGTGTACAGCGAAATTTTTGAGGAAGAGGGAAATATATTCCTGAGTTATTATTAACGCTTTCGTATGTGACAGTTCAGATGGCGGCGTCTTCCTGTCCGGCAAAAGCCGGACAGGAAGTCCTGGATGTTTATCCGATGTGCAGGCTGTTACTTTTACATTTGGGGTTGGAAAATAAAAAAATATGTGTTAAGATTATGTAACAGTTCAGAGATGGAAAAGCCTTATAAGGAGGAAGATGTGATGCAATTAACAACAGTGCGGGAATTGTATAAAGACCGCGACAAATATGTGGGCCAGGCTGTAGAAATCGGCGGCTGGCTTCGCAATATCCGGGATTCAAAAACCTTCGGTTTTCTTGTAATTAATGACGGAACTTATTTTCAGACACTCCAGGTTGTCTATACAGATAAATTAAATAATTTTAATGATATTTCCAAGTTAAATGTAGGCGCGGCAGTGATTGTCAAAGGAACCTTAGTGGCCACACCGAACGCTAAGCAGCCTTTTGAAATTCAGGCAGATAGTGTTGCTATAGAAGGCATGTCCACGCCGGACTATCCGTTGCAGCCTAAACGCCATACCTTTGAATATTTAAGGACAATAACTCATTTAAGACCGAGGACAAACACCTTTCAGGCTGTTTTTAGGGTGCGTTCTCTGATTGCCTATGCGATTCACAAATTTTTCCAGGAGCAGGATTTTGTTTATGTCCATACCCCGCTCATTACAGGAAGCGACTGTGAAGGCGCTGGGGAGATGTTCCAGGTGACAACGCTTGATCTGAATAATATTCCAAAGACAGAGGATGGCGCGGTAGACTTTAAGAAGGATTTCTTTAATAAGCCGACAAATCTTACGGTGAGCGGGCAGCTTAACGGCGAAACCTATGCGATGGCTTTCAGAAATATTTATACCTTTGGCCCGACCTTTCGCGCGGAAAATTCCAATACAACCCGCCATGCGGCTGAATTTTGGATGATCGAGCCGGAGATGGCCTTTGCCGATTTACAGGATAATATGGATGTTGCCGAAAAAATGATTAAATATATCATTAACTATGTTTTGGAAAATGCCCCGGAGGAAATGGCATTTTTCAACCAGTTTGTAGATAAAGGGCTGCTTGAGCGGCTTAACCATGTGGTGTCTTCCGATTTCGCCCACGTGACCTACACAGAAGCTGTGGATATATTAATGAAGAATAACGATAAGTTTGATTATAAAGTATCCTGGGGCTGCGATTTGCAGACAGAGCATGAGCGGTATCTTACTGAGCAGGTATTTAAACGGCCGGTGTTTGTCACAGACTATCCAAAGGACATCAAAGCTTTTTATATGAAGCTTAATGATGATGGAAAAACAGTGGCGGCCATGGATCTTTTAGTGCCTGGAATTGGTGAAATCATTGGCGGAAGCCAGAGAGAGGATGACTACGATAAGCTTGTCGCCCGTATGGACGAGCTTGGACTTCGCAAGGAAGATTATGGCTTTTACCTTGATCTGAGAAAATATGGCTCTGTGCGCCATTCGGGCTATGGCCTTGGCTTTGAGCGCTGCGTGATGTATTTAACCGGAATGACGAATATCCGCGATGTTATTCCTTTCCCGCGGACTGTAAATAACTGCGAACTTTAAGGAACAGTTTGGCGGCGGGAAAACAAAAGGGCTTCTTGTCCGGATTTTGCCGGACAAGAAGCCCTTTTATTTCCGCGGGCAACGAGCCAAACGAAACCTCGCCTGACCCT
>JAGZDD010000138.1 GCA_018369015.1 Clostridiales bacterium | reverse complement strand
TTTAATCGCCTTCGGCGATGGGATTTTTGCACCCTTGACTCACTTTCTAACGGCCGGCGCAGCAAGTGCTCCGGCCTAATCGCACGGATGGCGGATTGCTTCTACGTTCACATCAACTAAAATAATGTCCGGGCCGATCTGGCGGACGCAATTCCAGCCGATGATACATTCGCTTTCCCGGCCAAAAAGTCCGCAAAATTTTCCTGGCCCTGGAATAATGAGCTGACATATTTTCCCACAATTGGGGTCAAACTCAATGTCTGCCACACAGCCAAGTCTCTGACAGTCGCGGACGTTTATAACCTCTTTTTGCCTTAAATCACAAAATCTCATGCCCTCCTCCTTGTCCTCTGGTATAGTTTCTTATATGATAAAATATGCGGGGTTTTGTAAATCGTTCATTTCAGGAAAAAATCCGCTCGCGAAATCCACGAGCCAGGCGCAGCTGATTTAGTAACAAATTTCCGTGCTGTTTGAGTGTACATCCCACGGAGTGTTCTTATTTAATAGGAAACAAAGTTTCTTATTAAGTCAAATACCCCGATGCAAGCATCGGGGCATTTAGTCTGGGTTTCACTTCGGTCGGCATTTAACAAGTAGTCTGCACTCCGTTCCGGTCGTTGCTTAACAAGCGGTCTTCGTTCCACTTCGGTCGTTGCTGGACAAGCGCCACTGGCGCTTAGCAACACTGGCACCTAGCAGCTCTGGCACTTAGCGTTCCCCGCAACGAGCCAAGGTCAAGCGAGCATAACTTTGTCTCGTTGACCGCCAAAATAAAAAAGGCAGGTACATGGACACAAGCCTTTGTGTACATCTATCCGCCTACTCTATCAGTAACCTTCTCCAATTTTTACTGCTTTTAAAGAATACCACAAAATTCTGTCTATTTCTATTGACATTTTAGGGAAATCAAGGGTTCAAAATTGTGCATTATTACTATATGTATTTAATTCAAAGACACTTGTTCCTATATTAGGAACATTCTATATATTTTATACATTTTTTTGCTCAATAACTATGCAATCTAGCAACAATAAAGTATAATAATATTATAACAGTTCAGCAGCTTAAAGGGGGATCATTTATGAAATTCCGGCCATGTATTGATATTCACAACGGACAGGTCAAGCAAATCGTTGGCGCAAGCCTTACAGATCAAAAGGATCAGGCCAGAGAAAATTTTATTTCCGGGTACAATGCAGATTGGTACGCAGCTCTTTATAAAAAGCATCATCTTACCGGAGGCCACATGATCCTTTTAAATCCAACGTCCTCCCCTCATTATACGGCAGATTTAATCCAGGCACAGGCTGCTCTTAAGGCTTATGAGGGAGGGCTCCAAATTGGCGGTGGTATAAATGATGAAAATGCGGCCCAATTTTTGTCCTGGGGGGCATCGCATGTTATTGTAACGTCCTTTGTTTTTAAGGACGGGCATATCCATATGGACCGCCTGAAAAGCTTAAGCAAAAAAATCGGACGCAAGCGCCTTGTTCTTGACTTAAGCTGTCGGAAAAAAATGTCCGGACTGTCAGAGGATTACTATATTGTCACCGACCGCTGGCAAAAGTTTACAAATGTTCCTATATCTCAGGAAATTTTTACCCTTTTAGAACCTTACTGTTCTGAATTTCTTATTCATGCTGTGGATGTTGAAGGTAAAAATTCCGGCATTGAAATAGAGCTTGTAAAAAATTTATGCCAGCTCACCTCCCTGCCAGTCACTTATGCAGGCGGTATCCATTCCATAGGCGATATTGAAAGGATCGGCCAGTTTGGCGGCGGCCGAATGGATTTCACAGTAGGAAGCGCCCTCGACCTTTTTGGCGGCCATCTGTCCTTTGATATGCTTTGCCGGAAATATGGCCCTGACGACTAAAAATCATTGAGTTACTATGAAAGCCCTGGACGGCGGCTATGAGGCAGGGCGTGCTTGCACGCAATGACTCATAGACATCGGACGGGCAAGCTCACTTGTTCGGATGCGCGGACATTTGCCGCCAGGACGGCATGAGCGCGTGGTGCTGTCAGTGTTGCTAACGCCAGTGTTGCTGCGTACCGGTGTTGCTGAGCGCCAGTGTTGCTGCGTACCGGTGTTGCTAAGCGCCAGTTTTGCTGTGTGCCAGTGTTGCTAAGCGCCAGTGGCGCTTGTCCAGCAACGACCGGAACGGAGTGTAGACCACGCGTCCAGCAACGACCGAAGTGGAACGCAAACCGCTTGTTAAGCAAGGACCGAAGCGAAGCGTCGGCCACGCGCGTCCAGCGCAGACCAGATCGGCAGCGCAGACTTTATTTCTGATGATCCATACTCAAATAATTTCTCATGCTTTTTAAGGCATTTTTTTCAATTCTTGAAATCTGGGCCTGTGAAATCCCCAGCTCTCTGGCAACCTCCATTTGCGTCTTACCCTCATAAAACCTCATTTTGACAATATGACTCTCCCGGTCGCCAAGCCGCTTCATCGCTTCCTTCAGAGCGATACTTTCTACCCAGCATTCCTCATCATTTTTCTTATCACTGACCTGATCCATGATACACAGCGTATCGCCGCCTTCCGTGTAAACAGGCTCATAAAGGGATACCGGGCTTTGAATTGCATCCATGGCGAAAACAATATCTTCCTTGTTAATACCGATTTCACTGGCAATTTCCATAATCGTAGGTTCTTTATTGTTCTTCCGAATATAAGCCTCCTTGGCATAAATCGCCTTATAGGCCGTATCTCTTAAGGAACGGCTGACCCTAATGCTATTATTATCCCGGAGATAACGCCGTATCTCTCCAATAATCATAGGACACGCATAGGTAGAAAACATGACCTGCTGGTTTAAATCAAAATTATCAATAGCCTTTATCAGTCCTATACATCCAACCTGAAAAAGATCGTCAACATTTTCATTGCTTCCCGAAAAACGGCCAATAACGCTTAAGACCAAACGGAGATTTCCCTTAATAAATATCTCCCGGGCCGCCTCATCTCCTGCTTTAATACGCCTCATCAATTCTTCCTTTTCCTCTTTTTTCAGCAGGGGAAGTTTTGATGTATTTACTCCGCATATTTCAACTTTATATCCTGCCATAGAAATATCACCGACCCATCTTGTAAATTTTATGCTACATAAATCATGCTCATTTTCAGGTCGGTTTATACCGTTTCAATCCTGGTTTCATTTTCCAATCGGATAGGAGAAGAGTTTCTTTCCCTATCCTCTGCGATACAACAGCCGCTTTCAGGCTTATCGCACAAAAAACTGCCGCTTCACGATCTTTCAATCGCAAGCGGCAGTTTTTTCCCGTAACGATTCAGCCATGCCTCTCGGATTTTCGCAGCGTACGCTGCGAACCGCCGCATGGCTGAACCGTTATTCTACGTTAAAGACTTCTCAGAAAATCATAGTCCATTTTGGAGCATTTAACAACATCTCCATTGGCATCCTTAATATGCTGGTATTCACGCTCATTCACATAAGCACAAACTCCCTGGGCTTCTGCGGCAGCGACAACGGCAGGCCAGTCAATTAAGCCCTCACCCAGCGCCACATTCCAGTGACGGGACTGATAGATTGCTTCCATCTGGGCTTTGGAAAATTTGGGAGCGCCCTTTATAACCTTTCTCTCCTTCTGCTCCTCATCGTTTTTCATTGCAAGAACTGATTTGGGGAAATGTTCCATCTCCTCTACCGTTTTTGCCACTTCATTGCACTCCTTCACATGAAGCAGAGGAAAACGCCCGGCATACTTTTTCAAATAATCAACAACATCAACGCCAGCTCTTACAGCCCAGCCAAGATCCAGTTCAAATCCTACAAGGTCAGGATCCGTATTATTTAAAAGAAGGTCATAAATGCGGTTTTCATTTTCTTCTCCCTTTACCCAGAAAAACTCGGAAGCATGATTGTGGACAACAGCTTTCATACCATACTTTGCCCGAAGCTTTCCTGCCTCATTTAATTTCTCTGTTTCCCGCAAAATGGCATCTCTTGTTACTGCTTCCTCCGAGAAACGCAGGTCTGTAAAACGAGCGCCCATTTCCTGAGCAAAAGCCATATCCCCTTCATCGCGCAGGCCGTGAAAAGAAATAATGTCCAGCCCGAGATCTTTAATAAATGCTTTAAACTCCGGTAAAGAAAGCCCTCCTGTATTAGCTCCCATAGCCTCTATGCCATCCCAGCCAATCTCTGCAACCTGTTTCATTGCCTCAAGGACACCCTCCTGTGAAGTTTTCAGTAAAGAATACATCTGTGTATAAACTTTGTTTTTCATTTGAACAACTCCCCTTTAATTGAATTATTACATAGCTTTACTATACCACAACTTCTCCATTGATAAAATTTCTCGTTGTGAAACCGACTGGCGCTATTTTTCTTATTTATCTAAAAAAGCCGCAATATTCTACTTCTTTAAGAATATTGCGGCCAGCTTTCATATTTTGAAAGCTACAGGAAATGAGCACTTGAAAAACTTCGCCAAAACTGCTGCGTAAATTTTAATAACTATTCAGCCACGGCTGAGGAGGGCAAACTTTGGATCGGATAGGGGAAGAAAATCTTCCCCTATCCGCCGCGATAGCGGCGGTAAGCAGCGTTAGCGGCTGAATTCGAGATGTATATCTGAATAGTTACAAATTTTATAAATATTTGGCAAGCAGTTCTTCCCTACAGTCTGCTGTATTTGTTTCCAAAATAATCTTGCGCAGGCCAAGTACCCGCCCCGGAGATACGGAAAGCTCGTCAACGCCCATAGCAAGAAATAGCTGCGTCAGCTCCGGATCAGCCCCCAGTTCACCGCAAATACCTGTCCATATACCTGCATTATGGGAATTTTCCACAACCTTGGCAATCATACGGAGCACTGCCTTATGGTGTGGATTATAAAAATCATCCAGCTTTTCATTCTGACGGTCAATGGCCAGTGTATACTGGGTCAGGTCATTCGTTCCAATGCTGAAGAAGTCTACCTCTTTCGCTAAAAGGTCGCTAATCATCACTGCGGCCGGAGTTTCAATCATAATTCCCTGTTCTACCTCGCCAAAAGCAATCTTATGATACATAAGCTCTACTTTAACTTCCTCAACAATCTCTTTGATCCGGCGCACTTCTTCAACGGAGGTAATCATCGGATACATGACAGCAATCTTGCCATAGGCACTGGCCCTAAAAATTGCCCGAAGCTGTGTTTTGAAAATATCCGGCTGGCTCAGGCAAATACGGATCGCGCGATAACCCATTGCCGGATTATCCTCCTTCCCCAGATTAAAATAAGATGCCTGCTTGTCAGCGCCGAGATCTAAGGTACGGATAATCACCCGCTTTCCGGCCATTGTTTCAGCAACCGTTTTATAAACCTTAAACTGCTCCTCCTCGGTCGGGAAAGTATCTTTATCCAAATAAATAAATTCGCTGCGGAAAAGCCCGATACCTCCGGCATCGTTTTGCATAACCATTCCAAGATCTTTAATATCGCCAATGTTGGCGTAAACCATAATCTTTTGGCCATCCAAGGTGATATTTTCCCGGCCCTTTAATGTCTGAAGCAGTTCCCGCTTTTCAATATCCGCTTTAAGCTTTGCCTTCTTCTGTTCCAAAAGTTCCTCGTCAGGCTCCACATAAACGCGCCCTTCATAACCATCAATAACTGCAAGCTTACCGTCAACTTCCTCGCCAAGAGGCATATCTGTTCCAACCAGCGCCGGTATATTCATCGTTTTTGCAAGAATCGCTGTATGGGAATTTACAGAGCCATGCACTGTCACAAATGCCAGCACCTTATCCTTATCAAGCTGAACCGTTTCGCTTGGCGCCAGGTCATCGGCAGCAATAATTACCGGTTCATCTGCATGGAGCGCTCCTGCGTGTTTCCCATGAAGAACCGATAAAAGCCGCTCAGACACATCCTTAACATCCGCAGCCCGGCCCCGCATATATTCATCATCCATAGAGGCAAAAATCATCTGGAAATTATCACTCGTTTCCGCTACAGCAAATTCTGCATTGACAGATTGAGTTTTAATAATATTTTCAATGGATTCCAAATAATCCAGATCCTCCAGCATCATCTGATGGATTTCAAAAATCGCCGCGCTGGCTTCGCCCACTTCCTTTACCGCCTTTTCGTAAAGCTGCTTAAGCTGTGCCGCAGCTAAATCCTTTGCGTCGTGGAAGCGGCCGATTTCCTGGTCTACATTATCGACCTTACTGCGTTTTACCTGCTGTTCTTCCTTCTGGTAAACGCATATCTTTCCGATAGCAATTCCGCCAAACACACTTTTTCCCTGATAAATTTCCATAAGCTTCTCTCCTTTACTCTCATACAGGCAACAGGAGGCAAAATTCTTTCCTAAGGCCTGTAAATCGTATAAGTACTCTAATAAAATTATTTTAACTTAAGCCCTATGTGTTCGTCAATATCCGATTTTAAGGCATATTTCCTGCAAGATTTTAAGGCTTGTTAAGCCACAGCATTTAATCCTGTTTTACCATTTCTTTTTTCAGGCGGTGAATGATCTTTTTTTCAAGCCGTGAAATATAGGATTGGGAAATACCGAGTAAATCAGCCACCTCTTTTTGAGTACGTTCCCTTCCATCTCTTGTTCCAAGCCCATAGCGCAGCATAATAATTGTCCGCTCCCGCTCCGAAAGCTTCTTAAGGGCCGTATTCAAAAGCATCCGGTCCACCTCGTCCTCTAACCCTCTGGAAACTTCATCTTCATCTGTACCAAGAATATCTGATAAAAGAAGCTCATTCCCATCCCAATCCACATTTAATGGCTCATCGATAGAAACCTCCATACGCGTCTTATTATTTCTGCGCAAATACATCAAAATTTCATTCTCAATACATCTTGAAGCATAGGTCGCCAATTTTATATTTTTCCCAGGATTAAAGGAATTTATCGCCTTAATCAGCCCGATCGTTCCGATGGATATAAGATCTTCCACACCAACGCCTGTATTATCAAATTTTTTTGCAATATATACGACAAGCCGTAAATTATGTTCAATCAGCAGTGACTTTCCATGCTGCTCCATGCTCGTTCCAATCATATTAATAGCCTTTTGCTCCTGTTCCCCCTCTAAAGGCACAGGAAGCACCTCAGCACCGCCAATATAAAAAATTTCACCGTTTTTTGGATAAATAATGCTGCAAAATCCCTGAAGCATTTTTGAATGAAGCCGCTTTGACAAATTCATATTATTTAACATATCAAAATCCCCCTATGGATGAAAATTCTTTTTTCTGGAACACAAAACGCTGGCGTCTCCAAGCATTGCCGGATGCAAAATCCCCCGGTATTCCCCTGCCTGGCTAAAGCGGCCGGGATATATCCCAATGACCGCATTGACATATTGCCATACTTTATTTTCCTGGCATATAATCGCTGTATCTGCCACCAAAGCCTTAAGTCTTCCATTTTCCTTTCCCACTGTATGAAAGGACACGGACAAAATATCCCCTGTCTTTTCTCCCCAATCCGTATCTTCAAATATTTCATCCATTGCAGATTTTTCAATAATTGTCACAGGCCTGCCATGTACCGGCTCGTATAATTGATTACCCGTATCTAATAAGACCTTAAGCCGGAGCTTTTTTTCCCCGAACTCAAGACTTATGTCATATAAATTGCCGGAAATATTCTGCCATCGGTGCCACCCCCGGATCACAGCCATGCCCGCCAGGAAAGCGATTCCAGAAAAAACAGCAAAATAAGCCCAGGCCCATCCAAAGTTCCATGCCTTTGCGGCTTCTTTAGCTTTATAAAATAAGTGGTTATTGGGTGTCACAAGATTTCCAAGGAATGAAAAAACACCTCCGGTAAATAAAGCTGCTCCATAAAGAACAGCTATGTTCTTCATCAGAATGTGTTTATTATGTATGCCAAATGCAAGAAAGATCATAAGCATACATAAAAGAACGTAAGAAATGATTGTACTTGCAATACTTTGCATAATTCCCAGCATGCCCCGGATATTTCCCTCAAAAAGGCTTCCTGTATTCGCTGCCAGGACTGTATAAATGCAGCAGTAAACACTGCCGGCTGCTGATGCCGCCAAAATTTTTAAGAAGGTGGTAGGCTGTCTTAAAAACAGACTGACAAAAAGCAGAAGGAAGCTGTCCATCATAAGATTTTCCAGGAACAGCATATCCAAATAAACAATGATTGCATCATCACCTCCTGATGAAGAGCTCCCGGCTGTTCTTCTACGCTACTTTGCCGGGCCTGACCTCTTTTTGCTTCGCTCCATTCGGTCACGGGCTTTGCCCAATGGGCTGGCCCCCTTTAGAATACGCCTGCAAGCTGGCGCTTCTTCTGGCCGCCAGCCCGCCCGGCTCATGCTTACGTGAACATTATACCTTTTAAGGGGGAAATATTTTGTCAAAATCAATCACCGGGAGCCATAAATAATATCTACGGCATTTTCCCAAATTCGATAGGATAGGGAAGGGATCTTCCCCTATCCGATTACTGCGATACTCCGGTCATCCCGCGGCTTTGCCTGTCTTCGCTTCGCTCCGGTCGTTGCCCTGCAAATGTTGCTGCGTGCCAGTGTTGCTAAGCGCCAGTGTTGCTGCGTGCCAATGGCACGCGTCCAGCAACGACCGAAGTGGAACGTAGACCGCTTGTCCAGCAACGACCGCAGCGGAGCGTAGACCACGCGTCCAGCAACGACCCCAGCGGAGCGTAGACCTGTTCGTGCAAGCACAGCAACCGCTTGCAGGGCGTATCGCGCACAAAAATGAGCCAGGCGTATATTGACACCTGGCTCATTTTTGTTAGAAACAGGTAACAGTTCAGCCATGCAGAACTGTTACAGGAATATCCTTTTTGCCGTACAAAAAGCTGTCGCTGTATGTACCGTTACAGATTTCCATTTCCTTTATATTCTATAAAATCAAATTTCTGCCGCTGTATATCAAAAATCTTTTCAAAGGGCTTCCCCTCCTCATAAATCCATAATTTGATATATTGCGGAGTTACTTTAAACAAACGTTCATTTTCAAGCTGTGTATATCTTTCAAACGAACTGGCAAAATAGAGCTTATAGTTTTGTACAAAGGCTTCATTTTCCAAAGGCCTCCCTAACTCCTCACATATTCCTTCAATCTGGATATTATCAATACACAATGCCACCCTTCTATTTTTTATAAGCTGTTCATATTTGCGGAAAGTTTTATCTGTCTGAAAATACAAAAAGCCATCCATTTGAATAATACTCATCATTCTTGAAGTGACATAGTCATCTAGAGATGTGGAAAGAACCATTTTCTTTCCATTTTCAAACATCTTCCAGAAATCACATAGCTGTTCATTAAAAGTTGTCATTCTAGGCCTCCATTTTCTATAAAAACTCCTGCGCTGCCGCATGGTACTGAAAGGCTCATCTCCCTTTGTGCGGCATGTCCGTTTATTATGAATGTTTTTCTATAATCTTATGTCCAAAATTTCCAGACTCCACACGCTTTACTGTGCTGTGGCCGCCATTCATTTTCCTTATCACTCTATCGGAAACCGTGCGGACACAATAAATGATGAGCATAATAATTCCAACAGGAATAGCAAGCACTGCGATCAGCCAAATCAACAGCCAGGCGACAATGTTGCAAAAAATTTTTTTAAGCTGCCATACTCTATTTGTCATATAAGTTTTCCTCCTGTTCTGTATCTGGCACATATTCTGCCACCAACTCTATTTTACCAGAAAAATTTTCATAATCTGCCATAATATAGTTTCCTCCGGTGGAAAAATCAAGATATTTGTCAAAGGTTCCATCTTTCTGCGGTTCGACCACAAAAACATCTGCATTTTCACGCACCCTTAATGTGATCCCACCTATATCGCACTGTATTTTTCCGTAAATATGTATTTGACGCTCCTTTATCGAAGCTCCGCCAAAAATAACATCCCTGCCGTTTTCATTATCGCAATCTGCGGTAAATATCCCGGTATAATCATCCTCTGCCAGCAACCGTTCTCCTGCCAGCCGGCTTTTGGGCGTTATCTGCGAATTTCCAAGCTTTCCGGCAATCTTTGCACGAATCTTGACAAGACCGTCATAAACCTGATCCAGTTCCTGTGCAATTCCCATCCAGCTTTCTTCCCATATTTTATAAAACCTAGATCTTTCTTCCCTGTTTTCACTTGATCCCATTTTGGCAAGACTTACAAGCGGCACTTCACCTTCTGCTGTTTTTGCCTTAAGTGTAGCTGTAAGCTCTGAATATCTGGCAGACAGTCTGTTTTCTTCTCTTAGATCCTCCAGAATCTCTTCTGAAAAACACTGCTCCTTCAGTCCTGCTTTTTTGAATGCTTCTTCGCCTGTAAAATAAGAAAGCTGTTCTTTAAAAGGAGTCTTTTCCATAGCACTGCTAAGGCGGCTTTCCAATGCTTCATATTCTGGACGGATCTTATCACACCA
>JAGZDD010000137.1 GCA_018369015.1 Clostridiales bacterium | reverse complement strand
TGCCCGGATAATTTCCGGCATATCCCTGCCCTCGGGCAATATAATATAATAATAACTGCCCGGATATTTTTTAAATTTAAAGCGGTACCTTATAACCGCGGTTTTTTCTTTAATGCTGTCCTCTTTATACAGCGGTTTTAACCATCGAACCATAGATACACTTCACCTAAAATTACTTTATCATATTTTCCAGCGCAGACGCTACAGCCGCCTTCTCATAATCCTGGGTACAGCTATAAAGGCTCTGGCGTATAAATTCCTCCACCCCGTTAAGATTATCAAAGGGAACCGGGATATTCTCAAAAGCGCGCGAAATAAGGCTCCTTTTAACAATCTGCGGATTTTCTTTAAAGGTCTTTTTATAAATCGCCTTCAGCGCATTTGTCCTGGAAATGATCTCCTCCCTGCCAACAATATAATAGGGGGCTATTTGTGAAATATCTTTCGTGGAGTTTGGACTAAATAAGCGCTGATCTATACAAAGTGCATGATATATACCGCCAAGCATAATACCATCAATCATATTGCTGTGCTTTTCCAGGATACTTTCTAATGCATCCTCCATATACATATGCTCACCTAAATACTTTTCCTGATTTTCAACAGTCTTTGAAAGGCCGCCCAAAATATCCTCATCAATATCCAGGAAATCGCCGCTGTCTACAGCCTTAATATATGCCCGCAAAATTGCCCCGAGCTCCTGACATTCTGCAGGAACAGCCATTGTATAAGGCAGGGAAATCACCAGAATATACAGCTCGTTAATTAAATCCAGCAGATCCACGAAATTACCGAGATGCTTTGCGATAACCTTGGCTGTCAATTCAAGCTTCTCCAACAAAGCATTACATGTTTCTTGATCAAGCATGTCAAAGGAAAGCCCGTCAAAAAGCTTTGCATTCCTATACAGCTCTGGCCATGACTCGTTTAATTGCCCAAGCTCTGGCTTTTTAGCCGCCAGCTCCATCTGCTCAAAAAAGCTGTCCGCCATATCGCTGCGTGCCCCGTTAAAACACATACAGCCATTGTCTAAAAGTTCAAAAAACTTCGCCGTTGTCAGCCGCACAGGCAGCTCACTGAGTACAGTCTGAATCCTTTGATTAACCGTCGGAGCGTCTTCCTTTTCTGAAATATACATCATTATCCCTGCCACCAGCTCTTGCGTATCCGGAATGTCAAGCTTGTCTTCAAATTTAAACGCCAGCCGGTTCATCGTGTGCTCGTAAAACTGAAAATAGTACAAATATTCTTCTAACTCCTTTAAAGCAGTCATCACCCGCCCCCGGATACGTTCAAGCTTTTCTATATCCTCCGGCTTTGCATCGGTCTTTCCCTCGCCTAAATCCCGGGCCATGGAAGTAATCTCTGATAAAACCTCAAAAACGAAGCCCTCCTCTTCCTGGGCCAAAAAATCATAATTTTCAGTAAAATCCAACGCAAATCTTCCATAAGCCAGACGTATATAGGAATTTAACAACAACTGGCTGTACGCACTTAAATTCTCTTCTGGATTATTTCCGATTTTTAAATCTTTAATCAACCGGTTAATATTCATATTTATTCTGACCTTTCATATATAATAGTGCCGCACGCAGCGCGATATGCTTGTTTACTTGACATGGGTGTGTGTAAACAAATGGTCCTGGCAATATTCGTAATTGCCATTGCACTTAGAACAGTAGCGGAACTCCAAATTGGGGTCATCAAGCTCTGTGCGGCCGCATACAGCACAGCGGTGATGGGCGCCGCCAGGATACCGCCCTGCGCCACCTACGCCTCCCGGAGATTTTGCCGCGCCTGCAGCCGCAGCCTTTTTATACACATACTTGCGGTGCAGCTGCTTTGGAGATGCGCCTCTCTTTCGCATAAATGACAAAAAGTAGCACAAAAAATTCAGCAAAGCTACAACAATAGAAATACGTGTTCCCCAGCCCCCTTGCACAAATGAGAACACCAGAAGAACAACATCTAAAATTGCCAGCCATTTCATCCGTATAGGGATGAGAAACATAAACAATACCTGCATGTCCGGAATAATTGTCGCAAAGGCTAAAAACAGCGACAGATTAATATAATAGGTATCCATATAAAAAGAGAGATTCGTATAAAAGGACTGGCCTGTAATTAAATAAACAATAATTGCCGCCAGCACGGTTCCCAAAACACCGGTCAGATAATACAGGTTGAACCGAAAAGAGCCCCACACCTGTTCCAGTGTATTTCCGAGCAGATAATAAAAATAGAGGGAAAAAATAACAAAAATCGGATTATTACTTGGGGAATTTAGCAAAAATGTAACAATCCGCCATACTTCCCCGTGGAGAATCCGTTCTGCGTCCAGGCAAAAATATGCGTAATATACCTCAGGCATCGCAAAGCTCAGGAAAAAACCAATAGCATACAGTACGATAATATAGCGCATCAGATTTTTGATGGCGTATTTGCCGAACTTTCTTTCAAGCTTGTCTAACATAAATGTCTGATTCCTCACTTTCAATAGAATCCAGGCCGCTTTGCAGGGCAGCCTGGATATATATGACATAGATAATATTAATTATAGTTGACCCCTATACCCTTGTCAACCATTATACCCTGACGAATCATTAAGAAAAAATAAAATGTTACGATTCACGGCTTCGCCGATTATAGTAACTTCGCAGGCTCATCTTTGCGGCCGGCCCGCAAGAATTGTGTAACAGTTCGGCTGAACTGTTACCTGCAAAAATCCATTAAAAATCGCCCATGGCGATGGGATTTTTGCACTCCTGTATCATTTTCTGACGGTCAGCGCACACATTGAACACTTGGCGAGGTATTTTCGAGCCTAGTGAGAAAGCGTACAAAGTAGTAAGTGCGCAGACCTGGCTGAATAGTTACAAAATTGTACGTTTGCGTTTTACATATACCGTCTCGCCTTTATCAAGCTTAATCGGCATAAGCTTTGGATTATAGGCGGCAAAGGTTTCAAAATCCATATCAAAGTCTTTTAATATGCTGTTTAAGCTGTCTCCCATTTTTACTTCATAAGGCATAATGATCATCCAGTCCAGCCCCGCGCCTGTCTGCCATTGACGGCTATCGGCGTCACTTGGCCATTGCTGGCTGCCTGTGCTGCTTGGCCATTGACGGCCGTCCGAATCGTTTTGCCATTGCTGGCTGTCTGAGCCAGCCGGCTCTGGCAGCATCTCCTCTTCCGGGCTTTTGGCACTTTCTGCCGCCGTGGCTGGCTTACTGCCGGGTAATGGATTTAATGCCGCTTTCCCTGACATTCCCGGGGCCATAGGTATACAAATCGTTCCCCCCACGGCCATGTTATAAATATTTACATCTGGATTGGCGTCCATAATTGTTTCCAAAGCTACACCGTAAAGGCGGCTCAAACGGTATAAGGTATCTCCTGGCCGGATCGTATGCGTAATCCCATCGCATTTTGACTGATAATAATTCATAGCAATTACAGTCCTTTTTTAAATAATATATTCACCAGCCTTACATTTTGGAACTATTATTTCCTATTTATATGTGATTTTATTTTATTTTCATAAAATATCCATTGTTTTTTTGAAACCTTTAGCGTATAATAAACACGGCTAAAGCCCGATCCGTAATCCTTATATAGTTAGGAGGTTCTTGCGGAGATTTTGCAGCAATACTAGCAGGCTGTGCCTGTCAGCTTCAAAAGCTCTCCGTGATTTATACTATGACGCAAAAGATTAGTTTAGGCATTGATATTGGTTCCACCACTGTCAAGGTTGCCTTTTTAGATGAAGACAAAAATGTGCTCTTTTCCGACTATGAGCGCCACTTTGCCAATATCCGAGAAACCCTTCTCTCCCTCATACAAAAAGCTTTTAAGGAGCTTGGCCCCATGGAGGTTTTCCCGATGATTACCGGCTCCGGCGGTATGTCATTGTCCAAAGCGATCGACGTTCCTTTTGTCCAGGAGGTTATTTCCGTATCTACAGCGCTCCAGCTTTTTGCCCCCCAGACAGATGTGGCCATTGAGCTTGGCGGTGAGGACGCAAAAATTATTTATTTTACCGGAGGGAATATTGAGCAGCGTATGAACGGTATCTGTGCTGGAGGCACCGGTTCATTTATTGACCAGATGGCCTCACTGCTCCAGACAGACGCACAGGGGTTAAATGAATACGCTAAAAACTATAAGGCTGTCTATCCTATTGCCGCCCGATGTGGTGTTTTTGCAAAATCCGATATTCAGCCCCTTATTAATGAAGGAGCGACTAAGGAAGATCTTTCCGTTTCCATTTTCCAGGCTGTTGTCAATCAGACTATCAGCGGCCTTGCCTGCGGCAAGCCGATCCGGGGAAATGTGGCCTTTTTAGGCGGCCCGCTCCACTTTTTATCAGAACTTCGCCAATGTTTTATCCGTACCCTGAAGCTTTCCGGGCCTCAGATTATTGCCCCTGACAATTCGCACCTTTTCGCAGCGATCGGCGCTGCTCTCAACTATAAAGAAGATTCCCATACAGATGTTGAAGCTTTGATCCGGCTTCTTTCTTCTGACATTAAAATTGAAGCGGAAACAACCCGTATGCAGCCTTTGTTTGAAAGCCAGGAAGAGTATAATGCTTTTATTCAAAAGCACAGCGTACATACAGTAAAAAAAGGAAATCTCGCAGAATATGAAGGTGACTGCTTCCTCGGTATCGACGCCGGTTCCACAACAACGAAAGTCGCCGTTATCGGTGAGGATGGCACTCTTTTGTACTCCTTTTACAGCAGCAACAACGGCAATCCGTTAAAAACAACCATACGGGCGATTAAGGAAATTACTGATCAGCTTCCCGACAGCGCACGCATTGTTAATTCCTGCTCAACCGGTTATGGCGAGGCGCTTATAAAAGCTGCGCTTATGCTCGATGAGGGCGAGGTCGAAACGGTCGCCCATTATTATGCCGCCGCATTTTTTGAGCCTGATGTCGATTGTATTTTAGACATCGGCGGCCAGGATATGAAATGTATCAAAATTAAAAATAATACTGTAGACAGTGTTCTTCTCAACGAAGCCTGTTCCTCGGGCTGCGGCTCCTTCATTGAAACCTTTGCAAAATCGCTGAACTATGAAATTGCTGATTTTGCAAAAGTCGCCCTTTTTGCAAAAAATCCTGTGGATCTTGGCTCCCGCTGCACAGTATTTATGAATTCCAACGTTAAGCAGGCACAAAAGGAGGGCGCTGAGGTCGGGGATATTTCCGCCGGGCTTGCCTATTCCGTCATCAAAAATGCGCTTTTAAAGGTCATTAAGCTGACGGATCCGAAGGATCTTGGAAAGAAGATCGTCGTTCAAGGCGGTACCTTTTACAACGATGCAGTGCTTCGCAGCTTTGAGCGTATTTCCCAGTGCGAGGCCGTACGACCGGACATTGCAGGAATCATGGGTGCCTTCGGGGCCGCCCTTATTGCCAGAGAGCGCTACGATGGCAAAGAGTCCACAATGCTCTCCCTGGATAAAATCATTGATTTAAAATACACAACATCTATGGCGCGCTGCAAGGGCTGTACAAATAACTGCCATCTGACAATCAACCGTTTTTCCGGCGGCCGCCAGTTTATCACAGGAAACCGCTGCGAGGTTGGACTTGGCAGAGAAAAGAAAAAGAGCGATGTTCCTAACCTTTTTGCTTATAAGCTTAAACGCCTTTTTAGTTATGAGCCGCTGAGCGAGGATAAGGCTTACCGCGGTACTGTCGGTATTCCAAGAGTATTGAACCAATATGAAAACTATCCGTTCTGGTTCACATTTTTTAATGAGCTTGGGTACCGGGTGATTCTCTCCCCGCCTTCCTCGGCAAAAATTTATTCCCTGGGTATCGAATCCATTCCAAGTGAATCGGTATGCTATCCCGCAAAACTTGTCCACGGGCATATTATGTGGCTGTTAAAGCAGGGAATACAGTTCATTTTTTACCCGAGTATCCCTTATGAGCGCAATGAGGTGGAGGGTGCAAATAATCATTATAACTGCCCTATTGTCACCTCCTATTCGGAAAATATAAAAAACAATGTGGAGGAGCTTCGGGATGAAAACATCCGTTTTATGAACCCGTTCCTTCCTCTCGATAACCTGGAGCGGCTTAAGGAACGGCTGATTCAGGAGCTTGGAGGCACTTTTAATATCCCTGAAAGTGAAATTAATCTCGCAGCCCAGAAAGCCTGGGATGAGCTTGAAACCGCCCGCCAGGATATGCGGGATAAGGGCGAGGAAACGCTTGTCTATATCCGCGAACACAATATGAAGGGTATCGTCCTGGCCGGACGCCCCTATCATACCGACGGCGAAATCAACCATGGGATTCCTGAGCTGATTACTTCCTATGGCATTGCCGTATTTACCGAGGACAGTATTTCCCATTTAGGGCAGCCGGAACGGCCATTGATTGTTTCCGACCAGTGGATGTACCATTCCCGGCTTTATGCTGCTGCCCAATTCGTCAAGACCCAGGATAATTTAGAGTTGATTCAGCTTAATTCCTTTGGCTGCGGTTTAGACGCCGTAACTACTGACCAGGTAAAGGATATACTTACCGGCTCCGGGCGGCTCTATACATGCTTAAAGATTGACGAAGTCAGCAATTTAGGCGCTGCCCGTATCCGTATCCGCTCCCTTATCGCGGCCATCCGTATGCGTGAACAGAAAAATATCAAGGGCCATGTGGAAACCTCAGCCCATGACAGAGTTCTTTTTACAAAAGAAATGTCCAAGGACTACACAATCCTTGTTCCCAATATGTCGCCCATCCATTTTGAGCTGCTTTCTCCGGCTTTAAATGCCAATGGCCTTCATATTGAACTGCTTCCGGACTGTGACCGCGAGGCCATTGATATTGGCCTGAAATATGTCAATAACGACGCCTGCTATCCGTCCATCTGCGTTGTGGGCCAGATTATGAAGGCGCTGCTTTCAGGAAAATATAACCTGAATAAAGTGGCTGTGGCTATGTCACAGACCGGAGGCGGCTGCCGCGCCACCAATTATGTAGGCTTTATCCGCCGCGCCCTCCAAAATGCGGGCATGCACCAAATCCCTGTCATCGCCTTAAGCGCCCAGGGTATTGAGAAAAATCCTGGCTTCAAATATACACTGCCAATGCTTAAAGCGGCTATGGAGGCTATCGTCTACGGCGATGTTTTCATGCGCGTCCTCTACCGGATGCGCCCTTATGAAAAGGTGGCCGGAAGCGCTAACGCCCTTCATAAAAAATGGGCAAAAATATGTATTGATTCCCTGACCGGAAAAAGAAAAAGCAGCTTTAAGAAAAATATCCGGGGGATCATCCGGGATTTTGACGCCCTTCCTATTGACGAAACACTAAAAAAACCCCGGGTAGGTATTGTTGGCGAAATTCTTGTAAAATTTTCTCCTTCTGCCAACAACTATCTTGTCGATTTGCTGGAAGCTGAGGGGGCCGAGGCCGTTATGCCGGATCTTTTGGATTTCTTTCTCTATTGCTTCTACAATGCGAATTTCAAGCGGGATTTCTTAGGGAAGTCCAAAAAAGCTGCAATGTTATGCAATATCGGGATTAAATTTCTCGAAGCAATCCGAAAAACTGCCCGCCAGGAGCTTAAAGCAAGCCGTCACTTCTGTGAACAGGCGTATATCCATGAGCTGGCGGAATATGCAAAACCGATTGTTTCCCTCGGGAACCAGACCGGTGAAGGCTGGTTTTTAACCGGAGAAATGATAGAGCTTATTCACCAGGGCGCGCCAAATATTGTCTGCACCCAGCCTTTTGGCTGCCTGCCAAACCACATCGTAGGCAAGGGTGTTATTAAAGAGCTGCGGCGCCAGCATCCGGAGGCTAATATTGTCGCTATTGACTATGATCCCGGCGCCAGCGAAGTCAACCAGGTCAACCGTATCAAGCTAATGCTTGCTACAGCAAATAAAAACCTCTGATATAATAGCTAGGGCTAAATTTTTATGATATAATGTCTGCATAAGCAGACATTATATCGCGTCTTTCGCGCGGCGAACGAAGTGAGCCTTCCTCTGCGCGTAAGTACGCATAATTGGCGAAGCCATATCATGGCCGCTTGCGGCCATGATATAATGTCTGCATAAGCAGACATTATATCGCGTCTTTCGCGCGGCGAACGAAGTGAGCTTTCCTCTGCGCGTAAGTACGCATAATTGGCGAAGCCATATCATGGCCGCTTGCGGCCATGCCAAGGCTGTGCCTTTTGATACAAAAATGGAGGAGATTTTATGGAAAACGTCAAAGAAGTAAAAATTTTTTCTGCCCAAGACAATTTACAGGCTGAAATGATTCTGCAAACCTTTAAAGCAAATCAGATCGCAGCATTTAAAAGAGATGCCAGTGAAGGCGGCTTTATGAATCTTTATGGCGGAAATTCCATGTGTGGGGAAGATATTTATATTGCAGAAGCAGATGTTGAGAAAGCCAAAAATATTCTCGAAGGTATGGGGCTTATATTTTAGAAAGGGAAAATTGCAAAACCTCCTGCATAGCATATAAGAGTTCCTCTTTCGGAACTCTTATATGCTCTGGTGATGATCTGCCAGATTTCCACAAACAGGTACCACATCGATCACCCCAAACTCTACAGGATTAAAAAATCTTGGAACAGGAACATAATAGGCCAACCCCCGGCTGTTAATATGAGTCTGTGCGCCAAAATCATAGCGGCCTCCGGCATATTTGGGAAAAAGCCCCTGACAGGGCGCGAACAGGCCGCCCCCAAGTCCGGGCAGCCGCCACTGTCCTCCATGGGCATGGCCGGAAAGCACAAGATCAAAAGGCAGCTTTGCATACAGGGCCGCTCGCTCTTGCCGGTGAGTTAAAAACAGCGTAAACCTTGCCGGGTCCGCACCGGCGGCTGCCGCTGCCTGGTACAGCCTTCTCTTCCAGTTTTTATTTGGAGCCGTAGGATCATCAATACCGCAAATATAAATTTCCTGCCCGCTCCAATGTCTTCTGCTATCAAGTGTTCCAACAGCCGTACGATGAGATTTTTCACCTCTTGTATTATGAGATGATTCTCCAACCGTCACCCATTCTCCCCTGCCATCAAGAACGCATATTCCAAAAGAACGGACATACGCTTTTGCAGCCTGGTAGTTTCTGTAATTATATTCATGGTTTCCGGTAACAAAATAGCATGGATATTTTTCTGCCACATAAGAAAAAAGATCTCCCGCAGCCCCAGGCGAAAATTTCGGTTCAAGCATATCTCCGGTCATACAAATCAGATCCGGCTTTACCTGGTCAATCAGCCGGCAGAGCCGCTCTTGGTGAACGCCGTAATAACAGCAATGAAGATCCGAGAGGTGTACAATACGAAAGCTCCTGTTAATTTTTTTCGACCGGACTAAATATTGCCGGATCACCGGATTTGCCCAGGGGCGGTCATTAGCCGTGCCAAGGCTGTGGGTAAGTTTTTGCAACAATAATTTCCCGTTCAAAGACACTCTCATAAGCAACACCTCCCTTTAATTACTAAGCTTTTATGCCGCACTGCACTGAACGTGGCTCTGCCACGCATGGAAGCCGGCGTTCCATCAGCACCGCCTTATATAAGCCCTGGTCAGAGATTTTCCCAGTCTTTTTAAAACCATTTTTTATCCAAAAGGCCTCACTCTGGGGATTCCCTTTGGCATAGGCAAGGCTAAGGTTAAAAAATCCCTCCTGTGCCAGGGCATTGCCAAGCTCTGATATAATACTGCTCCCGATCCCTTTGCCCTGGAACGTCTGATTCATCATAAAAAGGCCAATATAAGCACTGTCTTTTTCAGGGTACCCCAAAATCAAATCCAATATGGCCACAAGGACATCTTTATCAAAAAAACCAACATAATATTTATCCTCTTTATTTATCCCCGGCGGCAAAGCCTCCATATCCGCTTTTATAGATTCTTTGGTTACCGCCGGAGGACAATATTGATAAAACAGCGGATTGCCTACAGATAACCTGTAAATTTGCGGCACATCGCTGTTATTTAACCTTCGCACCTCATACATATCATAAAAATTTTCAAATTTCAAAATTATCACCCCTTCTAAAAAAGCTCCGGACATAACATCCGGAGTTTTTTGTTGCTTTTATATTTCTTTATCATGGATTTTGCTTGCAGCGCTCAAACGAGACATCGCACGCGCCAAAGACATCTTGCTCATATAGTATTCCTGAATACTCTTTTTTTGGCGAATCTGTTCTTTAGCCCGCTCCTCGGCCTCGCGGGCCCGGACAACATCAATATCCTCCGGGCGCTCCGCAGTGAGAACCATAACCCTCACACGGTTATTAATGACCTCAGCAAATCCAGCGCTCACGACGCACTGGCGGCGCTCGCCGTCTACAGTCACAAATTCGATACTCCCGGGAACAACGGCAATAAGCATATTCTCATGGTGAGCTAAAACAGCAACCGTACCGTCGGGAACCGGCAGGATAATCATCGTAGAGCGTCCGGCATAAAATTTTTTATCACTGGCAATTATTTCTAACCAAAAGGAATTCATCACCCCGACCTCCTATTTCCGGTATTTATGCAACAGC
>JAGZDD010000136.1 GCA_018369015.1 Clostridiales bacterium | reverse complement strand
CTTTTGTGATGGAATTGATAGCATCTGGATTTGCAATAGAAATTAGAATAGCATCCCTCAAATAAGTATAACCTTTAATATTGGCAGGAACACCAAGATCCTGGATCATTTTTGTAACACGGCGCTTTATGTCTTCAGTAACAACCGGCCCCTGCTGCTTTTCTTCAATCGTATATTCAGCACGCTCTTCCGCAATAAGCTGCTTAATAAAATCTTTCAATTTATCTTTGTCGTCAATCACTATAAAATTAATTTTTTCCATTATGAAACGCTCCTTCTATCTCTTTTGCCATATTTCTACTTTATCAGATAAATGCATTATATACTTCGATTTTGTAAAGTATCAAATCATTTTAATTGAAACAATTGACAAAAACAGCAAAAAGTTGACAAAAGAAGCGTTTTCTTTCAAATTATTGACATATTTAGTTCCGCAGACAACGCGCCAAAGTTAAGAATCGTAAGGCTTAATTTAGCACCGCTCCCGATATTCCCGGGGCGTCATTTTGTACCGCTCCTTAAAAACCCTGTGAAAATAGCTTGTATTATCGTAGCCGACATGATAAATAATATCTGCCACAGGCAGCCGGGTCGTGCCAAGCAGATACGCCGCCTGGTTCAAACGCTTTATAAGCAGCAGCTCCTTAAAGGTATGTCCTGTATGTTTTTTAATAAAGCGGCTGAGCTGATAAAAGCTTTCATTCATCATTTCAGCCAGCTCCTGTAATGACGCCGTGCGGTAATTCGATTCAATATAACGCAGAACCCGAAGCACATCCTGGCGGTCGCTTGGATTTCCTTGACCATAGAAAATTCTGTCGGAAGCATTGACAAGTGACAGCAATAAAAGCCCCATAGTAATCTGATTCATCTGACGGCGGTTCGGCTGTTTGTTTACTAATGACCACACCATATTTTCCACAAGGTTTTGCACAGGAAGAATATCCGATACCTGAAACAGTAAATAGCTGGCATTTTCCGGGCTTTTTGTGAGAGAACCAATAATAAAATCCCTCAGAATATTTTCATCGTCCATCATTTTAAACGCTTCGTCAAAAAATTCAGGAAGCACAATAAAATTAACGGCAATATCTTCTTTTCCGGCGGGAAATATCTCGTGATAACAATTCTGGTTCAAAAAAAGCAGTTCTCCCTGATGGAGAACAACCCGGTCTGCCCCATTAATGATATGTACCGTTTCGCCGGAACACATATAAATGATTTCAACATAATTATGTTTATGCTTAGGGAAATGGACAAAGCGGGTATGTGTACGTATATCCATGAGCTTGCCTTTTTCCAGCATTTTTTTACTGTCAATAACAAATTCCCGGCAGTCCGTGTAAAGCGCCTTGCTTACCTGGGAGCGGCCATCTAAGATAGCCTGCTCCTCCCCGGTAATTTGTTCAAGGACAGACATTAATTTTTTATCCATAAGCCTGTAAGTTTAGCTCTGCTCTGTTATTTCTGATATTTCGATTCCGGTGAAATTTCTGCATGTGGGCAGGAAAGCTCTCCGACACGCATCACTGGGTTCGCCCATTTTACAGCATTGCGAATAATTTTTCTTACATTTTCATTAAAATAGGATTTATTTGTTTCGTGGCCCGGCTGGAAATAGAAAATCTTTCCATAGCCTCTTGTCCATGTACAGCCGGAACGGAATACCTCTCCGCCTCTGTACCAGCTAATGAATACAAGATCATCCGGCTTTGGAATATCGAAAAATTCCCCATACATCTCCTCCTCGGGAAGTTCAAAGGATGCTGGGATCCCTTTAGCAATAGGATGGGTCGGACATGTATTCCATACACGGCAGAAATCCCCTTCACGCCACTGCAGGGAACCGCTTGTTCCGAGAATCCTTTGCATCGGCTTGCTCGGATGGGCAGAATGAAGGGCGATAAAGCCCATACCTCTTAACACATAATCCCGGACTCTCTCAGCGATCTCATCCGGTACTTTATCATGGGCGACATGCGCCCACCATACAAGGACATCGGTGTCATCGAGAACGTCTTTCGTAAGCCCGCACTCTTCCATTTCTAATGTAGCGATATGGCGGACCTCTATTTCTTCATCCTCTTCAAGCAAGGCTTTTAAAGTATTATGGATAGCCCCGTTATGTATCGCTTTAATCTCCTTAGCTCTCTGAATAAACTCTTCACGGAATTTTGCAGCATCATCGCCGGGAAAAAGCTCTCCAGCTTTAACATCCATCTGCTCTTGAACATATTCGTTCCAAACGGTTACTTTAATCATAATCTCCTCCTGTTTTTCGCCGGGCTATGCCCGGACTATAATCTTTAGCTTAAATTATACGATATTGTCAGGAAATTTCAATAATAGATTTTTCGTAACTATTCAGCCATGCGGCTGAGGATGGCTGAATAGTTACGATTTTTCCGATTTGTGGCAGTATTAAACCTTGCCTTATATGCCAATTCATTATAAAATAATAGCCATACGGAATGGATCTAACCGGCATGTCCGTTTGCCATGAAGTTACCAATCAGAAAGGAATGGATAAAATGTTTGAATGTGCTTTTATTTATGTTGCTAAAGGGCTTGACCCACAAAAACAGCGGGCCGTAATCCCGTCTGAAACAATCTGTATGAATGTCATCGGCGTCAAAGATTATAATGAGGCGGAGGCGGCTGCCAAAGAAATGGCAGATAAAGGTTGTTCTGCCATTGAGCTTTGCGCAGGCTTTGGAAATGAGGGAATTGCCCGGATTAAAAAGGCTGTAGGCCCGAATGTTGCTGTAGGCGCTGTAAAATTTGATTTTCATCCGGCTTTCGGCTTTAAGAGCGGCGACGATATGTTCCAGTAAGCTATCGCTTACAGCGCCGCACAATCCAGCTTCACAGGCCGCGGCGCAAGGGGTCATAAAATTTCTCCCAATTGCTTTGTAAGGCGGGAAACGCTAAAAAGGGGATGGCGGCCAAGAAGCTCTTCAAGGGCTTCTAAGTTTGTATCTGAATGGTCCATTTGCCTTGAATAAATCCAAACGGCCGATACAAGGCCGCCAAGCCCTCCATTCCCCCGAAGCCACTGGGCATAGTGAAGCCTGTAAAGAATAAGCACATGAAAAATCATAAGCTTCGTTTTTATAAGGGCTGACCATTTATATTCTTCTTTGTCATAAACAGCCCCGGCAAAGTACATATACAAATAATGGGCTGCCAAATTCTCATACATTTTTGCATTTTCCCTCACTTCCCGGCGGAAGCTATCCCAATGCTCCCTCAAATTTTTCTCTGACTTAAGCAGGGCAATGCTTTCCGTAAGAAAAGGACGCCATGTACGGGTCACAGGCTCTAAGGCTAAAAGCATATCCATATAGGCGTCTATCTCCGGCCCGCAGGCGGCCTTCGCTATCCTCTCTCCCTGCCCGCCCTTCTCAAAAAGCCCTGGCGCATACGCCGGACCGCCTCTTAGAGCTTCCAACCGGTGCGGCCGATTCTGTCCGGCTACTACTTTCAGTGTTTCTTCAAGTCTTTGAGATAAGGGCATTTGTTTCTGTCCAAGAATATAAAACAATTTTCCCCTAAGCCCCAAAAGCCTTTTTAACCGTGCCTCTGAGATTCCCGTATCCGCCTGCTTTAATGCCAGCTTCCGAAAGCAACGGCGGCTGTAAATAGAAAAGGACTCCTTGTTTCCTAAAATGATCCGAGCGGCCTCCGGACAGGACAAGGACAGCATAATCTCTCTAAGCCTTCCGTAATCCTCCATATGACGCGGATAAATACGGCATGTACGGCACATTTTTTCCACGCCCAGCACCCGGTAAATCTCGCAAAGCCCACGGCCGTTAAGCATAGGACAATGGCCGGCCTCCGTATTAAAACGCATTTCCTTTGTATTTATCGCGGCCTTAAGTTTCTTCCCAAAAGCACCACGGGCGCGGCGGTAGGTCTTCATCGAAGGCCGGTCGATCGAAATCTCCCACCCGGCACAGCAGGTTGCTTCACATTGCCCGCCGATACAGGAAAAGTTCCGGTAATAGGCCGGATAATGCAGGGTTATTTTTACGGTATTACATCTGCTCTCACTTGCACACAGCCACATCCCCTTCACTCCTTCTTCCTTTTCTCCATGCTTTCCATATCCTCCGGATATTCCCTTGATGGATTTAGATTTTTGATCACTCTGTGCAGTAGTGAAAGTAAAAGCTCAAGCTCATCTTCATTAAAGCCCCGGCAAATCTGTTCGTCAATTTGTTCAAAACACTCCATAACCTCGCGTGCCAAAGCTTTTCCTTTATCGGTCAGTTCAATCTGATAGGAACGGCGGCTGTTGACATCCCGGCAACGCCGCAAGCATCCATTTTCCTCCAGCCGGTCTAAGGTTCGCGACATTGTAGTAACATCCAAATGACATAAATCCGCAAGCTCCCGCTGGGTCATCGGTTCCCGGGAATAAAGCGTCTTTAAAATCCTTGGCTGGCCCTGGCCTAAAGTCAGGCCTAAAGCAAGGAATCCCGGCTGAAGCGTTTTTTTTCTTTCAAACTCTGCTGCAACAAGAGCATCTCTTATTTCATGCTTTTCCATAAATTTTGAAAACCTCCATCCTTACTCTAACTCAAACTGGCCCGTATATAACTGATAGTAGCGCCCTTTATGCAAAAGTAAGTCATCATGGTCGCCTCTTTCAATAATTTCTCCCTTTTCCAACACCATAATTGCCTTGGAATTGCGTACTGTGGACAGCCTGTGGGCAATGACGAATACCGTCCTTCCCTCCATAATAGCGTCCATTCCTTTCTCAATCAGGCGTTCAGTCCGGGTATCTACGGAGCTGGTTGCCTCATCCAAAATCAGCACCGGTGGATAGGAAACCGCCGCCCGGGCAATAGCCAAAAGCTGCCGCTGGCCTTGGGAGAGATTCGCCCCGTCGGCATAAAGCATTGTGTCATAGCCGTCGGGCAGACGCCGGATAAACGAGTCCGCATTGGCTATCCTGGCTGCCTCTCTCACATCGTCATCGGACGCCTCAAGACGGCCATAGCGGATATTATCTGCGATGGTTCCGGTAAACAGATGGGTTTCCTGAACAACCATGGACAGGGAGCGGCGCAGGTCATCTTTTCGTATATCCTGAATGTTAATTCCGTCATAAATAATTTCTCCGCCGGAAATCTCATAAAAACGGTTGATCAGGTTGATAATCGTCGTTTTTCCCGCACCGGTCGAGCCGACAAAAGCAATTTTCTGTCCCGGCTTCGCATAAAGGCTAATCCCCCGAAGGATCTGCCGCTCCTTCGTATAGCCAAATACTACATTTCTAAAATCCACCCTGCCGCAAAGAGGCACAAGAAGGCTCCCGTCCTCCATTTTTTGTATACCTTTCCAGCAGCTTTCTCCGTCCTCTTCAAAAAGTCGGACATTTTCCGGCACCTTCCAGGCAAAATGCCCGGTATAGCCCTGCGCCCCTGTCATCTTTCCATCTGGCCCGATGTTTACAGGGCAAAGGGTGACTTGCCCCTCATCAATCTCCTCCGGCTCATTCATCATTTCAAAAATCCGCTCCGCGCCGGAGAGGGCCGCCAGCAAAAAATTCACCTGAGCGGTAAACTGGTTCAAAGGCATGGCGCTCTGACGGACATAGACAAGATAGGACGCCAGGCTTCCAATGTCTAAAAGCCCGGCAATGGTAAACAGCCCTCCGACACAGGCTGACACCGCATAATTAGCATAAGATAGGCTGACAATAGTCGGCACCATCATGGATGAATAGCTCAGCGCGCTTGTGGAGGCCTTGCGCAGTGCTTCGTTCCGGCGGCAAAATTCTTCAAAATCCTCTTTTTCATGGTTAAACACCTTCTCTACCTTTTGCCCGGCAACCATTTCCTCTACAAAACCATTGATACGTCCAAGCCGCTCCTGCTGCTTCTGAAAATATTTACGGCTGCGCCGGCCGCTGTATTTAATAAAAGCGAACATCAGCAGGAGAAACACAATAACGATCAGCGACAGGCGGACACTGAGAACGACAAGCATTGTAATCGTTCCAGTAACCATAAGAAAACTCTGGATGAGCATTGTAAAACTGTTATTTAGGGCCTCCTGAACCGTATCCACATCATTGGTAAAACGGCTCATTAGCTCGCCATGGGTATGGGCGTCAAAATATTTTAAAGGAAGCTTTTGCACATGGGCAAAAAGATCCCGGCGAATCTCGCTGACAACCTTCTGTCCGGTAATCACCATAAGCTGATTATAGCCAAAGGTTGCCAGCACGCCGCACAAATACATAAGCCCCATACCCAAAAGGGCGCCTACAAGGCCTTTGATATTTCCCGGCATAATAAAACGGTTAATCACGGGCTTTAGCAAATAGGTTCCCATAATATTGGCTCCGGTACTTACAAAAACAAGAAGGGCTACAATAAGAAGGAGCCATTTATGATTTCCAAGATAATGCATCAACTGCAAAAGCGTCTTTTTCGTATTCTTCGGACGTTTATAACCAACATATCTCGCCATTACAGATCCGCTCCTTCCTTCTGGGATTCATAAATTTCCCTGTAAATCTCGTTTTTCTCCAAAAGCTGCTCATGGGTTCCTATCCCGTTAATTTTACCGTCATACAGGACAACAATTTTATCCGCGTGACGGACGGAGGAAATTCTCTGCGCAATAATAATCTTTGTCATATCCGGCAGCTTATTCGCAAGCATCTGTCGGATCCGTCCTTCTGTAGCCGTATCTACGGCGCTTGTAGAATCGTCAAGAATAAGTACCTTTGGCTTTTTAAGCAATGCCCTGGCAATACAAATACGCTGCTTCTGCCCGCCGGAAACATTGACGCCGCCCTGGCCCATTTCCGTAAAATAGCCTTTGTCCAGGCGGTCAATAAATTCATCAGCACAGGCAATGCGGCATGCTTCTTTAATCTCCTCCATCGTCGCATCCGCCTTCCCCCATTTCAGATTATCCAAAAGTGTTCCCGAAAACAGCGTATTCTTCTGGAGCACAACCGCAATGGCATCCCTAAGATGGTCAAGAGGGTATTCGCGTACCGGATAACCGTCAATTTTTAATACGCCTTTGCTCACATCATAAAGCCTTGGGATAAGCTGGACAAGAGTTGATTTTGCCGACCCGGTCTGTCCGATAATCCCTACCGTTTCTCCTGCGCCAATATGCAGGGAAATATCGGAAAGGACATATTCCGGGGCCTGGCTTTTATACTTAAAATAAACATGGGAAAATTCGATTTCTCCCCGCTCTACAGATATATCCCTGGCATCCTCGTCGGTAATTTCCACCCGCTCATCCATAACCTCCACAATGCGGCTGGCGCTGGCTAAGGACCGGGTCAGCATCATAAATACGTTGGAAATCATCATCAGGGAATTTAAAATCTGAAGCACATAGCTTAAAAATCCAGTCAGTTCCCCAACCTGCATTCCCCCGACGTTAATAAGCTTTCCGCCAAACCACAAAATCGCTAAAATCGTTCCGTACATAACAAACTGCATGACAGGCATATTCATTGCGGACAGCCGGAAGGATTTCCTGGAAATGCTCATAAGATTTTCATTGACAGTATTAAACTTTTCCTTCTCATATTCGCCCCGCACATATGCCTTAACAATGCGGACCGCCGTAAGATTTTCCTGGATCACACGGTTGACCATATCAATGGCGCCCTGCATTTTTGAATATAAGGGCCGTACATGGGAAATAATTTCAAAAAGAAGAAAGCCGAGCACCGGAAGGGCGACAAGAAAAACAAGGGCCAGCTTTGCATTGATCGAAAAAGCGACGCCTGTGGCAATAAAAAGCATGACAGGCCCCCGGCATGCCGGTCGAAGCCCTGTGGACACGGAAGTTTGTATGTTGGTCACATCGCTTGTGAGCCGTGTGACAAGGGATGATACCCGGAAACGGTCGATATTAGAAAAAGAAAAGGACTGGAGCCGCCGGTACTCCTCCTTGCGAAGCTCTGCGCCGAGCCCTTGCCCGGCCAAGGCGCTAAACCGCGCGCTCCCAATGCCTAAAAGCAGGGCCAGCAGGGCGCAGATAAGCATTTGCCCGCCCTTCATAAAGATATACGTTTTATCCTGATTCGCTACCCCCACGTCGACAATGTCCGCCATAATTAAGGGGATAATCAGCTCAAACACAGATTCCGCAACAACGCAAAGAACTGCCAGAAAGGCATATTTTTTATATTGGTGCAGAAAAGAAAAAATCCGCCGAAGCATAGCATCCTCACCTCTTTTATAATTGTATATACAACTATTGTAAAGGCAAGTATAGGGAAAGTCAAGACCGGAGCAGTATACTTCCCCTTTTTTAGGCAAATGCTTAATACACCAGTTAGGCACCGGCGCCGATACAGGATTTATGAGCCATATCCCAATAATCCGCCGCCACAATCCCATATATACAGGTATCCACAATTCCCTTATTACTCCAGTCCGCCTGTCTTAACGTTCCCTCATAAAGCATACCGCATTTTTTCATAACTTTTCCGGAATTTGGATTGTTCGGATCATGCTGCCCTTCAATTCGCTTTACCTTCACCTGTTCAAAGAAAAAGGTTAAGGCTGCTGTCAGGGCCTCGCTTGTATACCCGCAATGCCACCAGCGGCTTCCAATACAATACCCTATATTTATCTTCTTCGTCTTTTCATCAATCCCGCCCGCAGAGATCGTGCCAATCGGCTCATTAATTTCTTTCAAAATAATCACCCAACGGTAATAATCCAAATCTTTGTATCTTCCAATCCATTTCTTTAATGCATTTTCTGTTACAGAAATATCACGGTGGGCGGGATGCCGCAAAAATTCCGCAGACTTCTCATCGCTCATCCAGTTACAAAATGCAGCAGGAATATCATTTTCCGTGGCTTTTCTTAAAATGAGCCGATCTGTTTTAATTGTTACTGTTTTCACTTCAAATCCATGACAAGCTTTTCATCCCCCTGCTCCTTAGCAGAAAGGACCACCTCCACGTAATCATCATACCAAGTAACCGTCCAGCAGCTCTTGCCTATAGGGGCTCCGTCGTTTTTCAATTCAAAATTTCTATAGCCTATCTTTTTGCCGTCTTTTTTTAGGAGCAGCCGGCCGCTAGCTGAGCCAAAAGGCCAATCCGGTTCTCCGACAGCCTGAAGCAGTAATTCGTATTGCCCGTCCGGTGAAACCGACGTATCGCAGGTGGTCTTTCGATAATTTGAAACATAATCAAGACATAGCCACAATACCACCACCAGCGCAATGCAGCCGCCCACAATACACAGCATAACCTTCATAAATTTTTTCATGTCAGATCACCTCTTCTAAAAGCCAATTCCTGGTGTCAAAAATATCCAGGCCTTATGACACGCTGATTTCTCCTGCCAGCACTGCTTTATAATCTTCATAGTTTTTTTCAAGAAGCGACGGTGTGTCTAGGCCATACGGACATTTACTTTTGCACCGTCCGCAGTGCAGACAGTCCTCGATCCGTTTCATTTTTTCCTGAACCTCCGGGGTCAGCCAGTTTTCAGAGGGCGCCCTGCGCAGCATCAATGACATCCGGGCACAATTATTAATCTCAATCCCCACTGGACATGGCATACAATAGCCGCAGCCCCGGCAAAACTCACCGGATAGCTCTTTAATATCCTTTTTGATAACCGCTTGCCGCTCCTTTGTCATCGCAGGCGGTGCCTCAATATAAGAAATAAATTCATCAAGCTCCCTTTCCCGCTGAACGCCCCAAATCGGAAGCACATGGCTGTACTGGGAAAGATAGGCATAGGCGGCCGCAGAATCGGTAATCAGCCCGCCGGACAGCGCCTTCATAGCGATAAAGCCCATGCCTGCGGCTTTACACATATTGACAAGCTCAACATCCTTCTTTGTGGCCAGATAACAAAAAGGAAATTGGAGCGTTTCATAAAGCCCGGACTCCACAGCTTCTCTGGCGACTAAAAGGCGGTGGCTCGTAATACCAATATGGCGGATTTTACCCTCTGCTTTTGCCTCAAGCATAGCTTCGTACAGCCCGGAGCCATCGCCAGGCTTCGGACAAAAGGACGGATTGTGGAACTGGTAAATATCAATGTAATCTGTCTGAAGATTGGCAAGGGAGCGTTTTAAATCCTGCCAGAAGCCTTCCGGTGTGGAGGCCGGCGTCTTTGTGGCAATATACACCTTTTCCCGGATTCCCTGCAATGCTTCGCCAAGCTTTTCTTCACTGTCTGTATAAGAACGCGCCGTATCAAAAAAATTAATGCCATGGCTATAAGCCTTTTTTACAAGGGCTACTGCGGCTTCTTTGGAAATACGCTGCATTGGCAAAGCTCCAAAGCCATTTTTATTCACTTTTATCCCTGTTTTCCCAAGAGTCACTTCAATCATTTTCTAATCTCCTTTCCTCTGTTTGCCGTGCTTTTTACGGCATACAAGTATCCCCTTGCGGGATTTCCTCTGTATGCCATTGTGCGCAAGCACCCCTGGCACACAGCCGCCGTCCGGGGCTTTCATAGTAAACTTCCATGCCGCGCTGCGCGCGGCTCCACCACGTATGAAAGCCGATTGCTCCGCGCTTTGCGCTCCCGCAATCGCCGGTGGTATTCGTGCTTTACGTTCCGCCTATGGCGGTCTCCGCTGCCGCTCCGGTCGG